>NZ_CAJNKE010000864.1 GCF_905232215.1 Burkholderia sp. LMG 13014
AAGGCGATCGAAAACGAACCGAACGGCGAACCGAACGATTCGGCCCCCGAACGGAGGAAAGCGGCTAAGCCGTTGTTCGTGTTGTGAAAATTCGCAGCGCTTCGCGTATAATTCGCTTTTGCGCCCATAGGATTTGCCATGCGTCTGATCCAAAAAGCACTCACTTTCGATGACGTGCTCCTCGTTCCCGCCTTCTCCGACGTTCTCCCGCGCGACACCAGCCTCAAGACCAAGCTGACCCGCAATATCTCCCTGAACATGCCGCTCGTGTCCGCCGCGATGGACACGGTCACCGAAGGTCGCCTCGCGATCGCGATGGCTCAGCAGGGTGGCGTCGGTATCGTCCACAAGAACCTGACGCCGGCCGAACAGGCCCGCGAGGTCGCGAAGGTCAAGCGTTTCGAATCGGGCGTTGTCCGCGATCCGATCACGGTGCCGCCGCAAATGAAGGTGCGCGACGTGATCGCGCTGTCGCGCCAGCATGGCATCTCGGGCTTCCCGGTCGTCGAAGGCCCGCAGCTCGTCGGCATCGTCACGAACCGCGACCTGCGTTTCGAAACCCGCCTCGATGAGCCGGTCAAGTCGATCATGACGCCGCGCGAGCGCCTCGTCACGGTCAAGGAAGGCACGCCGCTCGCCGAAGCGAAGGCGCTGATGCACAGCCACCGCCTCGAGCGCGTGCTGGTCGTCAACGACGCATTCGAACTGCGCGGCCTGATGACCGTCAAGGACATCACGAAGCAGACCGAGCATCCGGACGCGTGCAAGGACGAACACGGCAAGCTGCGCGCAGGCGCGGCGGTCGGCGTCGGTCCCGACAACGAAGAGCGCGTCGAGCTGCTGGTGCAGGCCGGCGTCGACGTGATCGTCGTCGATACCGCACACGGCCACAGCAAGGGCGTGCTCGAGCGCGTGCGCTGGGTCAAGCAGAACTACCCGCACGTCGAGGTGATCGGCGGCAACATCGCGACGGCCGCCGCCGCGAAGGCGCTCGTCGAATACGGCGCAGATGCGGTCAAGGTCGGTATCGGCCCGGGCTCGATCTGCACGACGCGGATCGTCGCCGGTGTCGGCGTGCCGCAGATCAGCGCGATCGCGAATGTCGCGGAAGCGCTGAAGGGCACGGGCGTGCCGTGCATCGCCGACGGCGGCGTGCGCTTCTCGGGCGACGTGTCGAAGGCCCTCGCGGCCGGCGCGAACGCGGTGATGATGGGCAGCATGTTCGCGGGCACCGAAGAGGCGCCGGGCGACGTGTTCCTGTACCAGGGTCGCCAGTACAAGTCGTACCGCGGCATGGGCTCGGTCGGTGCGATGAAGGACGGCGCGGCAGACCGCTACTTCCAGGACAACTCGGCGAACATCGACAAGCTCGTGCCGGAAGGCATCGAAGGTCGAGTCGCGTACAAGGGTTCGGTCAACGCGATCCTGTTCCAGCTGGTCGGCGGCGTGCGCGCGAGCATGGGCTACTGCGGCTGCAAGACGATCGACGAGCTGCACGACAAGGCCGAATTCGTCCAGATCACCGCGGCGGGCATGCGCGAGTCGCACGTGCACGACGTGCAGATCACGAAGGAAGCGCCGAACTACCACGTGGACTGATCGCCGATGAAACCGCTGCTGCGAGCCGTGTTGATCATCGATGCCGTGCTGCTGCTGGCGTTCGGCGTGCTGTTCGTGCTGACGCCCTGGCAGTCGCTGTTCAACGCGTTGCAACTGGCAAGCGTCCAGCCGGCGATGCTCGGCCAGGCGTTCGGCATCGCGCTGCTCGGGCTCGCGTGGCTCGCGTTTCATGCAGCGTTCAACGGGGATCTCACCGCGCCCGTCGCGCGGTCGGTCGGCCACGTGTACTGGCTGACCGGCGTGCTGACGATCGTCTGGTCGATCGGCACC
>NZ_CAJNKE010000865.1 GCF_905232215.1 Burkholderia sp. LMG 13014
GGTGCGAAACGATCGATGAAGCGGGCGATTCATGTGTTTCTCCTGCAGCGCGCCGACGACGAGAAGCGATTGGCGCCGAAGTACGAGACTTCGGCGCCGGAGCCGTGCGTGCGACGCTCGTGCGTCATTATGCGCCCGTGCCCGGATAGCGGGCATCGGGCCGCGGCTCGGCTCAGTGACGCTGGTCGGTGGCGGGCGCGATGCCCGTCTCGACGCCGGGGGCCGCGAACAGTTGCGCGACGTCGACAGGATCGAATTCGTAGCGCTGATTGCAGAACTCGCAATGGATCTCGACGTGGCCACGTTCGACGATCACGCTGTCGACTTCCTCGCGGCCGAGCATGCGCAGCATCGCGCCGACCTTCTCGCGCGAACACGAGCACTGGAAGCGCGTGCCGGCCGGTTCGAAGTGCTGCACGTTTTCCTGCCAGAAGAGCCGGCGGAACACGACTTCCGGTTCGACTTCGAGCAGTTCCTGCGCGGACAGCGTGCCGCCGAGCGTGCAGACGCGCTCCCACGTATCGGTATCGGTTTCGGCATGACGCGGCACGATGCCGCCGTCGCCCGGCAGCTTCTGCAGCAGCATGCCGACCGCGCGGTCGCGATCGGCTGCCAGCCACATCCGCGTGTCGAGCTGCTCCGAATGATGCATGTAATGCTCGAGCACCTGCGAGACGGATTCGAGCGGGCCGTCGACGCCGTTCAGCGGCACGATGCCCTGGTACGGCTGCTGGCCCGGCAGCTTGTCGGCCGGGTCGAGCGTGATCACGCACCGGCCGTGGCCGCTCGCATTGACGAGCGACGGGAAGCTCGTGTCGTCGCCGATCGTCTGTGCGGCGTCGCCCGCGAACTTCGCGGTGGCCCGCATCGACAGATCCGAACCGCACTGGACGACCAGCATCTGGACCGGCCCGTCGCCGAAGATCTGCATGATCAGGGTGCCGTTGAATTTCAGGTTCGCGGACAGCAGCGCGCACGCGGCCATCATCTCGCCGAGCACCGTGCGCACGGGGGCAGGGTAGTCGCGGCGGGAGAGCACTTCCTGCCACGTATTGCGCAGCGAAACGATCTCGCCGCGCACGGGCGCCGCATTGAACATGAATTTCTGTAACTGGTCGCTCACTCTTCTTCCTTGAAATCCGTGCGAATCACCCGATCCGCACGAGTTGCTCCTTGAAATGCGCACGCCGCTCGACATACGTCTTCGCGTTCGTGCGCAGCCGCGCAATGTCTTCCGCCGACAGCTCGCGCACGACTTTCGCCGGTGCGCCGAGAATCAGCGAGTTGTCCGGGAACGTCTTGCCTTCCGTCACGACCGCGCCGGCACCAACCAGACAGTTGCGGCCGATGACCGCTCCATTCAAGACCACCGCCTGGATACCGACCAGCGAACCTTCGCCGATCGTGCAGCCGTGCAGCATCGCCTGGTGCCCGATCGTCACGTTTTCGGCAATCGTCAGCGGAAAACCGGGGTCCGTATGCAGTACCGCGCCTTCCTGGACGTTGCTGCCCGCGCCGACGGTAATCGTCTCGTTGTCGCCGCGAATCGTCGCGCCGAACCAGACGCTCGCGTTCTCCTCGAGCACGACCTTGCCGATGATGGCCGCCGTATCGGCAACGAATACGCTTTCGTGGATCGTCGGGGCCGTATCGCCCAGCTTGTAGATCGTCACGGTGTCTCCTTGTCTCTTCGATGATGGGCGCCGGTAGAATGGCGCGTCTGGTTTGCCCGGCGCATTTGCGTTGCCGCATTGCGCCGCGGAACAATCGCCTATTGTAAACCGTCGCGTGCGTGCGCTCCCGCGATGCGCACGCAAGGTGTCCCCGTTTATGAGCATGGAGTCTTCTTCTTTCGGCAATGCGCCGGCCTGC
>NZ_CAJNKE010000866.1 GCF_905232215.1 Burkholderia sp. LMG 13014
CGAGACCGGCCCGGCCGCGCGCTGGGCGACGCGGGGCGCGCCGGGCGCCGGGTAGCGGATGTCGTACAGCGCTTGCGGAAAGCCGTAGAAGTCGTGGATCGTTTCCGGATGCGCGGCGATGCTGGCGACGGGCCGCTGCGTGCCCCAGTGCGCGGACAGCATCAGCACCGCGCGCGGGCGCGGCAATTCGGCAGCGAGGTGCGTGAATGCACCGGACGGCAGCGTCGGGTCGATCGGCAGCGTCGGGGCGCCGTGGGACAGGTAGAGCGAAGGCAAGCGGTTCATGGCGGTGGCCTGCAAAGGGATTTGCCTGTGACTATAGGTGCGCACTGCGAATTGATAAATCCGCGTTTAGGAATTTGATTGACGCTCGCATGTTGATAATCGGGGCGATGCGTTGTGCCTGCGGCGGATGGCTGCGGTATTCGTGAAATCGAACGAGTTTCACGGAAAATCGGCGAAGATGCGCGCAGATTGGATCTGCGGGGGCGCTTACTGCGCGTGCCGGATGCCGGCCCACGGCGTCGTCAGCGGTGCGCTGAGCGCGAACAGGTCGAGCACGCGCGTGACGGTCTGGTCGACGAGTTCCTCGATCGTCTTCGGCATCGCGTAGAACGCGGGCAGCGGCGGGAAGACGATGCCGCCCATTTCGGTGACGGCCGTCATGTTGCGCAGATGCGCGAGGTTGAACGGCGTTTCGCGCACCATCAGCACGAGGCGGCGGCGCTCCTTCAACGTGACGTCGGCGGCGCGCGTGATCAGGTTGTCGGACAGCCCGTGCGCGACGCTCGCGAGCGTCTTCATCGAGCAGGGCGCGATCACCATCCCGTCGGTCGCGAACGATCCTGATGCGATCGTCGCGCCGACGTCGCGCACCGAATGCACGACGTCCGCGCGGCTTTCGACATCGGCCTTCGACAGCTTCAACTCATGCTGGATGTTGAGCCAGCCGGCGTTCGAAATCAGCAGGTGCGTTTCGACGCCGCCGGCGGCGCGCAGCAGGTCGAGCAGCCGTACGCCGTAGATCGCGCCGGTGGCGCCGGTGATCGCGACGATCAGCCGGCGTGGCGGCGCGCTGGGAGATGCCATCGAAAGGGGACGACGCGTATTACGCGGCGGCGAACAGTTGCTGCAGTTCGCCCGACTGGTACATCTCCATCATGATGTCCGAGCCGCCGATGAATTCGCCCTTCACGTAGAGCTGCGGGATGGTCGGCCAGTTCGAGAATTCCTTGATGCCCTGGCGGATCTCGTCGTCTTCGAGGACGTTGACCGTCTTGAACTGGTCGACGCCGCAGGCCTTCAGCACCTGGATGGCGCGGCCCGAGAAGCCGCACATCGGGAATTGTGCGTTGCCCTTCATGAAGAGCACGACCTGGTTTTCGTCGACGATTTGCTTGATACGTTGTTGGGTGTCCATGACTGACCTTGCGTTAGCGGGGCGTTAGATCGAAATGATAGCGGATTTCAACCGGGCGGGCCGGGCATCAGCCCGGCAGGCGGCCACCTGTCGTGCGTTCGATCGCGGCCAGATCGGCGAGCGATTCGACCGCGACGAAGCCGTGCGATGCGAGCACGGCGCGTACGGCTTCGGCCTGATCGTAGCCGTGCTCGATCCAGAGCGTGCCGCCCGGTTTCAAATAGGTGCCGGCGCCCGCGACGATCGTGCGGATCGCGCTGAGGCCGTCGGCATCGTCGGTGAGTGCGCCGCGCGGCTCGAAACGCAGGTCGCCTTGAGCGAGGTGCGGATCGTGCTGCGCAATGTACGGCGGGTTGCTGACGATCGTGTCGAATGCGAGCACCGGATCGAGCGCCGCGTACCAGTCGCTCTGAAGCCAGTGCAGCGGGCCGCCAGGGCGGTGCGCGTCGAGC
>NZ_CAJNKE010000867.1 GCF_905232215.1 Burkholderia sp. LMG 13014
GAACGGCCGGTTGAGCCTGCACTCCGCGAGCGCGCAGCGGCGCCGCTGCGCGGGGCGCACCAGATCGACGAAGGCGAATCGAACGGGCTTGATGCGCTTGTACGCATAGCGCCCCGCCAGATACACGACGGACAGGTGCGTTTCGATCCGTTCGATCCGGCCGGCGGGGTGCGCATAGGTGGCGGGCCGACGCAATGCGCGATCGAATTGCATGGTCTTTCGTCGTGCGGCTCCGCGACTCGACTTGAACGGCAGGCGTGGTGCTCGGGGCATGGTGAACGGATCGATGGGCAGGGTGCCGGCATGTCGCCGCACCGGCGGGTTGTAGTCGAACGGAAACGGCACGTTCCCGTCTGCTCGATGTCGCGGGATCGGGCCGGCAGGCCCGGGGGCACGCGTGCGACGCCCCTCATTGCAGCCGACTGTCGCCGGTTCCGGCTTGATGCGTGTCAAGCGCGTCGATGGTGCGTCTGCGGACGGCTTCCCGAGGCCCGGCGCCGGTGCGGTATCAGCGCAACGCCGTCCGCATTCACGCCTTCGACAACCTTCCGGCTTGTGCGCCCCGCACCGTACCGGCACGCGATTGATGCAGGTCAACCGCATTCCCCATGGCCGCCATACAGTCGATTCGCGCCTTCGACAACCTTCCGGCTCGTGCGCCCCGCACCGTACCGACACGCGATTGATGCAGGTCAACCGCATTCCCCATGGCGGCCATACAGTCGATTCGAGCGTTCGGGCGATGCGGCACATGACCGCGTGCTGAATGCGGGCAGTCAGCCATCGCACGGCCGGATGGTTGTCGAGCGGATTCATGCCGCCCGATTTCGAGCGGAACTCGATGTGTTGCGGAGCAGTGGCGATGAAACAACGCGGATGGGCGGTCGGCATGCTGCTGGCATTGGCGGCATGTGCCGGTCCGGAACGGAGCACGGCTTTCCGGTCGACGGAAACGCAATTGTTCGCGACGCGCCAGGCCGCGGTGCTGCGGTGTTCGACACCTGCCGAGTGCGACCGTGCGTGGGACTTCGCACGCCGCTACGTCGAAGCACATTCGTCGACCCGAATCACGCGCGCCGGAGCGGAGACGATCGAGACGGCGCCCCCGTTCCTGGCCGGCGAAGTCTATTTGTGGGCATCACGCACGGCGTCGGGTGGCGGCGCGTCGGTGATCCGGCTCAAGGCGATGTGCAAAGGCATGTACGACAGCGATGGGGGCCCGGGCTGGCAGTACGACGCATGCGCGACGAAGATCCTCGACATCGAGCGAGGCTTCGGGGCGTACGGGAACCTGGCCCGCTCCCCGGATGCGCCGACGTCGGTCGTGCCGCGATGATCCGGTGCTTCGCGCCGACGCGCATGCCAGTTCGCGTGTGATTTCGAACCGTTGATTTCCGTCAACGCCTGCGTGCGGCGAACGCCGATGATGAAAACCAATCCGAACGCCGCCGGCGCGTCGGGTCATCCAGTGAGGTCGGTATGTACACGAACATCATGGTCGCCGTGGACGGCAGTCCTTCATCGCAACGGGCGCTCGACGAGGGCCTGAAGGTGGCGCGGTCATGTGGCGCACGCCTGTTCGCGGTTTTCGTCGTCGACAAGTCGCTGCTGATCACTTACAGCGGGCGCATGGATCCGGATGCGTTGCTCGACGAGATCCGGCGCGACGGTGCGTCGGTCCTGCGACACGTGGAACGAACCATCGCGCACGCGGCAGTCAACGGCGAAACGGAACTCGTCGAGACCGAGATCGGCGAGGATATCGCCGCACGGCTGCAGCGCTACGTCGCCGACCGGTCGATCGATCTGGCCGTGGTCGGCACCCACGGACGGCGTGGCGTCCGGCGGCTGTTCCTCGGTAGCGTCG
>NZ_CAJNKE010000868.1 GCF_905232215.1 Burkholderia sp. LMG 13014
GGTTTGTGCGGTGGTTTTTTCCCCGCCCGGGTTCCCGCGCCCCGCGCCCGAACAGCGGGCGCGTGTACGACACGTTCGCGATCCGCGTATGCGACCCGTCGCCGCCATGCACGTCGAAATAGCCGGCCCCGAGCGTGCCGCCGATCATGCCGAGATTCAGCGCGCCGGTCGCCTGCGTGCTGCTGCGCACGAGCCGGTAGGTCACGCCGGACGCCTGGTCGTACACGGACAGGTCGCGAAACCCGTCGGTGCGCTGGATACGCTGCAACGCGACGCTGAACCGGCGCGACGTGTAGCTGTAACCGAATGCGTATTGCTGCCCCGACGTGCCGGCGAGGCTGCTTTGCGTCGCCGCGAGGTTGAACACCCCGGCGCGGCCGGCCGCGACGTCGAAGCCGAGCCCGCCGAGCGCGAGCCGTTCGCCGGTCTCCGCATGCCCTTCGAGCGTGAGGTAGTCCGTGAGCCCGTAGCGCGCGGTGCCGGACATCGCGAACTTGCCGTACGAGAACGAGCGGATGCCGTAGTCGCGACGCATCGCGCCGACCGACAGCGAATAGTCGGACAGCCCTTTCTGCAGCAGCGTGTTCGCGACATAGAACGGCACCGTGGTCGCGACCTGGCGGCCGAGCGCGTCGGTCGTCACGACGGTCGCTTCGCCCGCGCCGTTGATGAACGGCACGTCGTTCAGCGCGAACGGGCCCGGGTTGACCTGCCCCGACGTCGCCTTGCTGCCGTTGATGAACAGGTCGACCGCGGTCGGCACCGCCGCCTGCCCCGCGAACTGCGGCAGCGGATAGGTGACGATGTCCGGCCGGACACGAAAGTCCCGCGCAACCGACACGCCGCCCAGCCGCACCGCGCTCGTCCACGACAGTGCCCCCGTGACGAGGTCGCCGGCCGTGAAGCTCAGCATCCGGTCCTGGTCGGCATAGCGCCAGGTCGTGTCGTAACGCATGTAACGGTTGTCGCCGGATGCGCCGCCGATACCGTAGGTGCGTCGATAGACGCCCGTGTTCGCGAGCGTGCCCCAGCGGTCGAACAACCGCTGCTCGGTCCACGCGGACGTCTGGCTGCGGCCGAGCGTCGGCGAGTTCGTATAGACGTCGTAGTTGAACAGCAGCCCGAAATCCGCCGCCGCCGGCGTGCGGTCGTACAACCGCCGCGTGCCGATCGTCTGGGCCGGCAGCCAGTCGGGCGGCACCGTGAGCCTGAGCTGCTGCGACGTGCTTTCGTATTCGACCTCGACGTGAGCGAGCTTCGCGAGATCGACCATCCGGTCAGGCTCGGCGTCGGTTCGCACCGACACCTTCGCGAGATCGCCGGCGCGCACGTAGTACGCGCCGTCCTGATAGCGAACCGGCACGACCTGCCCGGTTGGCAGCGCGTTGACCACGAGTTCGAGATACAGCGTGCCGCTGCGCAGCGCCGGGTCGGAGGTCGGCAACGCGCGCCCGAAGTTATCGGCGAGTTTCATTGCGTCGTCCGCACGTGCCGCACCGGTCACCGAAACGGCGATGCCGATCGCCCACGCGGCGCCGCGCAGGCGCGGCCGCCTGCGTCCCTGTCGATTGAACCGCTCCAAGACTGCCCCCGTTTGCCGTGATATCCCGTCCGTTCCTGCTGGATCCCGTGCGACGACTTCGCGTCGCTGTGCGCATGCGAAGCGTCAGCGCTTCGCGTCGGCGGGCTCCGGCTCGACGGCCATGTCGCGCTCGCCATTGACCGTCGCGATCAGTCGCGCCTGTGGCGTCTCCCGAACGGCCTCCGGCAGCACCCAGCGCATCCGCGCGCCGGGCAGCACGTAGCCGAGCAACCCGCGCGCCACGTCGCTGCGTTCGCCCTGCGCGACGAGCGCAACCTGCGTAAG
>NZ_CAJNKE010000869.1 GCF_905232215.1 Burkholderia sp. LMG 13014
GGCGGTGTCGGGTCGTGGGTGGCCGAGGCGCTCGCGCGCAATGCTGTCGGCACGCTGACGCTGATCGATCTCGACAACGTCGCGGAAAGCAATACGAACCGGCAGATCCACGCGCTCGACGGCAATTACGGCAAGCCGAAGGTCGACGCGATGGCCGAGCGGATCGCGCTGATCGATCCTGCGTGCCGCGTGAACCGGATCGAGGATTTCGTCGAGCCCGACAACTTCGACGCGCTGCTCGGCGGCGGTTTCGACTACGTGATCGACGCGATCGACAGCGTGCGCACGAAGGTCGCGCTGATCGCGTGGTGCGTCGCGAAGCGCCAGCCGCTCGTCGTGGTCGGCGGCGCGGGCGGCCAGCTCGATCCGACGCGTATCCGGATCGACGATCTCGCGCTGACGATCCAGGATCCGCTGCTGTCGAAGGTGCGCGCGCAGTTGCGCAAGCAGCACGGCTTTCCGCGCGGGCCGAAGGCGCGTTTCAAGGTCAGCGCCGTGTATTCGGACGAGCCGCTGATTTACCCGGAAGCGGCCGCGTGCGACCTCGAGGACGGCGCCGAGCCGTCTGCGGCCGCGCACGTCGCCGGGCTCAACTGTGCGGGATTCGGTTCGAGCGTGTGCGTGACCGCGAGCTTCGGCTTCGCGGCCGCCGCGCATGCGCTGCGCGCGATCGCGGCGCAGGCTGCCGGCTGAGCCGTGGTGAAGCGCGGTCGTTGAGGGATGCTGCGGCGCGTGACACGCGCCGTCGTAGGTCATGCGGGGCGATCCCGCAGCCGGGCCGTTGCGGCCCGGCGGGTCACCCATCCGTTCAGTGGAGCGCCATGCTCAGCTTGCGTCGCCACCCGGCGACGAGGTCCGGGCGATCGCCGGCCAGCTCGAACACCGAGATCATCGTGCGGCGGCCGAGATCGTCGCCGTACGCGCGGTCGCGCGTGACGATTTCCAGCAACTGCTCCAGCGCACCTTCATACGCCCGCCGCGCGATCAGGCTCTGCGCGAGATCGAAACGCGCGTCGAGATCGGCCGGGTTCGCCGCGATGCGCGCTTCGAGCGCATCGGTCGGCGGCAGGTCGGCCGTGGCTTCGAGTGCGTCGAAACGGGTCTTGATCGCCTGGTAGCGCGGATCGCCGTTCTGCACGGTCTGCGGCGACAGGCGTTCGGTCTCGGCGCGCGCGGCGTCGACCTGGTTGCTCGCGAGCAGCAGTTCGATCAGATCGAGGCGCGCGTCGTCGAAGCCGGGGTTCAGCGCGAGCGCCGCCTCGAGGTGCGTGAGTGCGTCGTCGTAGCGCTCCTCGGCGATCGCGTACTGCGCGGCACGCCGTTCGGCTTCCTCGGGCGCCGGCAGGAGCCGGTCGAGGAAGGCGCGCAACTGGCCTTCGGGCAGCACGCCGACGAACTGGTCGACCGGGCGCCCGTCGGCGAACGCGATCACGTGCGGGATGCTGCGCGTCTGGAAGTGCGCGGCGAGTTCCTGGTTCTCGTCGACGTTGACCTTCACGAGCTTCCAGCGGCCTTCATAGTCGCCTTCGAGCTTTTCCAGCAGCGGGCCGAGCGTCTTGCAGGGGCCGCACCACGGCGCCCAGAAGTCGACCAGCACGGGTGCGTCCAGCGACGCCTCGATGACGTCTTTCTCGAATGTGGCAAGCGTGGTGTCCATGTCGTTCTCTTTCGTTCGAATGTCGTCAGGATGGGGGCGGTGCGCCCCTTTTTCAACGCGGCTTCGATTCGGGCAGCGGAATCCACTCGGTCTCGCCCGGCACCTTGCCCATTTCCTGGCGCGTCCAGGCTTCTTTCGCGCGCTCGATCGCGTCGCGGCTGCTGGCGACGAAATTCCATTCGATGAAGCGCTCGCCGTCGA
>NZ_CAJNKE010000870.1 GCF_905232215.1 Burkholderia sp. LMG 13014
CGTCGACGCGTTGCTCGAACGCGAGCTCACGCACCTGCCCGAACCCGATCGCGCGGATTGCGAGCGCTACTACGCGCAGCATCCGGCGCGCTTTCGCCGCAACGACATCGTCTATGCGAGCCACGTGCTGTTCGCGATGACGGACCGCGTGCCGCTCGCGCCGCTGCGACAGCGCGCGGAAGCCGCGCTCGCCGATGTGGTTGCCGCACCCGACACGTTCGAAGCGCTCGCGCGGGCGTCGTCGAACTGCCCGTCGGCGGAAGTGGGCGGCAGCCTCGGGCAACTGCTGCGCGGCGACACGGTGCCGGAATTCGAGGCCGCGCTGTTCGACACCGACGGGCTCGGCGTGCTGCCGAAACTCGTCAATACGCGCTTCGGCTTTCACATCGTGCGCATCGAGCGGCGCGTGCCGGGTGACCTGGTGCCGTTCGACGAAGCCGCCGCGCAGATCGCCGCGTACCTGTCGGAGCGCGTGCGGGAGCGGGCGATGCGGCAGTACGTGGCGATTCTCGCGGGTAGTGCGCGCGTCGAAGGTGTCGCATTCGATGGCGCGAACGGCCCGCTGGTCCAATGAAACGGGGTTTGGCGTATGGCAACTCAACAACAAGGTAACGTGGTGCCGGCCGGCGGCGTGCCGGCCATCCCGCTGCGTGCGTGGTCGGTGCTGGCCGCGAGCACGCTCGCATTCATGGTGTGCTTCGTCGTGTGGATGATGTTCGGCGTGCTCGGCGTGCAGCTGCGCACCGATCTCGGGCTGAACAGCACGGAGTTCGGGCTGCTCACGTCGACGCCCGTGCTGACCGGCGCGCTGATGCGCTTGCCGCTCGGCACGTGGACCGACCGCTTCGGCGGCCGGATCGTGATGACGGTGCTGCTCGTCGTGTGTGCGGTGCCCGTCTATATCGTCAGCTACGCGACGCAGCTGTGGCAGTTCCTGCTGATCGGGCTGTTTCTCGGGTGCGTCGGCGCGTCGTTCGCGGTCGGCACGCCGTATGTCGCGCGCTTCTTTCCTCCGCAGCGGCGCGGGCTCGCGATGGGTGTGTTCGGTGCCGGCACGTGCGGCGCGGCCGTCAATCTGTTCGTTACGCCGTTGCTGCTCAATGCGTACGGCTGGCGCGTCGTGCCGCGCATCTACGCGGTCGCGCTGCTCGTCACGGCCGTGATCTTCTGGGTCGCGTCGGCGCCCGATCCGGGCGCGGGCAAGCGCGGCGGTTCGATGCTCGACGCGTTCAAGGTGCTGCGCGATCCGCGTGTGTGGCGGCTCTGCCAGTATTACTCGATCACGTTCGGCGGCTTCACCGCGCTGTCGCTGTGGATTCCGCAGTACCTGAAGAGCGAATACGGGATGTCGCTCGTGATGGCGTCCGCGTTCGCGGCAGGCTTCTCGTTGCCGGGCTCGGTGCTGCGCGCGCTCGGCGGCGCACTGTCCGACCGCTTCGGCGCGCACGCGGTCACGTGGTGGGGGCTGTGGGTCGCGTGGATCGCGCTGTTCCTGCTGTCGTATCCGGCAACCGACTTCGTGATCCACACGATCGACGGCACCGCGACGCTGAATGTGTCGATGCCGGTGGCCGGCTTCGTCGCGCTGACCTTCGTGCTCGGCGCGGTGTTCGCGCTCGGAATGGCCTCGACCTTCAAGTACGTCGCCGACGATTTCGCGGACAACATGGGCGTCGTCACGGGCATCGTCGGTCTCGCGGGCGGGCTCGGCGGGTTCCTGCTGCCGATCCTGTTCGGCGTGCTGCTCGACCTGCTGCGCGTGCGCACGACCTGCTTCATGTTCCTGTACGGGATCGTGTGGGTGTCGCTGATCCTGATCTACCTGTCGGAAGTGCGGCGCACGCCGGTCACGGGCTGA
>NZ_CAJNKE010000871.1 GCF_905232215.1 Burkholderia sp. LMG 13014
GCATGGAGCCGCGCCCGCACCGACATCGTCTGGAACAGCGACATGAAGCCGGTCACGCCCTTGCGGACGATCAAGCCCTTGTGGAAATGCCGGTTGCCGGCGTTGCCTTCGCGGAACGCCTTGTAGAGCGCCTCGGCGGCGGCGATCTCGTCGCGCGACGCCTTCGTGCGCACCGACATGTAGCCGGTCGGCTGCCCGTTGCGCATCACCGGCACCGTATTCGAGCGCACCCAGTAGTGATCGCCGTTCTTGCGGCGGTTCTTCACGAGCGCGGTCCATGGCTCGCCGCCCTTGAGCGTCGCCCACATGTCGGCGAACGCCTCCTTCGGCATGTCCGGGTGCCGCACCACGTTGTGCGGCTGGCCTTCGATCTCTTCGGGGGAAAATCCGCTGACCTGGATGAATGCCGCGTTCGCGTAGGCAATGTAGCTGTTCGCGTCAGTGGTCGACATCAGCGTCGCGTCGTCCGGAAAATCGAATTCGCGTTGCGTGACGGGCTGGTTGTTGCGCATGGTGTGGAGCTCCGGGTAGCGGATCTTGCGCCCGCTTGTCGATTGATTCTCGACCCCGCGCATTGCGGTCGATCCGCACGCGCATTGGTCTGGCTCCTGCGCTTTCGGCAAATTCGGCGAAAACATTATGCCGTATTCGGGTAAATATGCATTAAAAATGCATCATCTTGTTTTTACCAAACAATTCGTTTATGGGTGAAACTAAACACCAGGCCAGGCAACGGTTTGAAGGCCATTCGTCAGATTATTCTGACGTGATTTTCCCGCTCGATTCAACGCATCGACACAAAATCCAAAATACGAATATTTCTCGTTTGGCGCAATGCGCTTGAATCGAAAAACCTGAATGCGCATTGCGCGCGTCAAACAGGAGGCCACGCTCGGGCGCGCACCTCGTGTGCGCGCGCCGGCGATCACCGGAACACGTTCACCGCATCCACGAGACGCGTCGCCTGCTGCTTCAGGCTCTCCGACGCCGCCGTGCTCTGCTCGACCAGTGCCGCGTTCTGCTGCGTGATGTTGTCCAGGTGCACGACCGCCTGATCGACCTGCGACACGCCGGTGCTCTGCTCGGCCGTCGACGAGCTGATCTCCGCGATCAGGTCCGACACGCGCTTCACCTGCGCGACGATGTCCTCCATCGTCTTGCCCGCCTCGTCCACGCGCCGCGCGCCCGACTCGACACGGTCGACGCTCGCGCCGATCAGCGTCTTGATCTCCTTGGCCGCGTTCGCGCTGCGTTGCGCGAGCGCCCGCACCTCGCCGGCGACCACCGCGAAGCCGCGCCCCTGTTCGCCCGCACGTGCCGCCTCCACCGCCGCGTTCAGTGCGAGGATGTTGGTCTGGAACGCGATGCCGTCGATCACGCCGATGATGTCGGCGATCTTGCGCGAGCTGGCAGTGATGTCGCTCATCGTCGTGACGACCTCGCCCACCGCCTGCCCGCCGCGCCCGGCCGCCTCGCTGGCCGACATCGCGAGCTGGTTCGCCTGCAACGCCGTCTCCGCGTTGCTGTCGACGGTCGCCGTCATCTCGGCCATCGACGCGGCCGTCTCCTGCACGCTCGACGCAGCCTGCTCGGTGCGCGCGCTCAGGTCGTTGTTGCCCTGCGCGATCTCGTTGCTCGCGCGCTGCACGTTGTGCACCTGCTCGCTGACGTCGTCGACGAGCCAGCGGAACATCAGCCCGAGCTGGTTTATCGTGCGCAGCGTCATGCCGATCTCGTCGACGCGGTTCATCCGCACGCCGCGCCGGCTTTCGCCGGTCGCGACGTTCAGCGCCTGGTCGTGCAGCCGCTTCAGCGGACGCACGATCTGCGCATCGAGCCACAGGCCGGCCGCCGCCGC
>NZ_CAJNKE010000872.1 GCF_905232215.1 Burkholderia sp. LMG 13014
CTCAACAACGGGCTGCCCGTGCTCGTGCAGGGCGAGACGGGCACCGGCAAGGAAGTCGTCGCACGCGCGCTGCACGATGCGAGCGCACGTGCCGGCAAGCCGTTCGTCGCGGTGAACTGCGCGTCGATTCCGGAAGGGCTGATCGAGTCGGAGCTGTTCGGCTATCGCGACGGCGCGTTCACGGGCGCCCGCAAGGGCGGGATGACGGGCCGGCTGATGCAGGCGCACGGCGGCACACTGTTTCTCGACGAGATCGGCGACATGCCGCTGCACCTTCAGGCGCGCCTGCTGCGCGTGCTGCAGGAACGCAAGGTCGCACCGCTCGGCGCGGGCGACGAGCAGGCGATCGACATCGCGGTGATCTGCGCGACGCACCGCGACCTGCAGACGATGGTGCGCGACAAGTCCTTCCGCGAAGACCTCTACTACCGGATTCACGGCGTGAACGTGCTGCTGCCCGCGCTGCGCGAACGCGACGACGTCGACCTGATCGTCACGGCGCTGCTCGCGCGGCTCGGCGCGCCGCACGTGAGCGTGAACGCCGAACTCGCCGACGTGTTCCGCCAGCATCGCTGGCCCGGCAACATCCGCCAGCTCGAGATGGTGCTGCGCACCGCGCTCGCCGTGCGCGACGAGCACGACGACGTGCTCGGCCTCGACCATCTGTGCGACGGCTTCATCGACGGCGTATGTCCGGCACCGGACGCGTCGTTCGGGCTGATCCGCCGCCACGAGGACGACCTGATCCGCGAATCGCTCGCGCGCCACGACGGCAACGTCGCGGCCGCCGCGCAGACGCTCGGCATCAGCCGCGCGACGCTGTATCGTCGCCTCAAGCGGCTGCAGTCATGAGGCCGCGCGCGCGTTCGTCCGCTGCGTTCGTGACGGGCCGGTCGCGCCGATGCTGAAGCTCGTCCTGCGTTTCGTGAAGACCGACGACCGTGCGCAACTCGCGCACGCGCTCGGCTGGCTGTACGGTTTCGTGCGGCCGCAGCGGCTCGCGATCGCCGGGTTGCTCGCGCTGTCGGCCTGCGCATCGCTGCTCGCGCTCGCGCAACCGTGGCTCACGAAGGAGCTGATCGACCGCGGGCTGATCGGCAAGGATGTCCGGATGCTCGTGGCGATCGCGTTCGCGATGGTGTTCGCGGGCTTCGTCGGCACGCTGCTCGGCGGCATCAACCGCTACCTGCACACGCGGCTGTCCGGCCGCGTGCTGTTCTCGCTGCGCAGCGCCGTCTATGCGCACCTGCAGCGGCTGTCGCCGTCGTTCTACGGCCAGCGCCGCCTCGGCGACCTGCTGTCGCGCCTCGACGGCGACGTCGCCGAGATCCAGCGCTTCGCGCTCGACGCGCTGTTCTCCGCCGTATCGAACGTGATCGGGCTCGTCGGCACGCTGGTGCTGCTCGTCACGCTGTCATGGAAGCTGTCGCTGCTCGCGCTGCTGCTGATTCCGTTCGAGATCCTGTGGCTGCGCACGATGCGCCGCAAGGTCGAGCGCGATGCGCGATCGGTGCGCGAAGGCGCAGCCGACGTGTCGTCGTTCCTCGTCGAGACGCTGCCCGCGATGAAGTTCATCCAGGCCGCCGGCCGCCAGCGCGCGGAACAGGCGCGGCTCGACGGCCTCGGCGATCGCTACATGGAGCGCCTGCTGAAGCTGCAGGTCACCGAGTTCATCACGCAGTCGGTGCCCGGCACGCTGACGTCGCTGTCGCGCGCGGGCGCATTCATCGTCGGCGGTTACTGGGTGATTCGCGGCGACTGGCCGCTCGGTTCGCTGATCGCGTTCTCGAGCTATCTCGGGATGGCGATCGGCCCCGTGAAGAGCCTGCTCGGGCTCTACGTCGCGCT
>NZ_CAJNKE010000873.1 GCF_905232215.1 Burkholderia sp. LMG 13014
CGGAACGGAGCGGAAGGACGGGCGCGGCATGACTGGCGACATCGGGAAGATCGTGGCCGGACGCGGTGGTCGGGCCGTCAAACATCATATGAATGGCGGCCGGGACGCAGGTCCGGGCCGGTGGTCGGGCACGCTCATTTTAGGGCCGCGGCACCGCGTGTTCGGGGCAGGCGCGAACGGGTTTTGTAACCGATTGTATGGCGTCGGACGAACGGTTTCGCGGGGTCGGTCCATTTCCATCCAAAGCGGCTCAAGCGTCTGGTGCATTCGGGTCCCGAAACGGGTCGCGGCGCCGGCTCGCCAGTCTGTAACCATTGGCGGTATACGGCCCGATACCCGTTCGTCTAGAATCCGCGTAACTTTTACAAACGATCCCCAAATAACGCAGGCGGGGAAGCCGGCAGACGCCGGAGGGACGGAGATTCGCACGCGCCGGGCGTGCATGGCGATTGCCGTTTCCGGGCGCCTTCCGCTGCCACGGGCCGCCTGCCCGCACGCATGATGAACGTACTGGAACAAGAGCTCGCCACACTGATCGTCGGCGAACTGAATCTCGAAGACGTCCCGCTCGAAACAGTGACGGCCGGGACCCCGCTGTATGGCGAGGGTTTCGGGCTCGACTCCATCGACATCCTGGAAATCGCACTGCTGATCTCGAAGAAGTACGGCTTCGAGCTGCGTTCGGACAATCCGGACAACCAGAAGATCTTTGCGACGCTCGGTGCGCTGGCTGCGTACGTGGCCGCGCACCGCACGAAGTGACGGTGTCGCGCACGGGCGCGGCGCGCAGATGATGACGGCATGCGGCCGCGATCGGCAGACGATACGCGGCCGCGTCGATCGAGGTGGAACGCGATGAACGGAGCAATTCGATGCGGGCGCTCGTGACGGGCGGCAGCGGCGCACTCGGGCAGGCGATCTGCACGGCGCTCGCGCAGGCCGGCCATGAAGTGTGGGTGCATGCGAATCGCCATCTCGCGCAGGCGGAGGCGGTCGCGCAGCAGATCGTCGCGGCCGGCGGCACCGCGCACGCGATCGCGTTCGACGTGACCGACGCCGATGCGACGCTCGCCGTGCTGAAGCCGTTCATCGACGATGCGCCGGTGCAGATCCTCGTCAACAACGCGGGCATTCACGACGACGCGCCGATGGCCGGCATGTCGCAGCGGCAGTGGCACAGCGTGATCGACGTGACGCTCAACGGCTTCTTCAACGTCACGCAGCCGCTGCTGTTGCCGATGATCCGCACGCGGCGCGGCCGGATCGTCAACATCGCGTCGGTGGCCGGCGTGACCGGCAATCGCGGGCAGGTCAATTACGCGGCCGCGAAGGCGGGGCTGATCGGCGCGACGAAGTCGCTGTCGCTGGAGCTCGCGTCGCGCGGCATCACCGTGAACGCGGTGGCGCCCGGCATCATCGAATCGCCGATGGCCGAACAGGCGTTTCCCGCCGAACGCATCAAACAGCTCGTACCCGCGCAGCGCGCGGGCCGGCCCGACGAAGTCGCGGCGATGGTCGCGTACCTGGTGTCCGACGCCGCGGCCTATGTGACGGGACAGGTGCTGTCCGTCAACGGCGGGCTCGCATGACGCAGCGCGCAGTGTCGGCGTGACGTAACGCAACGCGGCGCAGGCCGCGATGTTGCGCGGCCTGCGCCGCCTAGTGAGGAAATCGAAGTGTCCGTGCATCCAGTCGACGCCGAACGGCGCCCGTGTTCCCTGTCGTCCTCCGCCGCGCCCGTCGTGCGCGGGCAGACGGCGGCCGGGCCGGTCGCCTCGCGATCGGGCGAATCGCTCGCGCCGATGCACACCGCGCCCAACGCGCCAGGCAACACGTGGTCGAATCCG
>NZ_CAJNKE010000874.1 GCF_905232215.1 Burkholderia sp. LMG 13014
AGCGGCGGCCCGCGTCGCAGCAACTCCGCGTCGTAAGCACGCACGGGCGGCCACCGGCCGCCCCACGGAGGGCAGCCCCCGGATAACCGCCCTGCCCATCCAGCCAACCGGCGCATCCGCGCCGGTTTTTTTTCGCCCCGCCCCACATTTCACGATGCGGAAAATTTTTTTGTGTCGTAAAAAATCATGCTGCGCGGCACAACACAGGCGATTGCGGGATGGGAAAAAGCATTTCTTATCTCGAAATTTCAATTTCAAGATATTGATTTAAAACAACTAAATATTTACCCCACTCTCCAGCAAGCCCCCTGTCCCGCTCCGGTCGATTTGCCTAGACTCTTATACAAGACCTCGCGAACCGGAACACCCCGCTCCCGGCTTCGAGAACAGCCTCACCACTGTCAGATTCAACCCATCAGGCATCGCACCGCATCAAGGAGCTCATCATGTCGCGTCAGCAACAGGCACAGGAACTGCAAAAGCAATGGGAAACCGATCCGCGCTGGAAGGGCATCAAGCGCAGCTACTCGGCTGAAGACGTGGTCCGCCTGCGTGGTTCGATCCCGATCGAGCACACGCTCGCCAAGCGCGGCGCGGAAAAGCTGTGGAGCCTCGTCAACCACGAGCCGTTCGTCAACGCACTCGGCGCACTGACCGGCAACCAGGCGATGCAGCAGGTGAAGGCCGGCCTGAAGGCCATCTACCTGTCCGGCTGGCAAGTGGCCGGCGACGCGAACGTCGCGGGCGAAATGTACCCGGACCAGTCGCTGTACCCGGCAAACTCGGTGCCGCTCGTCGTGAAGCGCATCAACAACACGCTGACGCGCGCCGACCAGATCCAGTGGTCGGAAGGCAAGAACCCGGGCGACGAAGGCTACGTCGATTTCTTCGCACCGATCGTCGCTGACGCGGAAGCCGGTTTCGGCGGTGTGCTGAACGCATTCGAACTGATGAAGGCGATGATCGAAGCCGGCGCATCGGGCGTCCACTTCGAGGACCAGCTCGCGTCGGTGAAGAAGTGCGGCCACATGGGCGGCAAGGTGCTCGTGCCGACGCGTGAAGCCGTCGCGAAGCTGTCGGCTGCGCGTCTCGCGGCCGACGTGATGGGCACGCCGACCGTGCTGGTCGCCCGCACCGACGCGGAAGCGGCCGACCTGATCACGTCCGACGTCGACGACAACGACAAGCCGTTCCTGACGGGCGAGCGTACGGTGGAAGGTTTCTTCCGCACGAAGCCGGGCATCGAGCAAGCGATCTCGCGCGGTCTCGCGTACGCACCGCACGCCGACCTCGTCTGGTGCGAAACGGGCAAGCCGGATCTCGAGTACGCGAAGAAGTTCGCGGAAGCGATCCACAAGCAGTTCCCGGGCAAGCTGCTGTCGTACAACTGCTCGCCGTCGTTCAACTGGAAGAAGAACCTCGACGACGCGACGATCGCGAAGTTCCAGAAGGAACTCGGCGCGATGGGCTACAAGTTCCAGTTCATCACGCTGGCCGGCTTCCATGCGCTGAACTATTCGATGTTCAACCTCGCGCACGGCTATGCCCGCACGCAGATGAGCGCGTTCGTCGAACTGCAGCAGGCCGAGTTCGCGGCAGCGGACAAGGGCTTCACGGCCGTCAAGCACCAGCGCGAAGTCGGCACCGGCTACTTCGACGCGGTGACGCAGACGGTCGAGCGCGAAGCATCGACGACCGCGCTGCACGGCTCGACCGAAGACGAACAGTTCTTCGACGGCAAGAAGGTCGCGTAAGCAGAAAGGCACGACGCGCCACGCGTCATGCCGATGCCCGCCCCGTCTCGCGACGGCGCGGCATCGGCCACCGAACAAAAAT
>NZ_CAJNKE010000875.1 GCF_905232215.1 Burkholderia sp. LMG 13014
GCGATCCACGGACGTTGCTGCCCCTGGGTCACGTCGCTGACCTGTTGCTGCGTATGCTCGAGCGCCTGCTTGAGCGTCGCGCCGGGCGCGGCAAGATAGGTCGCCAGGTAGTATGCGAACGGCCCGTTGTCGACCGGCTGACCGAACGTCCGCATCGAATCGTAGGCTGCCGCCTGGTCGGCGGTCGAATACGCGATCAGTTCGCCGCGTGCCGCCGGATCGCGCTTGAGCGACTGGCCGGCACGGCCGCGGGACGGCACGCGGCACGCGTCGATCAGCGCGACAAACGCATCGGGCCGCGACGCCTTCACCTGCGCGCGCACCGCGTTGAATCGGATCCCCCGTTGCAGCAGCGTGGCACGCGTCATTGCCGCGATCGGGATGCCGGTCTTGACCGGCACGAGAAAATTGTCGCCGCCGGATTCAAAGCCATGGCCCGCGTAATAGAAAATCGCGACCTGGGCGCCACGCGCGCGCGTGGCAAGCCAGTCGACCGACGCGTTGAACTCGTCGCGGGTCAGGTCGGTGCCGATCCGCGTCTCGAATCCAAGCTGCGTGAAGGTCCGGCCGATCAGCGCGGCGTCGTTGGCCGGCGAACCCAGCCGGTCGGCGCCGTCATAGGCGGCATTGCCGATCACGAGCGCGACTTTCGCCCCGGCCGCGCGACCCCCGTCGACCGTTGCGCCGGCCCATCCGGGTCGGGACTGCAACGATGCAACCACCAGGACGGCAACGCACGCGCATGCACGTCCCGATCGCAAGAAAAACATCCGCACGTTTCTCCGTTGTTGTTTTGGAGCGTCATTCCGAATATCGGAACGACGCCAGTTAGCCAACGTCATTCCGGCCGAAGAATACGGCAATTGCACAACGCAATGTCGATCGGTTTGTCTGAAACCGGCACGACCGGCCGAGCAATACCGCCGCGGCACACCGAGGGGGGCGCCGCCCGGACGAATGAAGGATTTCAGTGCCGCCGCATGGCAACCGGGCGGCAAATCCGGCCCGTATTCGCGTGCGATGAGATGTTCGTTGACAAAATTTGCGGATAGCGAAACTTCATAATTTCAGTGTAGTATCCGCTGCAGAAGACCATTAGTATTAGCAATCGAAATAATGAAAGCAGTTTGTCAGTTTAAAACTGACAACTAAAGCGGGGAAAGCGTGAATTCGCCATTCAAATCCGGGGCATCCAGATTCGTTACGTCGTACGCGTCCATTCGTGTCGACGAGACCTCCTCTTCTCATTTCCGACCCAATCACGACTGATATTCCGCGCTAAGCGCGCCGCGCCGTTCATTTGCGTGACGAGCGGCCGGTGCAGCGCGACGCCGTGGTTCGGACCAGCATGCGCATACATGCGCGGCGTCGCCATGCCGATCGACGAAAAGAAGAGGATTACTTATTTATGATGCAATGTACGCACTGCGAGAGCGAACTGCCTGACGGCCTGAAGTTCTGCATCAAATGCGGTACCCCCGTCGCAGCCGCTCAGCCCCGGATCGACGCAGCCGGCACACCCTGCCGGCGCTGCCACGCCGAGCTGACGCCGAACCAGCGTTTCTGCAACAAATGCGGAACACCGGTGGCGTCGGCGGACGACGTCGACGTGATCGATGTCGAGTTGCCCGCGCCGCCGGTCGAGCCGGTACGGGCACCTGAACCGGCGCAGCCGTCCGGACACGTCGCGGCCGAAGCGGCGCACGAGATTCCGCACGGCGCCGCCGAGGCGTCCGGCACGCACGTGGCCCCCGTCGTCGAACCCGCGGAGACGGATGTCGCCGTGGATGACGTGCCCCCCGTCACGGACATCGCCGAAACGGCATCGAGCCAGG
>NZ_CAJNKE010000876.1 GCF_905232215.1 Burkholderia sp. LMG 13014
GATCGACGACGAGATCGCCAGGCCGAGCCCGAGCCCGCGCCCCATTTCCTTGGTCGTGAAGAACGGCTCGAACAGGCGCGGCAGCAGGTCCGGCGCAATGCCGCAGCCGTTGTCGCGCACCTCGACCGCGAGCGTGGCCGCCGACACCGCGATCGTCACCTCGATCGCGGGCGCCGCCACGCCGGCGACCGCATCGAGCGCGTTGCCGAGCAGGTTGATCAGCACCTGTTCGAGACGCAGGTCCTCGCAGCGGGCAACGAGCTCGGGATAGTCGCGCGCCAGGTCGAGCGGCGCATCGTGCGCGGGCGACACGGTCGCGTCCTGCAGCGTCAACGTGAGCGCGACGCCGCGCAGCCGCTCGTCGAGCAGCGACAGCACACTGCGCAGCGCGCGCACGACGAGCGCCCGCTCGTTGCGCGGCTTCGCGCGGCCGACGAACAGCTTCAGCTGGTTCGTGATCTTGCCCATCCGCTCGGTGAGCGCAGCGATCGCCTCGAGGTTCTCGCGCGCGGCGCCCTGCTCGCCGCGATCGAGCAGCACGCGCGTGTTGTCCGAGAAGCTGCGCAGCGCCGCGAGCGGCTGGTTCAGTTCGTGCGTGATGCCGGCCGCCATCTGGCCGAGCGCGGCGAGCTTGCTCGCCTGGATCAGTTCGTCGTGCGCGGCGCGCAGCTCCTGCTCCGCGCGGATCCGGTCGCCGACCTCCTTCTGCAATTGCTCGTTCGCTTCCGACAGATCGGCCGTGCGCTCCTCGACGCGCCGGTTCAGCTCCGCATACGCCTGCTGCAGCAGCGCGCGGCCGCGGATCATTTCGCGCACGCGCGCGCGGCGCATCCGCCAGTAGAACGCGAGCAGCGCGACCGACACGAAGCCGAAGCCCGTGACGATCGTCGCGTTGCGCGCATCGGCGTCGACGGGCGCGACCGGCGCCAGCGTGACGAGCAGCCAGTCGGGCTCGCCGATCCGCCGCTTGCTCGCGAGGAAGCGCGGCGCACGCAGGCCGGCCCCAAGGCGCACGATCTCCGCATCGGGGCCGAGCACCTGCTCGATGCGCAGCGGCAGCGGCGTGACGGGCTGCTGCGCGTACTGGCGCGTCTCGTAGATCGACGCGGCGACGGGGCCCGTGAGCGGCCGCAGCGTGTGGTACTTCCACGCGGGCACCGACGACAGGAACACAACGCCGTGATCGTCCGCGACGACGAGCGGCTCGGACGCATCGGCGCCCTGGAACCATTCGAGATTGAGCTTCACGACCACGACGCCCGCGATCCTGCCGTCGCGCCACACGGGCTGCGAGATGTAGTAGCCGGGATCGCGCGAGATCGTGCCGATCCCGAAGAAGCGGCCGACCTGGCCGTTCATCGCGTCGAGGAAATACGGGCGGAAGCGGTATTCGATCCCGACGAAGCTTTCGGGTGCGCGCCAGTTGCTGGCGGCGACGCACAGGCCGTCCGCGCCGATCACGTAGGTGACGGTCGCGTGCGCGTGTTCGTTCAGGTCTTCGAGATAGCGGTTGACGCGCGCGGTGTAGTCGGCGCGCTTCGGCTCGGCGAGCAGGTCCTGCACGTACGGATGGCTGCCGAGCAGATAGGGCAGCGTTTCGTAGCGGTCGAGCGTGCTCTTGAGCGCGTTGGTGGTGCGGTCGACGCGCACCGCGGCGTTACGCTGCAGCTCGGCGACGCCGCGCCGCCAGGTGATCGTCCACGTCAGCGTGCATGCCGCGGCGAGCGCGGCGGCAAGCACGACGAGAATGAGCAGACGGCGCGTCACGGTCGAGGCTTCCTGGCGATGCGGATCGCCTATTGTGTCATAGGCCTCCGCCTCCCCGCCTCGGCCG
>NZ_CAJNKE010000877.1 GCF_905232215.1 Burkholderia sp. LMG 13014
CGAAAAAAGGCCGCGCAATGCGGCCGGGCGGGCCGGCGTTCAGCCGAGTTCGACGACCTTGTCCCACGCGAACGCGGTATTTTCCAGTTCACCGGTGCGCCGGTGGATGTAGCCGCGTGGATTGCACACCACGCGTGTGCCGCCGTCCGCCACATAATCGAATGACGTATGCGTGTGGCCGTGGAGCCACAGATCCACCGGCGGCCGCACGAGTTCCGCCATATCCGTGACGAATCCCGCCGACGCAAGATCTTCCGCATAGCGCTCCGCCAGCGAGCGGCGGTGCGGCGCATGGTGGGTGACGACGATCGTCCGGCCCGCGAACGGCGTCGCGAGCTGCATTTCCAGCCACGCGCGGCTGCGTCGATGCAGCGCGATTGCGTCAGCCGGCGAGAAATCCCGTTCCGGCGTGCCCGGCGCCGCATGCAGCGCCGCGTCATGCGGCCAGGTCACCTGGATCAATCCCTTGAAATCGAGCATCACGCGCAGCCCGGCCTCGATCGAGCTGGCAAGGCTGGCTTCGTCGGCGCCGAACAGCGAAAAATCGGCCCAGAGCGTCGTGCCGAGCACGCGGAAACGCTGCGCGGGATCGACGTAGACGCCGTTGTTCAGGTAGTGCACGTTGTCGAGCGCCTGCGCCGCATCGCGCATCGCCGTCTCCAGCGCGCCGAATTCCCCGTCGTAATACTCGTGGTTGCCCGGCACGTAGATCACCGGCACCGCGGGGTCGAACGTTTCGGCGGCCCAGCGCAGGCCTTCCGCGTGATTGTGGATGTCGCCGGCCAGCACGACGAGATCCGCGTCGGCATGCGGGATCGCGTCGGGCAGGTTGCTTTCGAGATGCAGGTCGGACAGGACGCGGATTTTCACGGGCTAGGCTCCGGAGTGGGCGGCTTCAGCGCAGGACCTTGCCGGGGTTCATCAGGCCGCGCGGGTCGAGCGCGGTCTTCAGCGTGCGCATCAGCGTCGTTTCGACCGGCGACTTGTAACGCTGCGCGTCGTCGATCTTCAGCTGGCCGATGCCGTGCTCCGCGCTGATCGTGCCGTGGTGGCGGTGCACGTTGTCGTAGACGATCCGGTTGATCGGCGCCTGGAACGCGGCCAGGAACGCTTTCGGGTCGCCGCCTTCGGGCATCTGCACGTTGTAGTGGAGATTGCCGTCGCCGAGGTGGCCGAACGTGACCATCCGCGCGCCCGGCGCGGCCTGCTGGATCGCCGCGTCGGTCTCGTCGATGAAGCGTGCGATCGACGAAATCGGCACCGCGATGTCGTGCTTGATGTTGAGCCCTTCGTCTGCCTGCGCGAGCGGGATGTGCTCGCGCAGGTCCCAGAACGCGCGCGACTGCGCAAGATTTTCCGCGACCACCGCGTCGACCACGAGCCCGGCCTCGAACGCTTCTTCCATCAGTTTCTCGAACAGCGTGCGCGCATGCGCTTCGCTTTCGTTGTCGGATAGCTCGAGCAGCACCGTCTGTGCATGCGTCTGCGCGAACGGGTAGCGCAGTTGCGGGTAGTGCTTGCCGACGAGCTGCATGCAGAAGTCCGACATCAGCTCGAAGCCGGTCAGCAGCGGCCCGGCGGCGCGCTGCGCGAGCGCGAGGAAGTCGAGCGCCGCGTGCGGCGATTCGAGCGCGGCGAGTGCGGTGACCTGCGCGGCCGGCAGCGGGTGCAGCTTCATCACGGCCGCGGTGATGATGCCGAGTGTGCCTTCCGCGCCGATGAACAGGTCGCGCAGGTCGTAGCCGGTGTTGTCCTTGCGCAGTCCGCGCAGGCCGTCCCAGATCTCGCCTTGCGGCGTAACGACCTCGAGCCCGAGACACAGCTC
>NZ_CAJNKE010000878.1 GCF_905232215.1 Burkholderia sp. LMG 13014
AGCACAACGGCGAAAAACCGCACGATCCGGCTCGCCCGGCTACCGCGCCGATCGGGTAACATCCTTCCACCTCGCACCAAAAGCGGGCATGCGATCCACCGCCCGAACGCGACCACCCACACTTCCCTACCTCCACACTGCCGTGCGAAACCGCCGATTCGAGCGCGCCGGATGCGCCGCCCTCCCGATCTCGCAGCCGCCGTCCCGAACCGGTGAGGCTCGCCGATGACCACGCTCGCCGCTGCCCCCGTGCGCCGCGCCCTAGACACGCGCGCCGTCGGCCTGATGCTGCTGCTATGCGCGATCTGGGGCTTCCAGCAGGTTGCGATCAAGAGTACGAACGCCGCGATCGCACCGATGTTCCAGGCCGGGCTGCGCTCGGTGATCGCGGCGGTGCTGCTATGGGGCTGGGCCCGCTCGCGCGGTACTCCGCTGTTCCAGGCCGACGGCACGTTCGGCCCAGGTCTTGCGGCCGGTGCGTTGTTCGCCGGCGAATTCATCTGCGTGTTCTTCGGGCTGACGCTGACGAGCGCGTCGCACATGGCGATCTTCCTTTACACGGCGCCGTGCTTCACCGCGCTCGGCCTGCACCTGTTCGCACCCGGCGAGCGGCTGCAGCGCAAGCAGTGGGCCGGCGTCGGCCTCGCCTTCGCCGGCATCGCGCTCGCGTTCGCGGACGGCTTCCTGAAGCCGCGCGCACCCGGTGCATCCGTGCTGGCCGGGCTCGCCGGCGACGCGCTCGGGATCCTCGGCGGTGCGATGTGGGCCGCGACGACGGTCGTCGTGCGCTCGACGACGCTCGCGCGGGCGAGCGCGAGCAAGACGCTGTTCTATCAGCTTGCGGTGTCGGCGGTCGTGCTGGTCGCGCTGGCCGCACTGTTCGGCCAGGTGTCGTTCGCACGCGTCACGCCGATCGCGATGGTGAGCCTCGCGTACCAGTCGGTGATCGTCGCGTTCGTCAGCTACCTGTCGTGGTTCTGGCTGCTGACGCGCTACAGCGCGTCGCGGTTGTCCGTCTTCACGTTCCTGTCGCCGCTGTTCGGCGTCGCGTTCGGCGTGCTGCTGCTTGGCGAATCGGTCGGCTGGCGCTTCATGTCCGCGGCCGCGCTCGTGCTGACCGGCATCGCACTCGTCAACGCGCCGCCGCGCAGGCGGGCATGACCACCCTGCGCAACACGCGCGCGCCCACGCCATAAAAAAGGCTGCCCCGCAGGGCAGCCTTTTTCGCATATCCGGGCCGGCGCGCGTAACCGGCCTTAACCCGCCTCAACCGGCCTTGCGCACTGCCGCGAGCGCCTGCGCGACGCCAACGTATTCGGCCACGCTCACGTCCTCCGCGCGACGCGCGAGATCGAAGCCGAGCGCGTCGAAATCGATCGTCTCGCGATAGTCGCCGAGCGTATTGCGCAGCATCTTGCGGCGCTGCGAGAACGCGGCGGTGACGACTTCGCCGAGCAGCACGGGATCGACGTCAGGCAGTTCGTGCAGCTCGTACGGAATCATCCGGACGATCGCCGAATCGACCTTCGGCGGCGGCTGGAACGATTCCGGCGGCACGTCGAGCATCTTCTCCATCACGTAGCGGTATTGCAGCATCACCGACAGACGCGAAAACGCCTTCGTGCCCGGCTCCGCGACCATCCGCTCGACGACTTCGTTCTGCAGCATGAAATGCTGGTCGATGACCGCGTCGGCGAACGTCATCAGGTGAAACAGCAGCGGGCTGGAAATGTTGTACGGCAGGTTGCCGACGATTCGCAGCGACGGCTTGTCGCCGGGCGCCGCGAGCGACCGGAAGTCGAACGCGAGCGCGTCG
>NZ_CAJNKE010000879.1 GCF_905232215.1 Burkholderia sp. LMG 13014
CCGGCGTGCCGGCCCGCAGCGTCGCCCACGGCTGGCCGTGCGCATCGACGCCGCCGAGCACGAAGAACGGCAGTTGCGCGAAAAACGTCCGGTGCTGGTCCGGCATGAAGCGCCGGATCCCGCGCCGGCCGGCCGAACCTGCGGCCCCGGTCACGCCCGCACGCTGCTGCACGGCGAGTTCGCCCGCGTGAAACGGCGCGGCGTCGAGTTCCCAGCCTGGTACGACGGCAGTCGGGACAATCGGGGCATTCATCGCGTTCTCCCTGAGCAGGTTCGGCTTCGGTGGGCGTTACGCGGCGAGCAGGCCCACGCGCGTCGTCGGCATCGCGACGAAGCCCGGCAGCGCCTCGATGCGCGCCAGCCACGCACGCACGTGCGGATACGGTTCGAGCGACACGCCGCCCTCCGGCGCGTGTGCGATGTACGAGTACGCGGCGATATCGGCGATCGTCGGCTGCGCGCCGGCCGCGAACGGCTTGCCGGCCAGCTCGCGGTCGATCACGTCGAGCACCTTCTCGGCCGTGAGCTTGGCGGCCTCCTGGTCGAGCTTCGCGCCGAACACGGTCACGAGCCGCGCGGCGGCCGGCCCCGATGCGATCGGCCCGGCCGCATACGACAGCCAGCGCTGCACGATTGCCGCCCGTTCCGGGTCGTCAGGCAGCCAGTGCGCGTCGCCGTAGCGCTTCGCGAGGTACACGAGGATGGCATTCGAATCGGCGATCACCGTACCGGCATCGTCGATCACCGGCACCTGCCCGAGCGGATTGAGCGCGAGGAACGCCGGTTCGCGCTGCGCGCCGGCCGCGAGATCGACGTCGACGGTCTCGGACTGCACGCCGAGCAACGACAGGAACAACCGGACGCGATGCGCGTGCCCGGACAGCAGGAACGAATAGACGCGGATCGGTGCGACGGGCCGACCGGCAGCAGGCTTGTTGGCGGCAGACATGGAAACTCTCCGGAATCTCGCGCCGCCGGGGATCGGCGACGAACAGCTGCAGCGTAGCGCTCGCCGTTCGTCACCAGAAGACGGATAATCTTGGAAACATTATCCTTTCCCATAGGACAATCGACCATGGCCGATCTGCGCGACGTGAACCTGAACCGCCTGGCGATCTTCGTCGCGGTGGTCGACGCCGGCTCGCTGACGGCCGCGGCCGAGCGGCTCGGCCTCGCGAAAACGGTCGTCAGCACGCACATGCAGCGCCTCGAATCCGAGGTCGGTGCGAACCTCCTCGTGCGAACGACGCGGCGGCTGAGCGTGACCGACGCGGGGCGCGCGTTCTACGACGCGTGCCGCGACATCGTGCGCGCCACCGAGAGCGCGCTCGACGCGGTGTCGTCCGACGCGGGGCCGCTGCGCGGCACACTGCGTGTGAGCGTGCCGATCGACTACGGTGCGCTGGTCGTCGCGCCGGCCGTCGTCGCGTTGCGCGACCGGCATCCGGGGCTCGACGTCGAACTGGTCGCCAACGACCGCGTGGTCGATCTCGTCGCGGACAATCTCGACGTCGCGATCCGCATCGGCCGCCTCGCCGATTCGAACTATCGCGCGGCGCAGCTCGGCACGTACGAGAAATGGCTGGTTGCGAGCCCCGCGTTCGTCGCACGCCACGGGCGGCCGCACGATCCGGATGCGCTCGCCGCGCTGCCGTTCGTGATGCTGTCGTCGCTGCCGCGGCCGCATACGATCGAACTCGAAGACGCGAACGGCGGCAATGCGTCGGTGCGCTGCGTCGCGCCGGTCGTGTCGAACACCGCCACCACGTGCCGCGCGATCGTGCTCGCGGGCGGCGGCTTCGGGCTGCTGACGGA
>NZ_CAJNKE010000880.1 GCF_905232215.1 Burkholderia sp. LMG 13014
AACCAATTTCAGCGCGTATCGCCGCTTTGTTCGAAGTGGCTGCGCACGTAGTCGATATGCGTCTGCATCGCGGTGCGCGCCTCCTCGGGCCGCTGCGCACAGATCGCGTCGCACACGACGCGGTGCTGCCGCAACAGCAGGTCCGACGCATATTCGTCCTGCTCGGTCATCCCCGACACGTTGATCGAGATGTGTTCGCGCAGCATCCCGAGCACGCTCGTATGCAGGTGCAGGAACATCGTGTTGTGCGACGCGAGCGCGATCGCCTCGTGCAGCTTCGAATCGGTCGCGGCCTCCACGGCCCGGTCGTTGTGCGCGTGCGCGGTTTCGAGCTCGCGCAGCAGCGCACGGATCCGGCGCCGGTCGTTCGCGTCGGCGCGCAGCGCGGCGAAATACGCCGTCGCGCCTTCGAGCACGCGGCGGAATTCGAGGATGTCGTCGCGCAGCGCCGGGTGATCGGCGACCAGCTGGCCCCACGGCGACGCGATACCGGCACGCAACTGGTCCGTCACGTAAACGCCCGCACCGCGCCGGCTCTGCAGCAGCCCGCGCGCGACGAGCCGCTGGGTCGCCTCGCGCACCGTATTGCGCGCCACCCCGTACTGCTGCGCGAGCACGCGCTCGGCCGGCAGGCGTGCGCCAGCCGGCCAGGTGCCGTCGAGCAGCGCCGTCTCGATCTTGCGCATCACCACTTCGGTCCGGCCCCGTGCCGTCATCGCTGCCATCGTCGCGTCTCCCTGCGCAATGCGTGCCACGCCGATTGGCCCAACCAATTTGAGCTACGGCGCCGTCGCGGGAATTATGCAGCGAAATCGTCGTCCCGCATCCGCATGCCGGGCCGTCGCCTCTGGAGCGAGACATGAACGAAAGGCAGTACCCCGCCGCCGCCCCCGCGCACGTCTATCTGTTCGCGACCTGTCTGGTCGACCTGTTCGTCCCCGAAGCCGGGCTCGACGCGGTCCGCCTGCTGGAACGCGAAGGCCTGACCGTCCACTATCCGCGCGGCCAGAGCTGCTGCGGGCAGCCCGCCTACAGCAGCGGCAATCCCGACGAAGCGCGCCGCGTCGCGGCCGCGCAGCTCGACCTGTTCGCCGAACCGTGGCCCGTGATCGTGCCGTCGGGCTCGTGCGGCGGGATGATCCGGCACCATTGGCCAGCGCTGTTCGCCGACGATCCCGTCCACGGCCCGAAGGCCCGCGCGATCGCGGAACGGACCTACGAACTCGCCGAATTCCTCGTCCATGTGCTCGACGTGCGCCTCGACGCGGCCACGGCCAATGCCGGGGCCGACGAGCGCGTCGTCCTGCACACGTCGTGCGCGGCGCGACGCGAGATGGGCACGCGCGGGCACGGCGTCGCGCTCGTCGACGCGCTGCCGGGCGTGACCCGCATCGAACACGAACGCGAATCCGAATGCTGCGGCTTCGGCGGCACGTTCTCGCTGAAACATCCGGACATCTCCGGCGCGATGGTGCGCGACAAGGTCGCGTCGGCCTGCGCAACGGGCTGCGACCGGCTCGTGTCGGCCGACTGCGGCTGCCTGCTGAACATCGGCCACGCGGCCGACAAGTCCGGCGCGCCGTTGCCGGTCGAGCATCTCGCCAGCTTCCTGTGGCGGCGCACGGCTGGTGCCGCGTCGCTGCGCGGAGACAGGCGATGAGCGCGCGCGACGCGATCCTCAAGCGGCTGCGCGCCACCGCTCCGGGTGTCGCCGCCGAGGCCGCCCCCGCGCTCGACGCGCGCATCGACACGCATTACGACACGTGCCGCTCGCAGACCGAGACCGCACGCGATCCGCACACGC
>NZ_CAJNKE010000881.1 GCF_905232215.1 Burkholderia sp. LMG 13014
CAGCGGCATCACGGCCGGCCGCGCATCGACGCCCGGCCAGCGCGCATCGAGTTCGCGCACGATCACGTCGGCCGCCACGGCCTCGCTGTCGATCAGCACGCCGTCGCAATCGCAGATCAAAACGTTCATCGCGGTCATTTGACGGCTCCGAACGTGAGCCCGCGCACGAGCTGCTTCTGCGACAGCCAGCCGACGATCAGGATCGGCGCGACCGCCAGCAACGAAGCCGCGGACAGCTTCGCCCAGAACAGCCCTTCGGGGCTCGAGTACGACGCGATGAACACGGTCAGCGGCGCCGCGTTCGAGCTCGACAGGTTGATGCTCCAGAACGCCTCGTTCCACGACAGGATCACGAGCAGCAGCGCGGTGGACGCGAGCCCCGGCAGCGCCATCGGCATCAGCAGGTAGACGATCTCCTGCCACGTCGATGCCCCGTCGATGCGCCCGGCTTCGAGGATGTCCTTCGGGATCTCGTTGAAATACGTGAAGGTCATCCACACCGCGATCGGCAGATTGATCAGCGTGTAGACGATCACGAGGCCCGATACGCTATCGAGCAGCCCCGCGTTCTTCCACAGCAGGTAGATCGGCACCAGCACGCCGACCGACGGCATCATCTTGGTCGACAGCATCCACAGCAGCACCTTCTGCGTGCGGTGGTTCGGGAAGAACGCCATCGCGTACGCGGCCGGCACCGCGAACAGCAGCGAGATCACCGTGACGCCCGCCGAGATCAGCACCGAATTCCATGCGAACGCGAAGTAGTTGCTGCGCGCGAATACCTCGCGGAAGCTGTCGAGCGTCGGGATGAAAAACAGCGTCGACGCATACGCCTGCTGCTCGGTCTTGAACGCGGTGATCGCCATCCAGAAGATCGGAAAGAACAGCAGCAGCGCGATCAGCCACGCGAGCGTGCCGGGCAGCGCGCGCCGCACGAGGCCGAACACGGCCGGCACGCGCCGGCCTTCGAAGGTCAGGTCGCTCATTTTTCGTACTCTCCCTTCAGGTTGCGCGCGAGCATCCGCACGAGGAAGAACGACACGACGTTCGCCACCACGACGGCGATGATGCCGCCGGCGGATGCGAGGCCGACGTCGAACTGCTGCAGGCCGAGCGCGTAGATCAGGTACGACAGGTTGGTCGTCGCGTCGCCGGGGCCGCCGCCGGTCGTCGTGTAGATCTCCGCGAAGATCGACAGCAGGAAGATCGTCTCCATCATCACGACCACCGCGATCGCGCGCTTCAGGTGCGGCAGCGTGATGTAGAAGAACATCGCGATCGGGCCCGCGCCGTCGATGCGCGCGGCTTCCTTCTGCTCCTGGTCGAGCGACTGGATCGCGGTGAACAGGATCAGGAACGCGAACGGCAGCCACTGCCACGCGACAATGATGATCACCGCGGTGAGCGGGTAATCGGCGAACCAGTCGATCGGCGTCATCCCGAGCGCGCGCATCGCGTTCGCGACGAGCCCGTACACCGGGTGCAGGATCATGTTCTTCCAGATCAGCGCGGACACCGTCGGCATCACGAAGAACGGCGCGATCGCGAGCAGGCGTGCGACACCCTGCCCGTAGAACTTGCGGTCGAACAGCACGGACATCAGCACGCCGCCGATCACCGTGATCGCGAGCACCGCGCCGATCAGCACGAGCGTGTGCCAGATCGCGGGCAGGAACGACGGATCGGTCGCGAGGAAGCGATAGTTGTCGATGCCCGCGAAACCCTTCACGTCCGGGTTCAGCAGGTTGTAGCGCGAGAACGAATACCAGATCGTCATCGCGAGCGGAATCGACATCCACAG
>NZ_CAJNKE010000882.1 GCF_905232215.1 Burkholderia sp. LMG 13014
GACGGAACGTTACATCAGCACGATATCGTACTGCTCCTGACTCAGGTTCGACTCGACCTGCAGCGACACCGGCTTGCCGATGAAGTCGATCAGCATCGCGAGATGCTGCGATTCCTCGTCGAGGAACAGGTCGATCACCTGTTGCGCGGCGATCACGCGGAATTCACGCGGGTTGAACTGCCGCGACTCGCGCAGGATCTCGCGCAGGATGTCGTAGCACACGGTGCGCGACGTCTTCACCTGGCCCTTGCCCTGGCAGGTCGGGCACGGCTCGCACAGCACGTGCGCGAGCGATTCGCGCGTGCGCTTGCGCGTCATCTCGACGAGCCCGAGTTGCGAGAAGCCGTTGACCGTCACGCGCGTGCGGTCGCGCGACAGCGCCTTCTTCAGCTCGGAGAGCACCGCGTCGCGATGCTCGGCGTTCTCCATGTCGATGAAGTCGATGATGATGATCCCGCCGAGGTTGCGCAGCCGCAGCTGCCGCGCGATCGTATGCGCGGCTTCGAGGTTGGTCTTGAAGATCGTGTCGTCGAAGTTGCGTGCGCCGACGTAGCCGCCGGTGTTCACGTCGATCGTCGTCATCGCTTCCGTCTGGTCGATCATCAGGTAGCCGCCCGACTTCAGGTCGACGCGGCGCGACAGCGCGCGCTGGATCTCCGTCTCGATGTTGTACAGGTCGAACAGCGGCCGCTCGCCCGTGTAGTGGTGCAGCTTCGGGCTCACGGCCGGCGTGAACTCGCCCGCGAATTCCGAGAGGCGCTGGTACGTCTCGCGCGAATCGACCTGGATGCGCGTCGTGTCGTCGTTCGCGAAATCGCGCAGCACGCGCTGCGCGAGATCGAGATCCTGGTACAGCAGGCTCGTCGCCGGCAGCCGCTGCGCCTGCGCGACGATCGTCGCCCAGGTCTTGCGCAGGTACGTGACGTCGCCCGCGAGTTCGTCGGAGGTGGCATCTTCGGCGATCGTGCGCACGATGTAGCCGCCTTTCTCGTCCGGCGGGATCACGGCCGTCAGGCGCGCACGCACGGCCTCGCGTTCGGCCTCGCTCTCGATCTTCTGCGAGATGCCGATATGCGGCTCCTGCGGCAGGTAGACGAGCGTGCGGCCGGCAATGCTGACCTGCGTCGACAGCCGCGCGCCCTTCGTGCCGATCGGATCCTTGATCACCTGGACCATCAGCGTCTGGCCTTCGAACACGATCTTCTCGATCGGCTGGTGCGGCGTGCCCGACTGCGGCTCGCCCGCGAGGCGCGGATGCCAGATGTCGGCGACGTGCAGGAACGCCGCGCGCTCGAGCCCGATGTCGATGAACGCCGACTGCATGCCGGGCAGCACGCGCACGACTTTGCCGAGATAGATGTTGCCGACCCGCCCGCGCGACAGCGTGCGTTCGACGTGAAGCTCCTGCACCGCGCCTTGCTGGACGAGTGCGACCCGCGTTTCCTGCGGCGTGAGGTTGATCAGGATTTCTTCGTTCATGGTGGGTTCAGAAGGCGACGCGCGCGGTGCGTAGCAGCGCGGCAGTCTCAAAAAGGGGCAGACCCATGATACCTGAATGGGAACCGTCGATTCGCTCGATGAATTCGGCCGCGCGCCCCTGGATCGCGTACGCGCCGGCCTTGCCGAACGGTTCGCCCGATTCGACGTAGCGTGCATACGCGTCGCGCGACGCGGTGGCGAAGCGCACCGACGAGCGCGACAGCGCGGGCGGCAGCAGTTCGCCGTCGGCATCGATCACGGCGACGGCGGTCAGCACCGCGTGTTCGCGGCCCGCGAGGCGCGTCAGCATCGCGAGCGC
>NZ_CAJNKE010000883.1 GCF_905232215.1 Burkholderia sp. LMG 13014
GGTCGACCCGACGCTGCCGCCGGAGCGCCGGATCGGCTCGCGCGACGGCTGCTACGGCGGTACGCCTTACCAGCCGGTCGTCTGGGGGCAGGCGTTCGGCGGCCGCAGCCGGCTCACCGGCGACGGCAACGCGTCGACGATCAACCGCAGCATGACCGGCTTCATCGCCGGTGCCGACATGGCGCTCAACGACAAGTGGCGGGCGGGTCTGGCCGCGGGTGTCACGCACAGCTCGCTCGACAACGACCAGAGCTCGTCGGCGTCGGTGAACAGCTACTACCTGTCGCTGTACGGCGGCGCGCAGTACGGTGCGCTCGGCGTGCGCGGCGGCGCGTCGTACACGTGGTACCGGATCAACAGCGACCGTTCCCCGGGCTTCGCGGGCTTCGCCGATCACGACTCGGCCGGCTACGACGCGAATTCGGCGCAGGTGTTCGGCGAAGTCGGCTACGCGCTGCCGGTCGGGCCGGTGGCGATCGAACCGTTCGCGGGCCTCGCGTATGTGAACCTGCATACCGACGGCTATTCGGAAACCGGTGGCGCGGCCGCGCTGCGTGCCGGCGGCGAGACGACCCACGTCGGCTTCTCGACGCTCGGTTTGCGCGCGGCGTCGCAGCTCGGCGCGATGGCGAGCGGCACGTTCACCGCGCGCGGGACGGTCGGCTGGCGGCATGCGTTCGGCAACGTGCGGCCGTCGTCGGCGTTCACGTTCGCGAACGGCGGAACATCGTTCCAGGTATCGGGCGTGCCGATTGCACGCGACAGCGCCGTGCTCGAGGCCGGCATCGACGCGAACATCACGAAGCGCCTGACGCTCGGCCTCACGTACAGCGGCCAGTACGGCAGCGGCGTGCGCGACAACGCCATCCTCGGCAACATCCTGTGGAAATTCTGACCGGCGCCTGACGTGCCCGCGCGATGCCCTGCGGCGACGACCACGTCGCAGGGTGTCGCGTCTTTTTCGTCGCTGCGCACGTCCCCCGTTCTGTCCTATCCTGTGCGAAACACGCGACGCGCCGCGCGTTGCGACCCGACACAGGAGCATCGATGCCGAATCACGCCGAAGCCACGACGACCCAGGCGCCGCCAGTCGCGCCTGCTGCCCCGACCCCAGCGTCGGCCCCCGCATTCATCGCGCCCGAAGCCGATCCGCAGGTACTGGCGCGCAACAACCAGTACGTCCTGAAATCCGGTGACGCGTTCGTGGTCAGCGACGCGCTCGGCGACATCGGCGGTCATGACGACGGCCTGTTCGTCGACGACATGCGCGTGCTGTCGAAGTGGCGCCTGACCTTCGGCGGCCGCGCGCCGTCGCTGCTGTCGGGCGCGACGAGTGCCGATAACGCGTCGTTCACCGCGCACCTGACGAACCGCCCGCTGCCGCCGCTCGGCGGCCACGAAACGCCCGAGGGCGTGATCCACATCGAGCGGATGCGCGTGCTCGCGGGTGACGTGCTTTACGAAGCGCTGACGCTGACGAACTACGGCATGAGCGAAGCCGAGGTGCCGCTGTCGCTGTCGTTCGCGGCCGATTTCAAGGACATGTTCGAGGTGCGCGGCACGCAGCGCCCGAAGCGCGGCACGGTCGTTGCGCCGCGCGTCGACGCGGGCGCGGTGCAGCTGCGCTACGACGGCCTCGACAGCGTCGAGCGCAACGTGACCGTACATTTCTCGCCGGCGCCCGACGCGCTGTCGGTCGATCGTGCCGACTACACGCTGACGATCGCCGCGCAGGCCTGCGTGTCGATCTACCTGACCGTCGACGCAACGCTCGGCCCGGTGCATGCGGAAGCGCCG
>NZ_CAJNKE010000884.1 GCF_905232215.1 Burkholderia sp. LMG 13014
ACGGCGGGCGATTTCCGCGCCGATGCCGCGCGACGAGCCCGTGACGAGGGCGACCTGTTCCGATGTGCTCATGTCCTGCTCCTTGCTTCGTGAGTGCCGTGCGATCCGGCGACAGGACAAATGTAGGCTTCTTCGATTAATAAAAATAATGAATAATGATCAGATCAAGAATGACGAAAAGTATGTCTCATGACATTCGACAGCAGGCTCCTGAGTGGTATCGGCGTGCTCTCTGCGGTGATCGAGGCCGGCACCTTCGCGCGTGCCGGCGAGGCGATGGGGTTGACGCAGCCGGCGGTGAGCCGTGCCGTCGCCCGGCTGGAAGAGCGCGTCGGCATCCGGATCTTCAACCGCACGGCGCGCGCGATCACGCTGACCGACGAGGGGCGGCGCTTCTATGAGGCGGTCGCGCCGCTGCTGGCCGGCATCGAGGACGCGGCGATCGACGCCGGCCAGTCGAAGGCGCGTGTCAGGGGGCGCCTGCGCGTCAACGTCGACGCGACCTTCGGTCACTACGTGCTGGCGCCGAAGTTGGCGGAGTTTCTCGAGCGCTTTCCCGATCTGTCCGTCGAGATCAGCGTGCGCGACCGGATGGGCGACCTCGTCGCCGACGGGTTCGACGTGGCGGTGCGGTTCGGTATTCCGGAGCCGTCGTCATACCGTGCGCGGTTGCTGCTGGAAACGCGCGTGCTTACCTGCGCGTCGGCGGCCTATGTCTCGCGTCATGGCGAACCGCGGCACCCGCGGGATCTCGCGGATGGGCATCGTTGCGTGCTGATCCGCGATCCGGTGACGGGGCGGCCGTTCGAATGGGAATTCCATCGCGGCAAGGAGGTGGTGCCGTTCGATGCCGCCGGCCGGCTGATGGTCAACGATACGGGCATGCTGCTCGGCGCGTGCCTGGGCGGTGGGGGGATCGCGCAGCTGCTGGAACTCTATGCGCGCGACATCCTCGCCGACGGGCGGCTGGTGCTGCTGTTGCCGGACTGGGCCGACGAGACGTTTCCGCTCTACGCGTATCACCACGCGTCCAATCTCGTTTCGGCGAAGGTGCGCGTGTTTCTCGACTTCGTTCGGGCGTTGATGGCCTGAGTGAGCAGGCGCGGCGGCAGGCGGCGATCCCGCGCATTCATTCGGTGCGATGCGGAATGCTGTCCGGGAACGGGTAGGGCGCGTGCGGGCCCGGCCAGTCCGGCACCGGCGGCGCGGTCAGGACGTCGCATCCTGCCAGCATGAGCGACAGCGCCACCGCGAGCGCGCGGCAGAGCGGAGATGAAATCGTGCGCATGGACATGGCGTGCCTCCGTGTCGCGCATCCTCATGATGCTTGGACTGTTGCGCGGGGGCTCGCGTTGCGGCGCGGGCGGCAAAAACAAAAAACCCGCGAAGCGGCGAGCTTGCGCGGGTTTCGGGAGGCGCAGCGCATCACGCTGCGAGAATGCTGGTGCCCAGGGCCGGAATCGAACCGGCACGCCTTGCGGCGGGGGATTTTGAGTCCCCTGCGTCTACCAATTTCACCACCTGGGCTTGATCCTGGCCGCGCATGCGATGGTGCGCGGCGAAACGCGGATTATGTCTGAAATCCCGACGCCGGGCAAGCTGCCCGGGTGCCAGATGCGTACGTCACTGGCTCAGGTAGACGAACCGGCCCTGTTTGACGATCCCCATCACGCTCGCGCGCTGATCGAGCCCCACATGATCCTTGTCGCTCGTGTTGACCACGCCGTTCGGCACGACGAGCTCGTGCGCGCGTTCCAGCTCGCGCCGCAGCGCCGCGCGGAACGCGGGCGTACC
>NZ_CAJNKE010000885.1 GCF_905232215.1 Burkholderia sp. LMG 13014
CAGTTCCTTGGCCGCCGTACCCTGGCCGGCGATCACGTCCGGGTGATCGTAGGGCGGGATCAGCGTGAGCCCGTGCTGCGCCGCCAGATCGCGCCCGATCTGTTCGCGATCCTCGGTGTAGCGGTCGTAGGTCACGACCTTGCCGCCGTAGCCGCGCGTCGCGGCCATTTTCGCGGCCGGCGCATCCTGCGGCATCACGATCGTCGCGGGAATGCCGAGCATGCGCGCCGACAACGCGATTGCCTGCGCATGGTTGCCGGACGAGAACGCGACGACGCCGTTGCGGCGCTGCGCCGCGTCGAAGCGCGACAGCGCGTTGAACGCGCCGCGGAACTTGAATGCGCCCATGCGCTGCAGGTTCTCGCACTTGAAGAACACTTGCGCGCCGAGCGCTTCGTCGATCGTCCGCGACGTCATCACCGGCGTGCGGTGCGCATGGCCTTCGAGCCGGGTCGCCGCGGCGGCAACGTCGTCGTACGTGGGGAGAGTCGGAGAGTTCATGGGATGCCCGTTGGTCGTTGAAATCGTTCAGCAGGAAAGCCGCGCGTGCCACGCGCTTGCGTCATTTCGCATCGTTGTAGACGGTCGCGCGCGAGACGCCGAGATGCTGCGACACGATTTCCATCGCGCGACGCACTTCGAGAAAGCCGTCGGCCTTCAGCGTCTGCATCAGCTCGCGGCGCTGGTCGGTCTTGAGCTCGCGCGGCGTCGTCGCGAGACGCATCGCGAATGCGTCGATGCGTTGCCGGATCGCGTCCGCGCCGGCCGGGTCGAGCGTTTCGGCGATGGCTTCGCCGTCCGTGCTGCAGAACTGGTTCAGCATGCCCTGGAAGCCGCGGAACAGCGTGACGTCGGCATTCAGGCACAGCGCGGCCACGTAGCGGCCGGTCGAATCCTTGATGCCGATCGACGTGCTTTTCGCGGTGCGGCCGTCGGCGAAGCGGTTCGGGTAATTGGCGAGCACTTGCGGGAAATCGTCGTCCGCGATGCGGGCGAGGCCGAGCTCGGTCGCGGGATCGCCGACTGCGCGCCCCGACAGGTTGTTGTGGATCGCGAGGATCGCGTGCTTCGGCGTGCGCAGGTCGTGAACCACGACCTCGGTGAACGGCGCGAACATCGCGCCGAGCCCTTCGGCAATGCGCTGCACCTGTTCGATCAGCGAGGCCTGTTCCGACGTCGCTTTTTTCCGGGTGGTGGTCATGATGGTTTCGCGTTCAGGTTTCGGATCGATGCGATGGCTTCGGGAACGGGGCAGCCGGCGTGTTACGCGCCGTCCGCGGCTTCCGGCCGGGTGATGTCGGCGAGCAGCGGCTGTGCGATCCGGACGTAGTCGGCCGCGTCGAGCACGACGGAGCGGTCGAGGCGGCCCGCATTGAATGCGATTTCCGTATTGCGTTCGACCAGCGCGGGATCGACGACGAGCGTCACGCTGGGGTCGAACACGAACGGCGGCACGGCGCCCATCACGCAGCGCGTGACGGTGGCCGCGAGGTCGGGCGAGGCGAGCGTTGCCTTGCGGCGGCCGACGGCATCGGCAACCTTGCGGAAATCGATCTTCAGGTGGCCGGGAATCACCGCGAGCGCGGTGGTGTCGCCGCCATCCTTGAACGTGCACAGCATCGCCTTCGCGCCCTGTTCGGGGCGTGTGCCGCGCAGCGCGGCGATCGCGTCGGATTTGCCTTCGGCCGGATGCTCCAGCACGCGAAAGCGCGCGCCGGACGTGTTCAGCAGATCGCAAAGCGTGTCGAAAACGGGGTAGTCGCTCATGTCGCTCCGGGCAGGTGGGGCC
>NZ_CAJNKE010000886.1 GCF_905232215.1 Burkholderia sp. LMG 13014
GATGGGCGGAGTCGCGACGCAGCCCGGCACGAGCTGTTGCGACGGGAACGGGGCGTGGGCGCCCAAGGGCGCGTTAAGCGACGTATCCATGACTCTCCCTGCTGTCAGAAAGCGGTTCAGACACCGGCTGGCTGCGTGGATCGGCTGCCGTTTCGATGACGGTCGCCGCCAGAGAATCGCCCCCAGCCGAGGTAACAAAAGTTACGTTCTGTAACACTTGCATCCGACCCTTCCACTCCCATCCAAACGGCAACCACGCGCGGCGAATAATATCTCAAAATTTCTGAAAAGGTCATGTCGGGCGGACATTTAAGGGTAAATGTGAATAATCGGAATGAACGTGTTGTAGGAAAAACACTGACACCCGAGCACCGGACGATGACGTATCCAAATGTAACTATTTGAGATGGGATGATCCCAATTTGTTACGAATTCGCCAAGTAGGGATGAAAAAAAACCGGAGCTTTCGCTCCGGTTCTTGATGACGCGCAAATTGGGGGATCGATCAGTCCACGAATGCGCGCTCGATCACGTAGTGGCCCGGCGCGCTGTTCTTGCCTTCGACGAGGCCGGCCTGCTTCAGCAGGTCGGTCGTGTCCTTCAGCATCGCGGTGCTGCCGCACAGCATCACGCGGTCGTTTTCCGGCGAGAACGGCGGCACGTCGAGATCGGTGAACAGCTTGCCCGTCGAGATCAGGTCGGTGATCCGGCCTTCGTTGTCGAACGCTTCGCGCGTGACCGTCGGGTAGTAGACGAGCTTTTCCTTGATGATGTCGCCCAGGTACTCGTGGCCCGGCAGGTCGTGCTTGATGAAGTCCATGTACGCGAGCTCGCCCTTCAGGCGGCACGTGTGCGTGAGGATCACCTTGTCGAAGCGTTCGTAGATGTCCGGATCGCGGATGATCGACATGAACGGCGCGAGGCCCGTGCCCGTCGACAGCATCCACAGCGTCTTGCCCGGCAGCAGGTTGTCGGCGACCAGCGTGCCCGTCGGCTTCTTGCCGATCAGCACCGTGTCGCCTACCTTCAGGTGCTGCAGGCGCGACGTCAGCGGGCCGTTCTGCACCTTGATGCTGAAGAATTCGAGATGCTCTTCGTAGTTCGGGCTGACGATCGAGTAGGCGCGCGCGAGCGGCTTGCCGTCGACCTCGAGGCCGACCATCGTGAATTCGCCGTTGTTGAAGCGCAGGCTCGCCTCACGGGTGCAGGTGAAGCTGAACAGCGTGTCGGTCCAGTGATGGACGGATTGGACGGTGGCGGTGTCGTATTTGCTCATGGCTTTGAAAACGGACGCGCGTAGCGAACGCGAGTAACGGGCCCAAAAATGGGCAAAAAACCGAGTGCGTCGGCCCGATCGCGGATCGGCCGGCCGGCGCGTCGGACACGCGCCTTCTCGATGACAGACGATTGAGGAACTCGTTATTTTACCCTGTTGACGCGGATCGCGGGCTTGACCCCCGCGGCCGCGCGGATTTGGCGCAACGAATTATTTCAATCTGCTTTCGATTTTCAGCGTTCGGCCGCGAGTTTCGCGCCGAGGCCGACGAGCGCCACGCCGCACAGCGCGTCGAGCGGGCGCCGCACGCGCCGGTAGCCGCGTTGCGCGCGCGGGCTCGCGAACAGGTACGCGACGCATGAATACCAGCCGGCCGACAGCACGCCGATCGTCACCAGCACCGCGCCGTTGAACCACAGCGGCACGTGCGCGGGCAGCATCGCCGCGAACACGCTGGTCCAGAATGCGCACGATTTCGGATTCGTCAGGCAGGTGAACAGGCC
>NZ_CAJNKE010000887.1 GCF_905232215.1 Burkholderia sp. LMG 13014
ATCTGTGCATTATCGCGCTGGATCAGCAGAGCAAGACTGTTGCCCGCGCCCTTGACCGCGTCGCGCAACTGCTCGGGGCTCGTGACCGGGCGGCCGTTGACCGCGAGAATCACGTCGCCGGGCTGGATGCCCGCGTTGGCGGCCGGCCCGCCGGCCTGCTGCACGATCAGGCCGTGCGACAGGTTGTCGGCGCTGCGCTCCTGCGGCGACAGCGGACGCACCGCGACGCCCAGGCGCCCCTGCTCGACCGGCCCGCCGTCATTCGACGCGAGCTTCGCGTCGGCCATCGCGCCAAGCGTCACGCTGATCGTCTTCTTCGACTTGTCGCGCCAGATCTGCAGGTCGGCCTTCGAACCCGGCTTCAGGTTCGCGATCTGCGCGGGCAGCGACGTCGAATCGGCAACCGGCGAACCGTTGACCGACAGGATCACGTCGCCCGGCTGCAGGCCTGCCTTCGCGGCCGGGCCGTTCGCGTCGACCGAGCTGACGAGCGCGCCGTCCGGCTTCTGCAGTCCGAACGAGCTCGCGAGCGTCTGGTTCAGCCCCTGCACGGCGACGCCGAGGCGGCCGCGGCTCACGTGGCCCGTCTTGACCAGCTCATCCTTGACCTTGATCGCCTCGTTGATCGGGATCGCGAACGACAGGCCCTGGAAGCCGCCCGTCTGCGAGTAGATCATCGAGTTGATCCCGATCACCTCGCCCTGCAGGTTGAACAGCGGGCCGCCCGAGTTGCCGGGGTTCACCGGCACGTCGGTCTGGATAAACGGCGTGTAGTTCTCGTCCGGCAGCGCGCGCGACTTCGCGCTGATGATGCCCGACGTGACCGTGTTGTCGAAGCCGTACGGCGAACCGATCGCGACGACCCACTGGCCGACCTTGCTCTGCGCCGGGTCGCCGATCTTCACGGTCGGCAGGCCGCTCGCGTCGATCTTCAGCACCGCGACGTCGGACTGCTTGTCCGAGCCGACGACCTTCGCCTTGTATTCGCGCTTGTCGGTCAGCTTGACCGTCACGACGTTCGCGCCGTCGATCACGTGCGCATTGGTGAGGATGTACCCGTCGGAGCTGATCACGAACCCGGAACCGAGGCTCGCGCTCGGCTGGTCGTCCGGCTGCGCGTCGCCGCCCATGCCCGGCACCTGCCCGTAGAAATGCTTGAAGAACTGGTAGAACGGGTCGCTCGGATCGATCGGCAGCTGCGGCTGCTGCATGCGTCGCGACACCTGCTTCACGACGTGCTTCGCGCTGATGTTCACGACCGCCGGGCCATAGGTCTCGACGAGCCCGGAGAAATCGGGGATGCCGGTCTTGGCAGCCGCTTCGGCCGGCATCAGCGCGGCGGCCTGCGCCGGCGTGATGATCTGCGGATCGGCACGGTGGGTGCCGGCGACATAAGCGGCGGACAGGGCGGCCGCCACGGCGACCGCGACGGCGCCGCGCGCAAGAAATCGGGTGTTCATCGTAGGACCTCCTCTTTGTTAAGACGCAGCGTAACGACCCTGACTTAAAGGAGGCTTAATCAGCCTTAAGCGGGGCTTATGGCCTGTTCACGCGAATAACGGGCTTGCGCTGGCCCCCAGAAGCGCCGAGCGCAAGGAATGCGACGAAGCGAATTCTCGACGTATTCGCAACGAGCATGACGCGGCGATCGGCCCTTCTGGGGCCAGCCCCACGAACGAATTTTTCCCAACAGGGGAACGTGCCTTTCCGCCCGCCATTTGCGTGAACCGGCCCCAAGCGGCCGCCGCCGCCGGGCGTCACACGGATTCGGACG
>NZ_CAJNKE010000888.1 GCF_905232215.1 Burkholderia sp. LMG 13014
TCAGCAGGCTGTCGAGGCGGCTCGCCAGCAGCGCGGCCGCAACGGAGTCGATACCGGTCATGATCGGAGCCTGCTCACCTCAGCCACTTCGTTGCGAATCCGGGAGCGGCACATCGGTGCCGCCCGCGGGAACTGCGCGTCTGCCGCAACGGGCTCGTGCGCCCCCGCGCCCGTTTCCCCGGAAACGGGCCCTACCCGCGCGCGCGGTAGAGATCGGTCAATACCTTGGTCGAGCGCCGCGCCTCGAACAGCGCGGACAGCCGCGCGACGTCCGGACTAGCGAGATCGCGGATCGCGGCGTCGTCGGCCAGGATGCGGCGGATCAGGTCGAGCTTGCGGCGGAGATCCGATTCGTCGAGCACGACACCCGGATCGGCTTCCTTGAGCCCGTCGACCAACTGCATGAATTCGGCCTGCAACCCCGGCAACGCGCTCCAGTCGGCGCTGCGCGCAGCGCACAGCATCCGGCCCGACACGGCGGCGAGCGCCTCGTAACGTTCGAAGTATTCGGCCTTGCGATTCATCTTGATGCTTCCACTGCCTGTTGCGCGGCCATCCGCGCGACTTCCGGGGCGATCCCCGTCCATGCTTCCTCGAGCGTCGCGAGCAGCCCGTCGACCTCGACCAGCATCGCGTCGCTCGCCTGCGCGTTCGCTTCCAGCAAACGCCCGCAGATATACGCATACAGCGCGTCCAGCCGGTCCGCGATCTCGCCGCCCGCGTCGCGGTTCAGCGACGCCTTCAGCCCGCTCTCGACGATCCGGATCGCCTTGCCGATCGCGTCGCCGCGCGCGGGCACATTGCCCTGCTGCAGATGCATGCGCGCGAGCGCCACCGCCTGCCGCGCGCCCTGGTACAGCATCGCGGTCAACCGGTGCGGGGAGGCGCCCATCACCCCGGTCTCGACGCCGACACGCGCGTATGCACTGGCTCCAGCGTGCCCTGGGGAAAACATGCGCTTCTCCTTGTTATGCCTTGGCTATACGGGAACCGACATCGTGCATCGCACGACGCGGCCTTCACCGGAGTTATCGGAAGGGATCGGGAAAGCTTTAGGCAAGCGGGGCCTGCCCGGCGGCGGCAGGGCCAGCCCGGGCGGGCTCACCGGATTGCCGCCCCGGATGGCCGTCCCCGGATGGCCGGCCCATCACACCGACATCTGCATGATGTCGTTGTAAGCGCTCACGAGCTTGTTGCGGACCTGGAGCCCGAACTGGAAGCCGATGTTGGCTTTCTGCATGTCGACCATCACGTCGTTCAGCGACACGTTCGGTGCGCCGACCTCGAACGCCTGCGCCTCGCCGAGCGCGTGCTGCTGGTCGCCGCTGATCTTGTCGAGCGACGCCTTCATCGCGCTCGCGAACGTGCCGGCCGTCGCCGCGCCCGAGCCGGCCAGCGCCGCCGTCGGGCTCGCGACGCCGCCGGACGCCTGCGCAGCCATCGACTGCATCTGTTGCAACACCGAACCGATTCCGCTGACGTTCGCAGTCATGCTGTCCCCAAAACTGAGAGAAGAGTCCCGGACCACCGGGCGTGTCCGCCGGCGCCGCACCACGCGCACCATGCCGGATCGCGAAAAAGGATAGCAGCGCGCCGCGCGTCAAAGCCGAGAAAGTACGGGGGAAACCCCGCTCTTTTCGGTCGATCGGAGTCCGGCCCGGATCACGATAATCGCATCGTGTCATTGTCCGCCCGCTCGTCCGAGCGAGCTCAGTCGTCCCGCTCCGGAGAAACTCGACGCATGGATTCGCAGGCCAACTCGCTGATCA
>NZ_CAJNKE010000889.1 GCF_905232215.1 Burkholderia sp. LMG 13014
CACGGCGGTTCGCGTGCCGTCGGCCACGTGCCGGCCGCGCCCGCGCGCGGCCTGCTGCACGCCGCGCACCGGCCGTTCCGGCTCGACTATGACGGCGCACGGCAGGTGCACGTGATCAACGGGATGGGCGTCACGCTTGGCGATTCGGTGATCGGGCTCACGGCCCTCGCCGCGCTGCGCGCCGCGCACCCGGGCCTGCGCTTCATGCTGTACCGGCCGGCCCGCGCGCCGCGCTATGTCGAGGCGCTGTATGCGTTCGCCGCCGACCTCGTCGCGCCGTCGCGCACGCTGCCGTACCCCGCCGACGCGCTGCCGGCGGACGCGCCGTGCATCGACGTCGGCAATCACCTGTACTGGCCCGCGTTCGCGCGGCTGCCGATGATCGATTTCTTCCTCGACGCGCTCGGCGTGGAACCCGCGTCGGTGCCGGCGTCGGCCAAGCGCAACCGCTGGCTCGCGCAGCTGCCGCTGCCTGCGTTGCCTGCGCAATGGCAGCGTCCGTACGTGCTGTTCTGCCCGACCGCGAGCACCGCGTTGCGCAGCGTACCGCCCGCACTGCGGGCAACGTTCGTCGAGCAGCTCGCGCAGCGCTACGGATTGCCGGTGGCCGGGTTCGGGCCGGTTGCGCATCCCGCGTATCTCGACGTGAGCGCCGATGCGGCCGGCGATACGGCCCGCTTCATCGCATGGGTCAAGGGCGCCCGCCTGCTGTTCGCGCCCGACACGGCCGCGCTGCATCTCGCCGACGGTTTCGACGTGCCGACGCTCGCGTGCTTCACGACGATCGCGCCGGCGCTGCGCGTGCGCGACTATCCGCATTGCGTGCCGGTCGCGCTCGACGTGCCCGCCGAGTTGCGCGGGCTGCATCGCAGCGAACGGCCGGCCGATCTCGCGGCGGTCGAAGCCGCCTATCGCGCGATCGACTGGGATGCGCTGGCGTGGCCCGCGCCGCGCGAAGCGGCGGCTACCGCCGAATAGGGAAACCGGGTGCGGCGGCCCGTTGCGAGGCCGAAAGCGTAGCTGCGTGTACGCGCCGCCTGAGCCGGTGTCTGAGCCGGTGTCTGAGCCGGTGTCTGAGCTGGTGTCTGAGCTGGTGTCTGAGCTGGTGTCTGAGCTGGTGTCTGAGCTGGTGTCTGAGCTGGTGCCTGAGCCGGTGCCTGAGCCGGTGCCTGAGCCTGAGCCTGAGCCTGAGCCTGAGCCTGAGCCTGAGCCTGAGCCTGAGCCGAAGCCGATGCCGATGCCGATGCCGATGCCGATGCCGATGCCGATGCCAGTGCCAGTGCCTGAGCCGGTACCAAAGTCCGCGTCGAAGCCAGAGCCGCGTCGACTACCGTCCCGCGCTCACCCCACGGCCACCATCACCGCGCGATCGCGCAGCGTCTCCGACGGCCGCTTCCCGAACAGCCGCCGGTAATCGGTCGCGAACTGGCTGAGATGCCAGAAGCCCCATGCCTCCGCCACGTCCTGAACCGAGCCGGCCGCGCGGCCGCACAGATCGCGCCGCGCCCCGTTCAGCCGCAGCGTGCGCAGGTAGGTCGCGGGCGCCATGCCGAGCACGTCCTGGAAGCAGTACTGCAGCGTGCGCCGGCTCACGTGCAACTGCTCGCACAGCTCGGGCACGCCGACCGGGCGCGTGCGGTGCGCGAGCACGTAGTCGCGTGCCTGTTCGACGATCCAGCGGCGCATCGACGGCGCACGGCCGGCGGCGTCGTCGGCCGGTTGCGCGCACACGTCGAACAACGCGGCCAGCACCTCGGCC
>NZ_CAJNKE010000890.1 GCF_905232215.1 Burkholderia sp. LMG 13014
TCGCGAGGCCGAGCTGCGACGAGAAGAACCAGTCGAGGCCGAGCTTCGCGACCACGACGACGATCGCGAGCAACGCCGGACGCAGCACGTAGTCGGGCATCCAGTCGGGCTGCAGCACGGTGAAGACGGTCGGCTCGGTGATGAGCGGCACGTTCGGCCGGCCCATGATCCGCAGGTTCACCGAATAGAGCGCGATCATCATCAGGATACTGGCGAGCAGATCCATGATCTTCAGGCGCACGTTGAGCCAGCCGGTGATGAAGCCGGCCACCGCGCCCGCGACGATCGCGAGGCAGGTCGAGCTGAACGGGTCGTAGCCGGCCGAGATCAGCGTCGCGGCGACGGCGCCGCCGAGCGGAAAGCTGCCGTCGACGGTGAGGTCGGGGAAGTTGAGGATGCGAAACGAGATCAGCACCCCGAGGGCGACGAGACTGAAGATCAGGCCGATCTCCAGGGCGCCCAGTAACGAGAACAGAGACATGATGGGGAAATCCTGTTGCTTCCCGGCCGGACGTGTACGGCCGGGCGAAGCGAACGGGCGGCCCCGGGTGGGAGCCGCCCGTCCGGCGAGGTCGTTCAGGCCCGGATCGGGCCCGCAAGCGCAGCGGTCGGGCCGCGGCTTACTTGATGACCGTCTTCGCGTCCTTGAGCAGATCCGGCGACAGCGTGACGCCCTGCTTCGCGGCCGCACCCGTGTTCGCGAACAGTTCGAGGTTGCTGCTCGTCTCCGACGCGATCGCGCCCGGTTTCTCGCCCTTCAGGATGCGCGCGACGACCTTGCCCGTCTGGCGGCCAAGGTCGCCGTAGTTGATGCCGAGCGCCGCGATGCCACCGCGCTTCACGCTGTCGGTGTCGCCCGCGACGAGCGGGATCTTCGCTTCGTTCGCGACCTTCACGAGCGCTTCGTACGCGGACACGACGTTGTTGTCGGTGTTCGTGTAGATCACGTCGACCTTGCCGATCAGGCTCTTCGCGGCCGAGCCGATGTCGACGGTACGCGGCGCGGCCGCTTCCTTCAGCGTCATCCCCTGCTTCGCGAGGATCTCCTTGAGCTCCTTCACGACGACGACCGAGTTCGCCTCGCCCGGGTTGTAGACCATGCCGACCGTCTTCGCATTCGGCACGACACGCTTGATCAGTGCGACCTGGCGATCGAGCGGCAGCTTGTCGGACACGCCCGTCACGTTGGTGCCCGACGGGCCCCAGCCCTTCACGAGCTGCGCGGCGACCGGATCGGTCACGCCCGAATAGACGACCGGCACGCTCTTCGTCGACGCGACCACCGCCTGCGCGGCCGGCGTCGCGATCGCGACGATCACGTCAGGCTGATCGCCGACGAACTTGCGCGCGATCTGCGCGGCCGTGCCCGTGTTGCCCTGCGCGCTCTGGTATTCCCACTTGAGCTTGTCGTCGCCGTAACCTTCCGCCTTCAGTTCGGCGCGCACGCCGTCGCGGATCGCGTCGAGTGCCGGGTGGTCGACGATCGACAGTACCTTGACGGTCTGTGCGTGCGCGGCACCTGCCAGCGCGAGTGCGGCCACGCCGGCCGTGATCGAACGGATCGCGAAAGTCTTGAAACGCTTCATGGGTGTCTCCCCCGTATTGTGTCGGTTCTGGATGATGGATTCCCGCCGCCGTCATGCGGGCGCCGCCACGCGTCAACGCTGGGGCGGCCGGCCCGCGCATGCCCCGGGAAGGCGTGCAGCGGCGAACGCACGAGGATACCATTTCCGCAGACCACCGCCTGACTCCGCG
>NZ_CAJNKE010000891.1 GCF_905232215.1 Burkholderia sp. LMG 13014
GCCACGCAGGGTGATGCGTCCAACGGCCCGTCGCCCGTCGCGCTTGCGAAGCTGATCCCGACCCAGCGCGTGGCGGCCGATGCGCGTGACGACCGTGCGCTCGCATCGAATCGCGAGCAGGCGCTCGTCGCGACCTACCTGTCGCGCCGTTACCGCGTCGCGCAGGAGCCGCTCGGCCAGCTCGTCAAGGCTGCGTTCCAGACCGGTCGTGACGTCGGCCTCGATCCGCTGCTGCTGCTGTCCGTGATGGCGATCGAGTCGGGCTTCAACCCGTACGCCGAAAGCGGCGTCGGCGCGAAGGGGCTGATGCAGGTGATGTCGAAGGTCCATTCCGACAAGTTCGAGTATTTCGGCGGGACCGATACCGCACTGCAGCCGCTTGCGAACCTCCAGGTCGGTGCGCTCGTGCTGAAGGACTGCATCGCACGTGGCGGCTCGCTCGCGAACGGCCTGCGCATGTACAACGGCTCGACGAACCCCGAAGACAATGGCTACAGTTCGAAGGTGATGGCCGAGCGCGGCCGCCTGCGCGACGTGTCGCACGGGCGTAGCGTGCCGGTCAATGCGCCGCAGGCGCCGGCGAAGCCGATCGTCACGGCCGCCGCCATGACGGCAGCAGCAGGCGGTGCGAAGCGCGTACATGCGACGCTCGAAACCACGACATCGGCGAAGTCGACGGCACCGAAGGAAGCCACGTCGCAGGACGACGCGAGCGTCGATACCGCGAAGCAGTCGCACGCGGACCATTCGGAGCTTGGCGCGTAACGTGCGGCGGTAACATACCGCACGGCTGCGGCCGGCAGGAAATGAAAAAGGCACCCGATCCGGGTGCCTTTTCTTTTTGCGGTGTGCGGAGAAGCCGCCGCACCGGCCGCGTGTCAGTGCTGCCCGAACAGCGTCGCGAGCCGTTCGACCGCTTCCTCGAGCCGCGAGTAGGCCGTCGCGTAGGACAGGCGGATATAGTCACGCGGCGCATGGACACCGAAGTCCAGGCCGGGCACCAGCACGACTCCCGCGTCGTGCAGCATCGCCGTCGTGAGCGCGGCGCTGTCGCCGGCCGCCGGGTGGGCGACGCCGCCGCAGTGCGCATACACGTAGAACGCGCCGTCCGGCATCACGGGCACCGTGAAGCCGAGCCGTTCGAGCGCCGGTGCGATGAAGTCGCGGCGGCGCTTGAATTCGAGCCGGCGCGCTTCGTAGATGTCGAGTGCGGCCGGCTCGAAGCACGCGAGCGCCGCGTGCTGCGCAAGCGCGGACGGGCAGATGAACAGGTTCTGCGCCAGCTTCTCGAACGTGCCGACCAGCGCAGGCGGCACGACCAGCCAGCCGAGCCGCCAGCCCGTCATGCTGAAATACTTGGAGAAGCTGTTCACGGTGACGACGTCGTCGCCGAACGACAGTGCGGACACGGGCGCCGCGTCGTAGCTGAGCCCCTGGTAGATCTCGTCGACGATCGTGAAACCGCCGCGTGCGCGCACGGCTTCGACGATGCGTTTCAGTTCGTCCGGCTCGAGCGACGTGCCGGTCGGGTTCGACGGCGACGCGAGCAGCACGCCGCGCGTGCGGTCGCCCCAGCGCGTGCGGACGTCGTCCTCGGTGAGCTGGAAGCGCGCGTCCGGGCCGCTCGGCACGAGCACCGCGCGGCCTTCGGCCGCCGCAACGAAGTGCCGGTTGCACGGATACGACGGGTCGGGCATCAGCACCTCGTCATCGCGCCCGACGAGCGCGA
>NZ_CAJNKE010000892.1 GCF_905232215.1 Burkholderia sp. LMG 13014
GGTGCATCACGCGCAGGCGCGCTCCTTCTCCTTGTTGAAGAACGGGATCACGTGCTCGCCGATGTTGCGGATCGTCTCCATCTGCGCTTCGTGCGGCACCGTGCCCATCTGGCACAGGAACAGCACTTCATCGACGCCGGCTTCCTGCAGGCGGCCGACATAGCCGATGCAGTCGTCCACCGTGCCGTACGCGTGGTTCGGGTTCATCATCGCGAGCGCCGGGTCGGCGAAGTTCACGACGACTTCCTCCGATGCAAAGCGCGAGCGGATCACCATCTCGCCGGTGTCGGCCTGCACAAGATCGTCGCCCCACTTCGCCGGGTCCGGCCGCTCGCCGCCCGTGTACCAGTACGCGAGCGATTCCATGAAGTAGCGCTGGCCGCGGATGCCGATCTTGCGCGCGGCCTGGCCGTCGGCCATCACGACCGTCGGGCACAGCGCCGCGAGGTGCTGCGTCGAGCGGAAACCGACCTGGTCTTCCGGCTTGCGGTTCGCCCACGCTTCGCGGTACACGGCGTTCTTCTTCGCGACTTCGTCGGGGCCGCCGAAACCGAGCACCAGCGCGCCCATCCCGCGCTGGCCGGCACGCAGCAGCGCGTCGGTGTTGGTGCACGCGAGGTACATCGGCGGATGCGGATCCTGGAACGGCTTCGGGTGGATCGGACGCTTCGGAATCTTGATGTACTTGCCGTCGTGCTCGATCTCGTCCTGCACGAACATCTTCGGCACGAGGTACATCGATTCGTCGATCATCGGCTGCAGTTCGTTGAGGTCGTAGCCGAACGCGCCGGCTTCCTGCTGGCTGCCGCCCTTGCCGACGCCGAAGTGCACGCGGCCGCCGGACAGGATGTCGAGCAGCGCGACGCGCTCGGCGACCTTGATCGGGTGGTTCATCGCCGGCGGCAGGCACACGACACCGTGGCCGAGGCCGATGCGCGTCGTGCGGCCGGCCAGGTACGCAAGGAAGGTTTCCGGCGCGCTCATGTGCGCATAGTTGGTCAGCGACGTGTGCTCCACGCACCAGATCGTGTCGAAGCCGACCTGCTCGGCGAGCAGCGCCTGTTCGACCGTCTCCTTGAATACCCGGTGGTCGCCCTCGCGCGATGCGTCGGTGGTCTGGGCTTCGTAGATGAGGGAAAACTTCATTGCGTGCGTCTCCATGGTTGTTGGACGAGTCGGGGTCGTGCAGCCCGCCCGCACGATACGGACGAAGCGCGACGGTCCACGAATGGGAGTGTCGGCGCGCGGACGGGCGCGAGCATCGTCTGTTCGGAGTACCGGCACGCCTGCGGGGACAGAGGGGTTTCACCGTCATCCGATCGGACTGCGTGACGCGGCGAACCGCGCGCTAGCATCGAACGGCGGCGCATGGCGTGCGCCGGCCAACGACAAGGGAGAGAGGGAATGAAGGTATCGATGCTGCTGTATCCGGTCGACGACATCGACACGGCATTGCCGCTGTTCGTCGACGGGCTCGGCCTGAACGTGAAGTTCCGCGACGGCGACCGCTATTGCGCGCTCGACGGCGGCCCGCTGACGATCGCGCTGGTCGCGGGCGACGAGCAGATCGTCGAGCGCGCGGCGCTGACGCTGCGCGTCGACGAGGACGACGATCTCTATGCGGCGATGGCGCGGGTCGTGAAGGCCGGCGCATCGGTGCGCGTGCCCGTGCAGGCCGGGCCGCACGAATACCGCGCGGTGCTGGAGGACAAGAACGGCGCGCTGCTCG
>NZ_CAJNKE010000893.1 GCF_905232215.1 Burkholderia sp. LMG 13014
GCACGAGGTGGAAGAACACCGGTGCGGCGAAGCAGATCGAGTCGACGCGATCGAGCATCCCGCCGTGGCCCGCGATCATCGAGCCCCAGTCCTTGGTGCCGAGCGAGCGCTTGACGGCCGACAGCACGAGCCCGCCGACGAAGCCCGCGATCACGATCGCGAGCGAGATGCCGAACGCCGACCAGAAGCTGAACGGCGTCACGCGATACAGCGATGCGCCGCACAGCGTGGCCAGCAAGCCGCCACCGATGAAACCTTCGATCGTCTTCGACGGCGACAGTTGCGGCGCGATCTTGCGCTTCCCGAACAGCTTGCCGACCACGTACTGCAGCACGTCGCTGATCTGCACGACGAACAGGAAGAAGAACAGCAGCAGCGCGTTCTGCCCCGCGTAGTGGGGAATGTCGAGGATCAGCACGGCCGGCGCGTGGCTCAACCCGTACACGCACACCATCAGCGCCCAGTTGATTTTCGCGTTGCGGCTCAGGAATTCGCGCGTGTCCTGCGTGAGCGCCGACACGAGCGACATCGCGAAGAACAGGTGCACCGGCACGAAGATCGAATACATCCCGTACCAGTTGATCCCGAGCAGCAGGTACTGCACGGGGATCGCGACGAAGAACGCGATGAACAGCGTCGTGTGGTCGCTCGCGGTGGTTGGCGTGAGCGTGATGAATTCACGCAGCGTCAGGTAGGACAGCACCGCGAACACCAGATACGTGATGTTGTTGCCGAGGCCGATCGCGATGGCCATGATCGCGATCATCGCCCACCACGCGCGGATGCGCTGGTTCAGGTTGACGATGGTCGCGCTCGTGCCGCCGCTGCGTGCGCCGAGGATCGCGCCGATCACGGTCGCGACGACGAGCACGCCCGTGACGCCCGCGACCAGTTCCCAGAAAATTGTTCGCATTGTTGATATCCGGAAAAGAGAGAAGAGGGCGCCGGGTTCAGCCGGCCGGCCGCTGCGGCGGCGCGAGCGCGACGACCGCGTCGCGCATGCGGGCGAGGAACGTCGGCTTGTCTTCCTGCGCGCCGAGCGCGTCGTTCGCGCCGAAGTGCACCTTGCAGATCAGCGGCACCGGCCAGATCGCGCCCTTCGGCATGATCCGCTGCAGGTTCTCGAGATAGACGGGCGCGAGCGCGACGTCCGGAAACTCGGTCGCGAGGTGGAACAGCCCGCTCTTGAACGGCTGCGGCAGGATCTCGGCGCCGCGCGTGCCTTCCGGGAAAATGATGATCGAATGGCCCTGCTTGAGCGCATCGCGCACGGGGTCGAGCGGATCGCCGCCCGATTCGCGGTGGCGGTCGATCAGCACGACGTTCAGCAGTTTCTGCGCGATGTGGCGCTTCATGTCGCTGCTGTCCCAGTAGTCGCGCGCGGCGACCGGCCGCACGACCGCGCGCACGTTGCGCGGCAGTGCAGCGAGGATCGCGAGCGTGTCGATGTGGCTCGTATGGTTCGAGAAGTAGATCTTCTGTGTCGGGGACGGCGGCGCCTGATGCCAGACCGGATACGCGCCGGCCACGAGCCGCACGATGGACAGCAGGAAATCGCGCTGCCAGACGTTGAGGATGTTCATCGGCGCTGCGCCTCCTGCCTGCCTGCATGGCCCGCTGCGCGTGCGCGGCGGGCGGGACCCCGGAATGCCGGCGCGGCAGGATGCGCGCCGGACGGCCCTTGTTTAAATTTTTTGAAATTCGTGGCTGCCTGTGGCAGGTGCG
>NZ_CAJNKE010000894.1 GCF_905232215.1 Burkholderia sp. LMG 13014
ACGACCTGCGCGCAGCGGTGCAGGTTGCGCGCGCGCGAGTAGTAACCGAGCCCCGCCCACAGCGCCATCACGTCGTCGGTCGGCGCGGCCGCGAGCGCGGCAACATCGGGGTAACGTTCGAGAAAGCGCGTGTAATACGGGATGACGGTCGACACCTGCGTCTGCTGCAGCATGATTTCCGACAGCCAGATCCGGTACGGATCGCGGGTGTTCTGCCACGGCAGGTCGTGGCGGCCATGCTCGCGCTGCCACGCGACCAGGCGTGTGGCGAACGTGCGGTGCAGCGGCGTAACGGGGAACGGAGCGGGGGCGATGCGGGGCGGCTTCAAGTTATCTAATCGCGAAAAAAGGTTTCAACGCTGGCACGTCGGGCAGAAATAGGTCGACCGCTGGCCCTGCACGATCTGGCGGATCGGCGTGCCGCATACGCGGCAAGGCTGGCCCGCACGGTCGTAGACGAAGCAGTCGAGCTGGAAATAGCCGCTTTCGCCGTTGCTGCCGACAAAATCGCGCAACGTGCTGCCGCCGCGCTCGATCGCGTCGGCGAGCGTCGCGCGCACCGCATCGGCCAGCCGCTCGTAGCGCGGCAGCGAGACCTTGCCGGCGGCCGTCGTTGGCCGGATGCCGGCGCGAAACAGGCTCTCCGACGCATAGATGTTGCCGACGCCGACGACCATGTCGCCCGCGAGCAGCGCCTGCTTGACCGACACGGTGCGGCCGCGCGTGCGCGCGTGCAGCAGCGCGCCGGTAAACGCCGGCGAGAACGGCTCGACGCCGAGGCTCGCGAGGAGCGGATGCGCATGGACGTCGCCCGCGTCGCGCGGGTGCCACAGCACCGCGCCGAAGCGGCGCGGATCGCGGAACCGCAGCACGAATTCGTCGAAGATCCAGTCGATGTGGTCATGCTTCGCGGCAGCCGGCACGCCATCTGCGGGCAACACGCGCAGCGTGCCCGTCATGCCGAGATGGACGATGAACCAGCCCGCATCGACCTCGAACAGCAGATACTTGCCGCGACGCTCGACGCCGAGCACCTCGCGCGCGCGCAACTGCTCGGCGAGCCCGGCCGGCACGGGCCAGCGCAGCATCGCGGTACGGACGTCGACACGCTCGACGCGGCGGCCTGCGACAAAGGGCTCGATGCCCCGGCGCGTGACTTCGACTTCTGGCAACTCTGGCATTGTTTGCGGGTCTGAGACTGGATTACCGATCGTGCGTGTATTGTAGCGAGCGCGTTACAATCGGTTGAAACATCGAACGGATTTCCATGACCCTGCCCTCGAAGCTGCTTCAGAAGCGCCCCGCCGCCGTGCGCGGCGCGCGCGCCTTCCCGGTCCGCCGTGCACTCGGCGCCGCGTTGTTTGCCGCCTGGACCCTTACCGCCTTCCCGGCCCACGCGCAGGATCCGGCATCGGACGACGCGGAGCCGCAGGGCGCGTTCGAGCATGTGATGCCGGACGAGAGCAAGAATCTCCCCAGCGTGCCGCTGACGAGCCAGATCGTCTACCAGGTGCTCGCCGCCGAGGTCGCGCTCCAGCGTAACCAGCCCGCGCCGGCCTACCAGACCTACCTCGCGCTCGCCCGCGACACGCGCGATCCGCGCATGGCGCAGCGTGCGACCGAGATCGCGCTCGGCGCACAGAGCCCGGCCGACGCGCTGTCCGCCGCGAACCTGTGGCGCCAGTACTCCCCGGATTCGAACCGCGCATCGCAGGTCGACGCCG
>NZ_CAJNKE010000895.1 GCF_905232215.1 Burkholderia sp. LMG 13014
TCGGTCGCGTGCGCGCCGCCGGACTGCCGGCGCGGCCGCGCGGTCAGCCCGCGTCGGGCTGCTTCTGCTCCGGCGCGAGGTGCTGCGCCGGTGTCGCCGCATCGTAGCGGCCAAAGCCGTAGCGCTGGAAAATCCGGAACGCTTCCGGCGACCGGATGAACGCGAGCCATGCGCGCGCGGCTTCCGGATGCGGCGCGTCCTTCACCATCGCCCCCGCATAGATCGCCGTCGTATTCTGCTCGGCCGGAATGTCGATGTGCATCAGCGGATGCCCGACCTGTTCCTGGAACGCCGCTTCGGATTGCCACAGCACGCCCGCGTCCGCGCGACCCTGCATCAGGAACAGCGCGGTTTCCCGATGGTGGATGTGCGTGAGCTCGGTCGTGCCGGTGTGCACCTTGTCGTCGTAGACGGTACGTGCGAGCCCGTCGCCGCCGGCTTTCACGAGCGACGCGCGGATCTGCCGCGCGACGCCTTCGAAGGCCGGATTGGGCATCGCAAGCTGCACGTCGGGCCGCGCGAGGTCGTTCAGCGACGCGATCCGCTTCGGATTGCCGGCGCGCACCATGATCGTCAGCTGGTTCGTCACATAGGGCACGGCCGGGCCGGCGAGCGTGCCGTCCGCGATCAGCCCGTTGATCTTGCCGAGGCCCGCGAAATACGCGTCGGGCTTGACCGTCCACGTCATGTTGCCGACGGTGATCGTGCCGCCCGCCTGGATCTGCTTCACGAGCAGGCCGGGCGGGATCGTTTCCCAGTAGATGCGGCCGCGATACTCGGGATGGTCTTCCTCGAACTTCGCGACGAGCGGCGCCATCGCGAAGAAATAGTTGCCGCCGACGAACAGCACGAGCTTCGGCGCGGTGAGGTCGCCGTGGAAATCGGCGAGCACGTCGACCTGCGGCACCGTGAATTCGAGGCCACGGTGCGTCGCGTCGTTGTTGCGGCCGTCCTGCCAGGGCGGAAAGACGGTCTCGGCGGGGCCGGCGGCGGGCGCGGCGAGCGACAGCGCCGATGCGCAGCAGAGCCACGTGGCCAGCACGGCGCGCAGCGCGCGCCGACGGCGGCGCGGCGGCGATGGCGGTTGCATGGGGATCGATGTCATCGCGGGGGTCATTTTGCGTACGTGAAGCCGACCTGCTGCAGTTCGGGCAGCGTGCCGACCGCGCCCGGCGTGACGATCGCCGACGGGATCACGTGGTTGGTCAGGTCGGCCGCAAGCGCATCGAGCGGCAGCTTGTCGGGATTCGCGTTCGCGCCGTCGAGCCGTTCCGCGAGTTCCCAGATCGCGTTGTGGCACGACAGGAACACGACGCCGCGCTGCTGCAGCGCGGCGAGGCTGTTGTCGTGCGACGAGAACGCGCCGTCGGGCAACTCGTGGTCTTGCGCCTCCTTCGATTGCGCGGGCTTCGCGTCGAGCAGCGTGTTGGTCGGGAATGCGGCGCCGGCGAATTTCGCGAGGCCGTATTTGTCCCACGCGGCCTGGTCGAACAGCGCGAGATGCGCGCTGCCGTGCGTGGCCGATACGACGAGGAAATCCGGATGGCGGAACGACCAGATCTGCGCGTTCAGCGAATTGCGCATCAGGTTCAGCCACGGGCCGCCGAGCTCGGTGTTGTCCCACACCTGCTTCGGGCCGCCGCGGTAGCCGGTCACTTCGGCGAGCGCCGCGTGATCCCACTGGTCGGGGCGTTCGAGGATCATCGGTACCGTCTTGAAGTC
>NZ_CAJNKE010000896.1 GCF_905232215.1 Burkholderia sp. LMG 13014
CACCTGCCCGACCTGTCGTTCACGCTGACGGGCGGCGACGGCCATCCCGTCGACGCCGATGCGTTCCACGGCCAGGTCGCGCTCGTCTACTTCGGCTATACGCACTGCCCCGATGTCTGCCCCGAAACGATGGCGCGGCTGATGGAAGTGCTCGCGAAGCTCGGCCAGCAGGCAAACGACGTGCGCATCCTGTTCGTGTCGGTCGACCCTGCGCGCGACACGCCGCAGGCGATGCAATCGTATGTCGCCGCATTCGACGCCGCGCATGCGCGCGGGCTGACCGGCACCGACCGCCAGATCGAATCGCTCGCGAAGCGCTATCGCGTCGCGTACCAGATGGAAAAGCGCGACCCGTCGGGCGGCTACGAAGTCACGCACAGCTCGGCCGTCTATATCTTCGACGCGAGCGGCCGCGCCCGCCTGCTTGCGACCGACCGCGACTCGCCCGACGCCATCGCCGCCGATGTGCGCCGGATCATCGACACCGCCTCCACGACCTGAATTCATCCCGACATGAAAACGAAAACGACCCTCAAGACGCTCGCCCTCCTCGCCGCGCTGTGCGCAGGCGCCCACGCGTATGCCGCCGGCGCGATCACCGCGCAGAACGCATGGGTGCGCTGGCTGCCGAACAAGCTGCCCGCCGGCGGCTACGTGACGCTTGTAAACTCGAGCGACAAGCCGATCGATCTCGTCGACGTCGACAGCCCCGACTACGGAATGGCGATGCTGCACCAGACCGTCTCGAACGGCTCGACGCAAAAGATGGAAATGGTCGACAAGCTGACGATCCCCGCACGCGGCAAGGTCGACATCGCCCCGGGCGGCTACCACTTCATGCTGGAGGAGCCGAAGCACGCGATCAAGCCGGGCGACACCGTGCACCTGCGCCTGAAGTTCTCCGACGGCGAAACGGTCGATGCGCCGTTCGCCGTGAAGTCGCCGGCCCAGACAAAGTGATGCGCGCGCGATGAACGTCCTGTACTGGCTCGATCCGTGGGAACCCTCGCCCACCGTGGTGATCGCGGTGCTGACCGCTGCCGTGCTGTTCGCGCGCGGCGTGAAGAAGGCGAAGGTGTCGCCGCTGCGGCAGTTCTCGTTCTGGTTCGGGCTGACGGCGCTCTACATCGCGCTGCATACGCGGCTCGACTATTTCTTCGAGCACGAGTTCTTCCTGCACCGCGCGCAGCACCTCGTGCTGCACCACCTCGGGCCGTTCTTCATCGCACTGTCCTATCCGGGCGCGGCGATTCGCGCGGGCATTCCGTTTCGCTGGCGGCAGCGTTTCGTGCGCCCCGCGCTCGCGTGGGCGCCCGTGCGCGCGACGCTCGACCTGGTGTTCCATCCCGTCGTCGCGGTCGTGCTGTTCGTCGGGCTGATCTATTTCTGGCTGCTGTCGCCGATCCACTTCATCGCGATGCTCGACTGGCGCCTCTATCGCGTGATGAACTGGAGCATGGTGATCGACGGGCTGCTGTTCTGGTGGCTCGTCGTCGATCCGCGTCCCGCGCCGCCCGCACGGCTGTCGCCGGGCCGCCGGATCCTGATCGTCGTCGCGGCGATCCCGCCGCAGATCGCGCTCGGCGCGCTGATCTTCTTCACGCCGCACGAGCTGTATCCGATCTATTCGATCTGCGGCCGTGCGTTCACGTGGCTGAGCCCGCTGCGCGACCAGCAGATCGGCGGCCTGCTGCTGTGGATTCCCGGCTCGATGATGAGC
>NZ_CAJNKE010000897.1 GCF_905232215.1 Burkholderia sp. LMG 13014
ACCGACCTGCACACCAACGTGCTGTCGTATGACTATTTCAAGCTCGCCGCCGACAATTCGCTCGGCTTCGAACGCGTGTCGACGCTGATCGCGCAGGCGCGCGCGCAGTATCCGAACACGCTGCTGCTCGACAACGGCGACACGATCCAGGGCACCGCGCTGTCGGACTACCAGGCGCTCGTGAAGCCGATCGGCTGCGACCAGACGCTCGCGATCTACAAGGTGATGAACGCCGCGAAATTCGACGGTGGCGGGATCGGCAACCATGAATTCAACTACGGGCTGCCGTACCTGTCGCAGGTGACCGGCAACACGTTCGAGGTCGACGGCCTGCCGACGCCGGCCCAGCAGAAGAAGTGCGCGGGCCCGAACTTCCCGCAGGTGCTCGCGAACGTGATCAGCGCGAAGACCAACGCGCCGCTGTTCACGCCGTACACGATCCTGACCCGCACCGTGACCGCGACGACGCCGGACGGCAAGACGGTCAGCGCGCCCGTGAAGATCGGCATCATCGGCTTCACGCCGCCCGCGATCATGAACTGGGACAAGCGCTGGCTCGACGGCAAGGTCTACACGACCGGCCTGAAGGAAGCCGCGGAGAAGTACATCCCCGAGATGCGCGCGAAGGGCGCCGATCTCATCGTCGCGATCTCGCACGGCGGCCTCGACAATTCCGCGTATTCGCCGACGATGGAGAACGGCAGCTGGTGGCTGTCGAAGGTGCCGGGCATCGACGCGATGCTGATCGGCCACTCGCACCAGGTGTTCCCGGACGCGAACAGCACCGTGTCGCAGTTCAACCTGCCGGGTGTCGACAAGGTCAAGGGCACCGTCAACGGCGTGCCGACCGTGATGGCCAACTACTGGGGCAAGCACCTCGGCGTGATCAAGCTCGGCCTGAAGTTCGACGGCAAGGCGTGGGGCGTCGACAAGTCGCTGACGACCGTCGAGGCGCGGGCGATCCAGAACGCCGACAAGAGCTACGTGGCGGCCGATCCGTCCGTGTCCGCCGCGATCGCCGCCGAACACCAGGCGACGATCGACTACGTGAAGACGCCGATCGGCTCGACCGACTACCGGATGAACTCGTACTTCGCCGATGTCGGCGATCCGGGCGCGATCCAGATCGTCAACGAGGCGCAGGCCGACTACGTGAAGACCTACGTGCAGGCGAACCTGCCGCAATACGCGTCGCTGCCGGTGCTGTCGGTCAGCGCACCGTTCAAGAGCGGCTTCGGCGGCGGCACCGACTACACCGACGTCGCGCCGGGCGCGCTCGCGATCAACAACGCGGCCGACCTGTACCTGTACCCGAACACCGTGTACGCGGTGAAGGTGAGCGGCGCCGACGTGAAGAACTGGCTCGAAACCGCCGCGAAGCGCTTCAACCGCATCGACCCGACCAAGGCGACCGTGCAGCCGCTCGTCAGCACCTTCCCCGGCTACAACTTCGACATGTTCACGTCGGCCGATCTCGCGTATGAAATCGACGTCACGCAGGCGGTCGGCAGCCGGATCAAGAACCTGACGTACAAGGGCGCGCCGATCGACCCGAACGCGCAGTTCATCGTCGCGACCAACAACTACCGCGCGAGCGGCGGCGGCAACTTCCCGGGCCTCGACGGCAGCAAGACGATCTTCGCGTCGCCCGATGCGAACCGTGACGTGCTGATCGCGTTCGTGAAGCAGCGCGGCAAGATCACCCGCGCGGCCGACGG
>NZ_CAJNKE010000898.1 GCF_905232215.1 Burkholderia sp. LMG 13014
GCCCGACATGCTGCCCGTGATCGGCGCGGCGCCGCGCCACCGCGATCTGTGGTTCGCGTTCGGGCATGCGCATCACGGCTTCACGCTCGGCCCCGTGACCGGCCGGCTGGTCGCCGACCTGATGACCGGCACGCAGCCGTTCGTCGACCCGGCGCCGTTTCGCGTCGAACGCTTTCTGCACGGCCGCTGAACCGGCGACCGTGCGCTGCAGCAGGGCGGCCGGCACACGACGCCGGCCGCTCCATCCAGCGGCCGGCCGATCCGGCTCGCCGCGACGATCAACGACTGGAGACAACATGCAACAGCACACGATGCGGCGCGAGCTCGGCGCGCGCCAGATTTCGTTCATGGCCCTCGGCATGGCCATCGGCGTCGGCCTGTTTCTCGGCTCGGCGTCCGCGATCAAGGCGGCCGGGCCCGGCGCGCTTGTCGCCTACCTGATCGGCGGTGCGATGATCTTCCTGATCATGCGCGCGCTCGGCGAGATGGCCGTGCACCGGCCGGTGTCCGGCTCGTTCGGTGCGTATGCGTTCGAATACGTCGGGCCGTTCGCCGGCTACGTGGTCGGCTGGAGCTACTGGCTGCTGATGGTCGGCGTCGGCGTCGCGGAGACGACCGCCATCGGCATCTACATGGGCTTCTGGTTTCCGGACGTGCCGCAGTGGCTGTGGGTCGTGTCGGCGATCGCCGCGATCTCGGCATTCAACCTGCTCAACGTGAAGGTGTACGGCGAGCTGGAATTCTGGTTCGCGATCGTGAAGGTCGTGACGATCGTGCTGATGATCGCGGGCGGCGCGCTGATCGTGTTCACGGGGATCGGCCATGGCGGCGTGCCGGTCGGCCTGTCGAACCTGTGGCGCCACGGCGGCGTGTTCCCGCACGGCGTGCTCGGGGTCGTGAGCGCGCTGCCGATCGTCGCGTATTCGTTCGCGGGCGTCGAGATGATCGGCCTGACCGCCGGCGAGGCGCGCGAGCCGCAGAAGATGATTCCGCGCGCGATCAACTCGGTGCTGTGGCGCATCCTGATCTTCTACGTCGGCGCGCTGTTCATCATCATGGCGCTGTATCCGTGGCACGAGCTCGGCGAGCACGGCAGCCCGTTCGTGACGACGTTCGAATCGCTCGGGCTGCGGCAGGCGGCCGGCATCGTCAACTTCGTGGTCGTGACGGCCGCGCTGTCGAGCTTCAACTGCATCGTGTTCAGCGGCGCGCGCATGCTGTCGAGCATGGCCGGCAACGGCCTCGCGCCCGCGTCGTTCGCGGCGCTGAGCGCAAGCGGATCACCGTCGCGTGCGGTGCGGGCGACCGTGCTGTTCATGTCGGTCGGCGTGGTGCTGAACTACGTGATTCCCGCGCGCGTGTTCGGCTGGCTGATGTCGTTCCTGTCGTTCGACGTGGCCGTGATCTGGGCGATGATCGTGCTGACCCACATGCGGTTCCGGCGCGCGCTGGCCGCGCGCGGCGAGACGGTGGCGTTCCGCATGCCGTATGCGTCGGTCACGTCGTGGATCTGTCTCGTGTTCGTCGCGTTCGTGTTCGTGATGCTCGGCGTCGATCCGTCGACGCGCGGGTCGCTGTATGCCGGCGCGGCGGTGATGGCGTTGATGGCGATCATCTACCGGCGTTCGCGGCACCTGCAGGCGGCCGCGCGGTCGACGCGTGTCGGGCTCGGCGTCGAGCGCGTGTGACGGTCATGCGCTGAGTCGCGGCTGTTG
>NZ_CAJNKE010000899.1 GCF_905232215.1 Burkholderia sp. LMG 13014
GCCGATGCGCGCCATGTCCGCCAGGCTCTGCCACAAGCGGGCGCCGTCGACTTCCAGCAGGTCTTTCATGTGCACTCCGGATGAATTCGTTCGTTGAAGGTCACCGCGAGCCGAGCGCTTCGGCGGTGGCCGGCCGCGCCGCGCGGCGCGCGTCGAGCGCGACGATGCAGAGCAGCGAGATGCCGGCGAGACACGTGTAGAACACCGCGAGCGGCCACCACTGCCCCGCGAAGCGATGCGCGAGCCACGTGCCGACGAGCGGCGTCAGCCCGCCCGCGAGCGCGCCGCAGATCTGGTAAGCGAGCGAGATCGCCGAATAGCGCACGTGCGCGGGGAACACCTCGCTCACGAAACCGGCGATCACCGAATAGAAGCCGGCCATGCAGACGACCGCGAGCGCGATGCCGGCGATGAGCGATGCGGACGTGCCGCCCTGCACGAGCATGAACATCGGATACGGCGACAGCATCGCGAGCAGCGCCGCGAGCTTCAGGAAGCGCGCACCGCCGATGCGCTCGGCGATCCATGCGGCGATCGGCTGCGCGACGAACTGGATGATCGCGACCGCGAACAGGCTGTCGAGGATCAGCGAACGCGAGACGCCGACGTACTGCGTCGTGTACGCGATCATGAACGTATTGGTGAAATAGACGCCCGCGATGCCGATCGTGTTCGCGCCGATGCAGAGCGCCACGAGCCCCGACGCGGAGCGGAACACTTCCGCGACCGGCAGCTTCACCGTGCGGTTGGTTTCCTTCACGCGCGCGAATTCCGGCGACTCGTTCACGCCGAGCCGGATCAGGATGCCGACCACGAGCAGCACCGAACTCGCGAGAAACGGCAGGCGCCAGCCCCACGCGAGGAAGTCGGCCTTGTCCATCGACGTGACCGCACGAAACGCGATCAGCGACAGGATCAGCCCGGCCGGGCTGCCGAGCTGCGCGAACGACGCGAAGAACGTGCGGCGCCCCTGCGGCGCATGCTCGCCCGCCATCAGCACCGCGCCGCCCCATTCGCCGCCGACCGCGATCCCCTGCACCACGCGCAGCGCGACGAGCAGCACCGGCGCGAGCATGCCGACCTTCGAATAGTCGGGCAGCAGACCGACGCAGACGGTCGCGACGCCCATCATCATCAGTGTCGTCATCAGTGCCTTCTTGCGGCCGATGCGATCGCCGAGATGGCCGAAGATGATGCCGCCGAGCGGCCGCGCGAAGAAGCCGACCGCGAACGTCGCGAACGACGCCATCGTGCTGACGAAGCGGTCATGCGACGGGAAATAGAGTTCGCCGAACACGAGCGCGGCGGCAGTCGCGTAGATGTAGAAGTCGTACCACTCGATCATCGTGCCGATGAACGCGGCCGTCGCGGCGCGTCCCGGCTGGCGGGCGGAAGGAAGGGACTGGGTCATGCGGGCTCCTGACGCGCGCCACTGCGGGGCGACGCGCAATATCGTGTAACGGCCGTCTGTCGCGACCTTGCGCCGCACGTTGCGGCAGCCCCTCCTTTATCGGCGACCGCAAATCATTAGTCAAATTTCAAGTTATTATTCGCCGTATAAATTCAACTAATGTCAACCTCGACGCCTCGCCCGGAGACCCGATGCGCCCCGACCTCGCCCCGTTCCTGAACGACCGTCTCGACTGGAACCTGTTGCGCACGTATCTGGTGATCATCCAGGAGCGCAGCGTGAGCCGCGCGGCCGCGC
>NZ_CAJNKE010000900.1 GCF_905232215.1 Burkholderia sp. LMG 13014
CAGGGCACCGATTCGGCGCTCGACGTGCCGGCCGGCAGCGTTGCTGCGATGCAGCAGGCGTTCGAGGCCGCGTATCGGCAGCGCTACGCGTTCCTGATGCCCGGCACGCCGCTCGTGGCCGAACTTGCATCGGTCGAGGCGATCGGCCGCTCCGACGCGCCGGTGGAGATCGCGCCGCTCGCACCGCGCAATGAGGGCAATGAGGGCAACGGCGACGATGCCGCGCTGCGCGCCCATTCCGCGGTGCGCTTCTATTCCGGCGGCCAATGGCACGACGCGGCGCTCTACGTGCGCGACACGCTGCTCGCCGGCGACGCGATCGACGGCCCGGCGATCGTCGCCGAGAAGAACGGCACGACTGTCGTCGAGCCCGGCTGGCGCGCGCAGATGACCGCGCAGGGCAACCTCGTGCTGACGCGCACGACGCCGCTGCCGACGCGCCGTTCGCTCGGCACCGACGCCGATCCGGTGCGGCTCGAGATCTTCAACAACCTGTTCATGTCGATCGCCGAGCAGATGGGGCTGCGGCTGCAGAACACCGCGTACTCGGTGAACATCAAGGAGCGCCTCGACTTCTCGTGCGCGATCTTCGACGGCGACGGCAACCTGATCGCGAACGCGCCGCACATGCCCGTGCATCTCGGCTCGATGGGCGAGAGCATCCGCACGGTGATCGAGCGCAATCGCGGCCGCATGCGCGACGGCGACGTATTCATGCTGAACGACCCGTATCACGGCGGCACGCACCTGCCGGACGTGACGGTCATCACGCCGGTGTTCGCGGACGGTTCGGACACGCCGCTGTTCTACGTCGGCTCGCGCGGCCATCACGCGGACATCGGCGGCACGACGCCGGGCTCGATGCCGCCCGATTCGACGCATATCGACGAAGAGGGCGTGCTGATCGACAACTGGCAGCTCGTGTCGGCCGGCACGCTGCGCGATGCGGACACCCGCGCGCTGCTCGCGTCCGGCCGCTACCCGGCGCGCAACGTCGAGCAGAACATGGCCGACCTGCGCGCGCAGGTCGCCGCGAACCAGAAGGGCGTCGACGAGCTGCGCCGGATGGTCGCGCAGTTCGGCCGCGACGTGGTGCTCGCGTTCATGGGGCACGTGCAGGACAACGCGGAAGAAGCCGTGCGGCGTGTGATCGGCGCGCTGCAGGACGGCGCGTACCGCTACCCGCTCGACAATGGCGCGGAGATTCGCGTCGCGATCCGCGTCGACCGGGCGGCGCGGCGCGCGGAAATCGATTTCACGGGCACGTCCGCGCAGCTCGACAACAACTTCAACGCGCCGAAGGCCGTGTGCATGGCCGCCGTGCTGTACGTGTTCCGCACGCTGGTCGGCGACGACATCCCGCTGAACGCCGGCTGCCTGAAGCCGCTGACGGTGATCGTGCCCGCGCGCTCGATGCTGAACCCCGAGTATCCGGCGGCGGTCGTGTCGGGCAACGTCGAGACCTCGTCGGCGATCACCAACGCGCTGTACGGCGCGCTCGGCTGTGTCGCGTCGAGCCAGGGCACGATGAATAACTTCACATTCGGCAATGATCGCTACCAATACTACGAGACGATTGCGGGCGGCAGTGGTGCCGGCGACGGTTTCGCGGGCGTCGGCGCGGTGCAGACACACATGACGAACTCGCGGCTCACGGATCCGGAGGTGCTCGAATGGCGCTACCCGGTGCGGCTCGACT
>NZ_CAJNKE010000901.1 GCF_905232215.1 Burkholderia sp. LMG 13014
ATAGCCCATCGGCGAATCGCCGGGCACGAGATACATCCGCTCGTCGCGGAAGAACCACGGGCCCGTTTCCCAGCGCGGACCGTCGAGGCCCGGCGCTTCATCGGCGCGCTTGACCGGCAGCACGTAGCCGACCACGCTGTCGAGCTGCTGCTCGAACACCTTGCGCAGCCGCGCGCGTTCGAGCTCGTCGTCGAGCCGCGAGTCGAACGGGTCGACGTTGACCGGCAGCCGGCGTTCGCGCCACAGGTAGTACCAGACGTCCTCGTAGCCGGGCCGGATGAATTCGCCGGTCAGGTTCAGCCGCGCGGCCAGCGCGTCGATGAAGCGCTTTGCATCGTCGGTCGTGTAGGCGGACGGCTCGCGCTCGTCGGCGAACAGCGACGGATCGTGCCACACCGGCTGGCCGTCGGCCCGCCAGAAGATCGACAGCGCCCAGCGCGGCAGTTGCTCGCCCGGATACCACTTGCCCTGCCCGAAATGCAGGAAGCCGCCATCGCCGTATTCGGCGCGCAGCCGCTGCACGAGTTCGGTCGCGTAGCCGCGCTTGGTCGGGCCGAGCGCGTCGGTGTTCCATTCGGCGCCGTCGCGATCGTCGATCGACACGAAGGTCGGCTCGCCGCCCTGCGTGAGCCGCACGTCGCCGGCCGCGAGCGCGCCGTCGACCTGCGTGCCGAGTGCCAGCACCGCGCCCCATTGCGAATCCGTATACGGCTTGGTCACGCGCGGCGATTCGTACACGCGCGTCACGCTCATCTCGTGCTCGAACGACACCTCGCACTCGTCGATCAGCCCCTCGACCGGCGCGGCGCTGGTCGGCTGCGGCGTGCACGCCAGCGGAATGTGGCCTTCGCCGGCGAGCAGGCCCGAGGTCGGGTCGAAGCCGATCCAGCCGGCGCCCGGCAGGTAGACCTCGCACCACGCGTGCAGGTCGGTGAAGTCGACCGACGTGCCGCTCGGGCCGTCGAGCGACTTCACGTCGGGCGTGAGCTGGATCAGGTAGCCCGACACGAAACGCGCGGCGATGCCGAGATGGCGGCACAGCTGCACGAGCAGCCATGCGCTGTCGCGACACGAGCCCGACGCGAGTTCGAGCGTCTCTTCGGGCGTCTGCACGCCCGGCTCCATCCGCACGAGATAGCCGATGTCGCGCTGCAGTTGCTGGTTCAGCGCAACGAGGAAATTCACGGTGCCGGCCGGCGTGCGGTCGACACCGTCGAGATACGAGCGGAACAGTGGCGACGCGCTCGTCTGCGGGTCGCACACGAGATACGGCGCGAGTTCGGTCTTCAATGCATCGTCATAGCTGAACGGGTATTGCTCCGCGCTGGCCTCGAGGAAGAAGTCGAACGGGTTGTACACCGACATCTCGGCGACGAGATCGATCGTGATCTCGAAGTGCTCGGTGCGCTCCGGAAACACGAGCCGCGCGAGATAGTTCGCGAACGGGTCCTGCTGCCAGTTGACGAAGTGCTGCGCGGGCTCGACCGTCATCGAATACGCGAGGATCGGCGTCCGGCAGTGCGGCGCGGGCCGCAGCCGCACGACCTGCGGGCCGAGGTTGACGAGCCGGTCGTAGCGATAGCGGGTGGTGTGATGCAGCGCGACGTGGATGGACATGTGAGCTCGGTTCGGGTTGGGCCGGCCGCGCGCCGCGTCGCGCTCGATTCGACGCCAGGCTCATATACACAACTCCC
>NZ_CAJNKE010000902.1 GCF_905232215.1 Burkholderia sp. LMG 13014
CATCCGCGCGTGCATCGGCTCGACGGCCGGCTGAACGACTTCGCCGACACGGCTGCGCTGATCGAGCGGCTCGACGGCGTCGTCACGATCGATACGGCAGTCGCACACCTCGCTGGCGCGCTCGGCAAGCCGCTGTGGGTCATGCTGCCGTTCGCGCCCGACTGGCGCTGGTTCACCGGCGACGACTGCCCGTGGTATCCGCAGGCGCGGCTTGCCCGCCAACCCGCGCCCGGGCAATGGAATGACGCGGCGGCCGCGGTCGCCGGCATGCTGCGCGAAGCCTGAACGCAGACGAAAAAAGGGAGCGCGCCGCGCTCCCTTTTTCAATGCGATGCGTGCGGCCCGCGCCGCGCGACATGTGGGGGCCCGTCAGGCCGCCTTGTACTGGTTGCGCGCCTCGGGCGTGCGGTACAGCACGAGTGTCGCGACCAGCCCGCAAATCGCGGCAACGCTCAGCCACAGCCCCGGCGCCGCCTTGTTCCCGGTCTGATGAATCAGCAGCGTCGAGATCGCCGGCGTGAAGCCGCCGATCGTCGTCGCCAGGCTGTACGCCAGCGAGAAACCGGCCGTGCGCACGTCGGCCGGCATCACTTCGGTCAGCGCGACGACCATCGCCCCGTTATACGACGCGTACAGGAACGACAGCCACAGCTCGACCGCGAGCAGCCGCAGGAACGACGGATCGCCGACGAGCCACAGCACGGCCGGATAAGCCGACAGCAGCGTCAGCACGGTGAACGCGATCAGCACCGGGCGGCGCCCGATGCGGTCGGACAACGCACCGGACAACGGCAACCACACGAGATTGGAAATCCCCACGCAGACGGTCACGACGAGCGCGTCGAGCGACGACAGGTGCAGCACTTCCTTGCCGAACGTCGGCGTATAGGCGGTGATCATGTAGAACGACACCGTCGTCATGATCACCATCCCCATGCCTGCCACCACGATGCCCCAGTTGTCGAGCATCGAACGCATGATCTCGCCCATCGTCGGACGATGGCGCTTCGCGAGGAATTCGTCGGTCTCCTTCAGCGAACGACGGATCAGGAACAGGAACGGCACGATCAGGCAGCCGATCAGGAACGGAATGCGCCAGCCCCACGCGGTCATCTCCTCGGCCGGCAGCGCACGGTTGAGCAGCACGCCGACGAACGCGGCGAACACGACGGCCACCTGCTGGCTGCCCGATTGCCACGACGTATAGAACCCCTTGTGGCCCTTCGTCGCGATCTCCGACAGATAGACCGACACGCCGCCGAGTTCGACGCCCGCCGAAAAGCCCTGCAGCAGCCGGCCGAGCAGCACGAGCGCCGGCGCGAGCACACCGATCGACGCATATCCGGGTATCGCGGCCACCGTGAGCGTGCCGAGCGCCATCAGCCCGAGCGTCAGGATCAGCCCCTTGCGGCGGCCATGGTGGTCGATGTACGCACCGAGCACGATCGCGCCGACCGGCCGCATCAGGAAGCCCGCGCCGAACACCGACAGCGACAGCATCAGCGACGCGAATGCGTTGCCGCTCGGAAAGTAGGTTTTCGCGATGGCCGACGCGTAATAGCCGTAGACCATGAAGTCATACATTTCCAGGAAGTTGCCGCTGACGACCCGGAACACGGTGCGGAATTTCGATTCCTGCGCGATGGCGTGTGACGCGGTTGACATGTTTTTCTCGCTCAGCTCGGATGGCGCGA
>NZ_CAJNKE010000904.1 GCF_905232215.1 Burkholderia sp. LMG 13014
CGATCGTCGGCGGCAGCTATTTCTTCCGACCGAACCACGTGATCGTGCGGGCACACCTGCCGGTCGAGCTGACCGTGTCGATCGAACCCGGCCTGGTGCCGCACAGCTTCGAAATCGACGCGCCGCAGGCCGGTATCGCAGTGCACACCGAGCTCGGCACGACGCCGAAGACGTTTCGCTTCACGCCCACGCAGCCGGGCCGGTTCGCCTACTATTGCACGCATCGGCTGCTGTTTTTCAGGAGCCATCGCGAGCGCGGGATGGAAGGCGTGCTCGATGTCGAGGCGGCGCCGTGATCGCCGCGTTGCTGGCCGCGAGCCTGATAGGAGCGAGCATGACCGCCGATCCCGTGACCGTCGCGCAGGCGCATTTCGACCACGTCCACTCGTACCGCGCGACGATCCGATCGTCGGCGCGCAGCGGCGAACGGACGGAATTCCGCTACGCGTACCTGAAGCCGGGCTTCGTCCGGATGGATTTCGTGTCGCCGCATCACGGCGCGGTGCTCGCCTACGATCCCGGCGACGGCAAGGTGCGGCTGCGCCCGTTCGGCGCGCACGCGCCGCCCGCGTTGACGCTGTCGCCGTCCAATCCGCTCGTGCGCGACCGCAGCGGCCACCGGGTCGACCGGTCGGACGTCGGCGAACTGCTGCGCAACGTCCATGCGCTGCAGGAAGGCGGCGCGACGGTGACCGAAGGCGAGGAGGCCGTCGGCGGCCGGACCGCGCTGCGCGTGTCGGTCACGGGCGCGCCCGCGCACGCGGTCGATGGCGTCCATCGTTACCGGCTGTGGCTGGACACCGAGGACGGCTTTCCGCTGAAGGTCGTCAGCTTCTCGGACGATGACGACGTGCCGCTCGAAACCGTGACGCTCGACGACGTCGAGATCGACGTCGCGTTTCCCGAGCGCTTCTTCGCGCCCTGAGCGGTGCGCTGACTCACGCCCCTGACGGGCAGGCCGGAGGCTGCATGGCGGAATACCGGTTCTCGACGACCTGGCGCGTGGACGCGCCGCTCGCGGTGGTGTGGGACGCGATCTACCAGGTCGACCGCTGGCCCGGCTGGTGGAAGGGCGCCGTGAGCACCGTCGAGATCGAGCCGGGCGACGCGCGCGGCGTCGGCGCGCTGCACCGGTACACGTGGAAGGGGGCGCTGCCGTACCGGCTGGCCTTCGACATGCGCGTGCGCCGCGTCGAGCCGCCGCATGTGCTCGAAGGCCGCGCGAGCGGCGCGATCGAAGGCGACGGGTGCTGGTCGTTCATCGCCGACGGCGCACGCACGATCGTGCGCTACGACTGGCACATCCGCACGCACGTGCGCTGGATGAACCGGCTGGAGCCGCTCGGTCGCCCGCTGTTCCGGTGGAATCACGACGTCGTGATGCGCGAAGGCGCAAAGGGGCTCGCGCGGCTGCTGGGTGCGGCCGTCGAAACGGAGGGCCGGACCTTCCGGCCGTTGCCGGATGCGGACTGCGCGGATGCCTGATGGCCTGTGAACGCGCGCGAAAGCGTTGAGCGGCGGGCCGCGCCGCTCAGCGCGCGTATGCCATCACCGCGCCATCCACCACCAGCGCGACGCGTTCACCGACGGATGGACACCGGTGTCCCGGCACGCGTACGCGCACGAGCACGTCGAGATCGGCCTCGAGGCGCACGAGCACGTCGGCGTCCTGGCCCGCGAATTGCGCG
>NZ_CAJNKE010000905.1 GCF_905232215.1 Burkholderia sp. LMG 13014
CCTTCAGTTGCGCGAGCGCGTCGTCGCGCTGCTTCTCGGCCGCCACCTTGTCGCTTTGCAACTGCGCCTGGTTGTCCTGCAACTGGCGCAGCTCCTGCACGGTCGAGCGCAACTGGCTGCGCAGCTTGTCCTCGATGCTCTGCGCGTGCGCGCCGCCGGCCGCAAGCAGCAGCGTACCGGCCACGCCGGCCGCGAACATCGTGCGAGTGATCGTGTTCATCCGCGGCTCCGGTCAGAAGCGAGCATTGAGCTCGATCTGCAGCACGTCGATCGATACCGGCGGCCCGTACACTTCCTTCGAGCTCAGGTAACGGGCCGACACCCACGTATCGCGTGCCACCGCATACGCGGCGCCGAGCACGTAGCCGCGCGCATTGGTGCCGCCGAGATGGAAGTCGGGATCGTTGAACGCGTCGAGCACGGCGTCTGGCTGCAGGTACTTGTATGCGATCGAGAAGTTCCACTGGCCCTTCTCGCGCGGCTCCGGCTCGCCGAACGTCGCCTTCGCGAGGAAGCCGTTCGGGCCGCTGCGGTAGTCGGCGCGCGTCGCATTCAGCGACGTCGAATCGTAGTTGTTGACCGGCAGCGACGCCGCCGCGAACGCCTTGTTGTCGTTGTACGCGAGGTTGCGCACGTATTCGCCGTCGAGACGCAGCTTGAAGCGATCGGCCACCACCGTGTCCCACTGTGCCTTCAGGTCGAGCAGCCGGTAGTTGTAGGCGAGGCCGAACAGCTGCGGCTGCGGCGTCATCCCCGGTGCGAGGTTCGGGTTCTGCACGATGTTGCGCAGCGCGATCAGCGTGTTGCCGCCCTGCATGAATGCCGGCGCCTCGTTGTCGGTGCTGCAGCTCGTCGCGCCGGCATAGAGCGCGCACGGCGACGACAGCGTGCCGCGCATGTTCTGGAAGTCGTAGTACGCGACCGCGCCGCGCAGCCGGTTCTTCGCATCGATCTTCCAGTCGGCGCCGAACTGCGCGCCCAACATCCACTTCGTGTCGCTGCCGGCCTTCTCGGTGCTGTTCGACGGGAAGTTCTCGCTCGTGTACTGGATCGGGAACACGCCGAGCGTGCCGAACAGCGTGACGTCCGGGTTCCACGGCAGCGCATGGCGCAGGTTCGCGGCGAGCCCGTCCATCATCAGGTCGTCGGAGAACACCAGGTCCGACTTGAAGAACGGGTTGTCGAAACGGCCGGCCGTCAGGTTCAGCCACGACGTCGGCTTGTACGCGAAGAACGCCTTGTTCAGCCAGATGTTCTTCTTCGCGAAGCCGCCGCCCGCGGTGGCCGTGGTCGACACGGGCCCGTTGTCGTTGCCGCTCGCGAGCTGGATGCCGGCGATCATCTCGTCGGACAACGTCGCCGTCACGCCGAGCCGCGCGCGGTAGCGCAGCAGATTGTTGCGGTTCTCCCGCGTGTTCTGCGTGGGAATCTGCGTGTTGTTCGTATTCTGGTTGACGTCGAATCCGCCGCCCTGGTTGATCGCCGCGAAGTTCGTCACGCCGTTCGTGTTGCGGCCGCCATAGAAGTGATACTCGTCGCGCACGCGCAGGTCGCCGTCGAGCTTGATGCGCGACACCCAGTCGGGGAACGTGTTCGGCTGCGCCCAGTTCTCGGCCTTCGCCTGCGCGATCACTTCCTGCTTCACCTGGTCGCGGATCTGGTCGCGCACGAGCTGCGGCACGTACGG
>NZ_CAJNKE010000906.1 GCF_905232215.1 Burkholderia sp. LMG 13014
CTGCGCACGCGCCATCGCAAGCTGGCTGCCCGCTACCGCCAGCATCACGGTCGCGAGCAGCGCGATGGCCAGTATCGCTTCGATCAGCGAGGTGCCGCGCATGGCGTTGCGCATGGTGCTCACGCCGCGTCGCAGCGGCCGGTGACAACCCGGGCCCGACCGCCTGCCGCGATCCGCACGCAACGCGATACACGCGCGTCGCCCGCCCCCGGCTCGTCGCGTCGCGGACGCAATTCGAAACGCCGGATGCCACCGATTGCCTGACCGACCGGCGGTGCGAACGCGAGATCGTGCGCGGCGCCCGCGACGGCCACTTCGGCATCGTGCGGATAGCGCCGCAGCACGCGCGACTGCCCGTCGACCTGCCCGCTGACGATCCAGTCGCACGACCATTCCGCCGGAGCGCACCGCTCACCGGCACGCAGGCAGGTGCCGCCGCTCGCGGCCCGGCACAGCGTGACGCGCACGCCAAGACGCGTCGCCTCGGTGCGCGCAAACGACAGCGCGCCGAGCAACGCGCGCGAGCGTGCATCCACGCGTTCGCGCATGCGCCACTGGTCGAATGCGGGCGCCGCATAGAGCGCGAGCCCGGCCGCCAGCGAGATGGCAACCATCAGCTCGACGAGCGTGAACCCGCCCGAGCGTCGCATCACATATTTCAGGGGTTGAGCGTGCAGTGCCATCGCAGTCGTCCTTTGCCAAGGTGATGCGACGACTGTAGCGACGTGTGCGGACGCGCACCATTTGCCGAATGGCCGACTGGTGGCATGCGATCGCGACCGACACAATCGGCGCGAACTGACCCAACGGAGAAGACGATGAACGGACGCAGCGCGTCAGCGCTTACGCGGAGTCTTGGCGGGAGAGGCGCGACGGAACTCTTCGATCACGTCGGCAAATTCGGAAACGTCCTCGAACCGGCGATACACCGATGCGAAGCGGACATAAGCGATCGTATCGAGGCCGCGCAACTCGTTCATCACGAGTTCGCCGAGCTTCTCGCTACGCACTTCGCGCTCGCCTGTCGCGAGCAGTTGATATTCGATGCGGGCGACCGCCGCGTCGATCGCGTCGGCAGCAACCGGCCGCTTGCGCAGCGCGAGTTGCATGCTGGCGACGATCTTGCGACGGTCGAATTCCGTGCGGCTGCCGTCCTTCTTCACGACGAACGGCAGGGACAGCTCGACCCGCTCGTACGTCGTGAAGCGCTTGTCGCAAGCCGAGCAGCGACGGCGCCGCCGGATCGCGGCGCCATCTTCGGACACGCGGGAATCCACGACCTGCGTGTCGTCATGCCGGCAGAACGGGCAGCGCATCGTCGATCAGCGATAGACCGGGAAACGCTTGGTCAGCTCGGCGACCTGCGCGCGCACGCGCTCGATCGTCGCTGCATCTTCCGGGTTGTCCAGCACGTCCGCGATCAGGTTACCCACCTGTTCCGCTTCCGCCGGACCGAAGCCGCGCGTCGTCATCGCCGGCGAACCCAGGCGCACGCCGCTCGTCACGAACGGCTTTTCCGGGTCGTTCGGGATCGCGTTCTTGTTCACCGTGATGTGTGCCGCACCCAGCGCTGCTTCCGCTGCCTTGCCGGTGATGTTCTTCGCGCGCAGGTCCACCAGCATCACATGGCTTTCCGTACGGCCCGACACGATCCGCAGGCCACGCTTCACCAGCGTTTCAGCCAGT
>NZ_CAJNKE010000907.1 GCF_905232215.1 Burkholderia sp. LMG 13014
CCGCCGAGCGTCGCGCCGTGCAGCGCGACCACGACCGGCTTCGTGCCCGATTCGATCCGCTCGCACACGTCGGGCAACGACGGCGGCACCGGCGGCTTGCCGAATTCGCGGATGTCGGCACCCGCGATGAAGTTGCGGCCGGCGCCGACGATCAGCACCGCGCGGATCGCGTCGTCGGCCTGCGCGGCGTCGAGCGCGTCGGCGAGGCCGCGCCGCACGTCGGCGGACAGCGCGTTGACGGGCGGATGGTCGATCGTGACGACGAGCACCTTGTCGCGCCGCTCGCGCGTGACGGTGCCGGCCGGGCTGGTGGGGGAAGCGGGTGAGTTCATCGTGTCTCCTTGACGCGGCGGCAGGTGCGTCGACGCCGGTTCATGGCTCGCGGCATCGCGAGCGGCGCCGGGGCACCTGCCCCGGTCCCGCACGAAGCGGGACAAGATCCGGCCGTACGCCGGGCATGACCCGATTCTCGATTGATCGAGATTCATTGACAATTCCCTCTCGCTTTTACAAGCTGTCAAGTCTGACTTGACACTGAATGCTTCCAACCGTTAAGCGGGACGGAACAGGAGACGCGACGCATGGACCTGAACGCGCTGACGCTGCTCGTCGAGATCCTCGACGCCGGCAATCTCAGCAAGGCCGCGCAGCGGCTCAAGATGAGCCGCGCGAACGTCAGCTACCGGCTGAACCAGCTCGAGCGCTCGATCGGCCAGCAGCTCGTGCGGCGCACGACACGACGCATCGAGCCGACCGAAATCGGGCTGAAGCTGTACGAGCACGGCCGGCGCATCCGCAACGAACTGCTGGCCGCGCAGGAATCGGTGACGACGCTCGGCCAGGACCTGCAGGGCCGCGTGCGGCTGTCGGTGCCGAGCGGCTACGGGCAGATGGTGATGTCCGACTGGCTGCTCGCGTTCAAGCGGCTGCATCCGGGCATCGTGCTCGACGTCGTGTTCGAGAACCGCGTGGAAGACCTGATGCGCGACGAGATCGACATCGCGGTGCGCGTGATGCCGGAGCCGCCGCAGAACCTCGTCGCGCGCGACATGGGTGCGGTGCGCTACGTCGCGTGCGCGTCGGCCGCATTCGCGGCCGAGCACGGGATGCCCGCGAGCCTCGGCGCGTTGTCGGCCTCCCCCGTCGTCACCGCGACGGTGATGGGCCGGCAGCTCAGGATCGCCGCATATCTCGGCGACGAGCGCCACGAGGTGCTGCTCGAGCCCACGCTGATTTCGGAGAACTTCCTGTTCCTGCGGCAGGCGATCCTCGGCGGGATCGGCGTCGGCATCGTGCCCGACTACGTGGTGCACGACGACATCCGGCGCGGCACGGTCGTCACGTCGCTCGACGCGTACCGGCTCAGCATCTTCGGCACGCACATGTACATGCTTTACATGCCGAACCGGCACCACACGCGCGCGACGTCGACGTTCATAGAGTTCATCCTCGAACAGGCCGGAAAGACCGGCCGGGGCGGGCCCGGCGCGATGGGTCAGGGTTTCCTGTCGGGTGACAAGCCGCCGGCCGCGCGGCGACAATAGCGCGCCCGGGGCGGGCAGCCGCGCTGCGCCGGCACCGTCGCCTCCTTCGAATTCACTGCTGCCGAGGGTTCAATGTTCGACCGGATTCGTCCGCATTCGCGCTCCTGGACGCTGCTCGCCGCCGTCGCGCTCGTCGCG
>NZ_CAJNKE010000908.1 GCF_905232215.1 Burkholderia sp. LMG 13014
GGTCGCGTTGATCCTGACACCGGCCCTGTGTGCGACGATCCTCAAGCCGATTCCGCAAGGGCATCACGAAGAGAAGAAGGGCTTCTTCGGCTGGTTCAACCGGACGTTCAACCGCAGCCGCGATCGCTATACGGGCGGTGTGAACCACGTGATTCGTCGCTCGGGACGCTGGCTCGTGATCTACCTGGCCGTGTTCATCGCGGTCGGCGTGATGTTCGTGCGCCTGCCGAAGTCGTTCCTGCCGGATGAAGACCAGGGCTACATGTTCATGATCGTGCAGACGCCGTCCGGCTCCACGCAGGAAACGACCGGCAAGACGCTCGACAACATCAATACGTACCTGACGACCACCGAGAAGGATGTGGTCGACACGGTGTTCACGGTCAACGGCTTCAGCTTCGCCGGCCGCGGCCAGAACGCCGGTGTCGTGTTCGTGAAGTTGAAGCCGTATGCGCAGCGTCAGCATGCCGACCAGAAGATCCAGGCACTGATCGGCCGGACCTTCGCACACTACGCGCAGTACAAGGACGCGATGGTGATCCCGTTCAACCCGCCGTCGATTCCCGAACTCGGTACGGCTGCCGGTTTCGACTTCGAGCTGACGGACAACGCCGGCCTCGGCCACGAGGCGCTGATGGCCGCGCGCGGCCAGTTGCTCGGGCTGGCTGAGAAGGATCCCGCGCTGGCACTCGTGCGCCCGAATGGCCTGAACGATACGCCGCAGTACAAGGTCGACATCGATCGCGAAAAGGCGAACGCGCTCGGTGTGACGGCCGCGGCGATTGACCAGACGTTCTCGATCGCGTGGGCGTCGCAGTACGTGAACAACTTCCTCGATACGGATGGCCGGATCAAGAAGGTGTACGTGCAGGCCGACGCGCCGTTCCGGATGACGCCGGAAGACATGAACATCTGGTACGTGCGCAACAGCGCAGGTGGCATGGTGCCGTTCAGCGCGTTCTCGACCGGCCACTGGAGCTACGGTTCGCCAATGCTCGAGCGCTACAACGGCGTGTCGTCGATCGAGATCCAGGGGCAGGCTGCGGAGGGCAAGTCGACCGGCCAGGCGATGGCGGCGATGGAATCGCTTGCGAGCAAGCTGCCGGAAGGAATCGGCTACTCGTGGACAGGGCTGTCGTTCCAGGAAATCCAGTCCGGCTCGCAGGCGCCGCTCCTGTATGCGATCTCGATCCTCGTCGTGTTCCTGTGTCTCGCGGCGCTGTATGAAAGCTGGTCGATCCCGTTCTCGGTGATCATGGTCGTGCCGCTCGGTGTGGTCGGCGCGCTGCTCGCGACGATGCTGCGGGGTCTCGAGAACGACGTGTTCTTCCAGGTCGGCCTGCTGACGACCGTGGGCCTGTCTGCGAAGAACGCGATCCTGATCGTCGAGTTCGCACGCGAGCTGCAGGCGAAAGAGAACATGGGGCCGGTGCGCGCGGCGATCGAGGCAGCGCGTCTGCGGCTGCGTCCGATCCTGATGACGTCACTCGCGTTCATGCTCGGCGTGTTGCCGCTTGCGATCAGCAACGGCGCGGGTTCGGCGAGCCAGCACGCGATCGGCACGGGCGTGCTCGGCGGGATGGTCACGGCAACGTTCCTCGCGATTTTCATGATCCCGATGTTCTTCGTGCGGGTTCGCGCGATCTTCAGCGGCGAGACGGAAAACGTCGACGAC
>NZ_CAJNKE010000909.1 GCF_905232215.1 Burkholderia sp. LMG 13014
CGTCGCGCTGATCCTGACGCCGGCACTGTGTGCGACGATCCTCAAGCCGATCCCGCAAGGGCATCACGAGGAGAAGAAGGGTTTCTTCGGCTGGTTCAACCGGACCTTCGATCGCAGTCGCGACCGCTATACGGGCGGCGTGAACCACGTGATTCGTCGCTCGGGACGCTGGCTCGTGATCTATCTGGCCGTGTTCATTGCGGTCGGCGTGATGTTCGTGCGCCTGCCGAAGTCGTTCCTGCCGGATGAAGACCAAGGCTACATGTTCATGATCGTGCAGACGCCGTCCGGCTCCACGCAGGAAACGACCGGCAAGACGCTCGACAACATCAACACGTACCTGACCACCACCGAGAAGGACGTGGTCGACTCGGTGTTCACGGTCAACGGCTTCAGCTTCGCGGGCCGCGGCCAGAACGCCGGTCTCGTGTTCGTGAAGCTGAAACCGTACGAGCATCGCCAGCGTTCGGACCAGAAGGTGCAGGCGCTGATCGGCCGGACCTTCGCGCACTACGCGCAGTACAAGGACGCGATGGTGATCCCGTTCAACCCGCCGTCGATTCCCGAGCTCGGTACAGCCGCTGGCTTCGACTTCGAGCTGACGGACAACGCCGGTCTCGGCCACGAAGCGCTGATGGCTGCACGCGGGCAGTTGCTCGGGATGGCCGCGAAGGATCCCTCGCTGGCGCTGGTGCGCCCGAACGGCCTGAACGATACGCCGCAGTACAAGGTCGACATCGACCGCGAGAAGGCGAATGCGCTCGGCGTGACGGCGGCTGCGATCGACCAGACGTTCTCGATCGCGTGGGCATCGCAGTACGTGAACAACTTCCTGGATACCGACGGCCGGATCAAGAAGGTGTACGTGCAGTCGGATGCGCCGTTCCGGATGACGCCGGAAGACATGAACATCTGGTACGTGCGCAACAGCGCGGGTGGCATGGTGCCGTTCAGTGCGTTCTCGACCGGCCACTGGAGCTACGGTTCGCCGAAGCTCGAGCGCTACAACGGCGTATCGTCGATCGAGATCCAGGGGCAGGCTGCGGAGGGCAAGTCGACCGGCCAGGCGATGGCCGCAATGGAAGCGCTCGCGAGCAAGCTGCCGGAAGGTATCGGCTACTCGTGGACCGGCCTGTCGTTCCAGGAAATCCAGTCGGGCTCGCAGGCGCCGATCCTGTACGCGATCTCGATCCTCGTCGTGTTCCTGTGTCTGGCAGCGCTGTATGAAAGCTGGTCGATCCCGTTCTCGGTGATCATGGTGGTGCCGCTCGGCGTGGTCGGCGCGCTGCTCGCGACGATGCTGCGCGGTCTCGAGAACGACGTGTTCTTCCAGGTCGGCCTGCTGACCACCGTGGGCCTGTCCGCGAAGAACGCGATCCTGATCGTCGAGTTCGCACGCGAGTTGCAGGCGAGCGAGAACATGGGGCCGGTGCGCGCGGCGATCGAGGCGGCGCGTCTGCGGCTGCGTCCGATCCTGATGACGTCACTCGCGTTCATGCTCGGCGTGTTGCCGCTTGCGATCAGCAACGGCGCGGGTTCGGCGAGCCAGCACGCGATCGGCACGGGCGTGCTTGGCGGGATGGTCACGGCAACGTTCCTCGCGATTTTCATGATCCCGATGTTCTTCGTACGGGTTCGCGCGATCTTCAGCGGCGAGACGGAAAACGTCGACGAT
>NZ_CAJNKE010000910.1 GCF_905232215.1 Burkholderia sp. LMG 13014
GCAGAAGGACACGCCGGCTTCCCGCGGTACCGCCGCGGGCGGCTACGGGCCGCGTCTCACGAAATCCGCCGCACCGGCCGACAAGCCGGCGGCGAAGCCCGCACTCGTGCGCCCGGCGCTGAACGGCGAGAAGCCGGCGGCGGCCACGGCCGGCACGTCCGACGACGACTGGGAGACCTTCTAAACCATGCCGCACGCGCGCGCGCCGTTTCGACCCGATGCCCCGGATGCCTCGCCTCGCGCGGGCGAGCCGGGGCGCGACTTCGCGTTCACGGGCGCGGATTTCGCACGCATTCGCGCGCTGATCCATCAACGCGCGGGGATCTCGCTGTCCGAGCACAAGCGCGACATGGCGTACAGCCGCCTCGCGCGCCGCTTGCGGGCGCGCGGCCTCGACACGTTTCGCGACTACCTCGACCTGCTCGAGCAGGAAGACGATCCGCTCGAGTGGGAAGCGTTCACCAATGCGCTGACCACGAACCTGACCGCGTTCTTCCGCGAGTCGCACCATTTCCCGATCCTGTCGGATTTCGTGAAGGGGCGGCCGGCGCCGGTATCGGTCTGGTGCTCGGCGGCGTCGACCGGCGAGGAGCCTTACTCGATCGCGATCACGCTGATCGAGGCGCTCGGCGAATCGGCGGCACGCGGCGCGTCGATCCTCGCGACCGACCTCGACACGCAGGTGCTCGCGAAGGCGGAGGCCGGCATCTACACGTACGACCAGGTCAAGCACCTGGCACCGGAGCGGCTGAAGCGCTTCTTCCTGAAGGGCACGGGCCCGCAGGCCGGCCGCGTGAAGGTGCGCCCCGAGCTGCGCGCGATGATCCGCTTCGAGCAGCTGAACCTGACCGATGCGGATTACGGGATCGCGAAGCCGTTCGACGCGATCTTCTGTCGCAACGTGATGATCTATTTCGACAAGCCGACACAGGGGCAGGTGCTGTCGCGCTTCGAGCCGCTCGTGAAGCCGGGCGGGCTGCTGTTCGCCGGGCATTCGGAAAACTTCACGTATGTCTCGCAGGCGTTCCGGCTGCGCGGGCAGACGGTGTACGAACTGACCCGCGACGCCGGGCAGGGCGCACGGCCGCGTGGCGCGCAGGCGCCTGCGATGCCGTCGCCGGTGCGCGCACGGGCCGCGGGCGCCGTATCGGCCCTGGGAGAGCGCGGATGAGCGCCCTGCCGATCGCCACCAATCGCTACTTCGACAGCCACTTCGGCCGTCCCGGCGTGAAGCTGTTGCCGAACGAGTTCTACACGACGTCCGAGGACATGGTGCTGATGACCGTGCTCGGCTCGTGCGTCGCCGCGTGCCTGCACGACCCGTATGCGGGCATCGGCGGAATGAACCACTTCATGCTGCCGGACGATGGCGCCGATCCGGGCGCGGCCGCGTCGGAATCGATGCGCTACGGCGCGTATGCGATGGAAGTGCTGATCAACGAGCTGATCAAGGCCGGCGGGCGCCGCGAACGCTTCGAGGCGAAGGTGTTCGGCGGCGCGGCCGTGCTGGCCGGGATGACGACCATCAACATCGGCGACCGCAACGCGGATTTCGTGCGCCGCTACCTGGCGCTCGAACGCATCCGCATCACGGCGGAAGACCTGCAGGGCGTGCATCCGCGCAAGGTCGCGTTCATGCCGAACAGCGGGCGCGCGATGGTGAAGAAGCTG
>NZ_CAJNKE010000911.1 GCF_905232215.1 Burkholderia sp. LMG 13014
GCCGCCAGCGACCGGAACCGCCGGGTATCGCGAACCGCGCATCGTCGTCCGTCCTGTCATCGTCCGGTCACGGCCGCCGCAGGTCGAGCGTGAACGGGAATTCGCGGCTCGGCGCGGCAGCCGCGACATCCATCCGCCCCGGCGTATGCCCCATCTCGACGAAGCGTGCGAGCCGGCGGCTCTCGGCTTCGTACGCATTGACCGGGAACGTCGCATAGTTGCGCCCGCCCGGATGCGCGACGTGATAGCGGCAGCCGCCGAGCGAACGCTGCAGCCACGTATCGACGATGTCGAACGTGAGCGGCGCGTGCACGCCGAGGGTCGGATGCAGCGCGGACGGCGGCGACCACGCCTTGTAGCGCACGCCCGCAACGTACTCGCCGACGGTGCCGGTCGGCTGCAGCGGCAGCGCGCGCCCGTTGACCGTCACGACGTGCCGGTTGTCGTTCAACCCCGTCACGCGCACTTCGAGCCGTTCGACCGACGAATCGACGTAGCGCACGTTGCCGCCGGGCGCGCCCTCCTCGCCCATCACGTGCCACGGTTCCAGCGCGCCGCGCAGCGACAGCTGCATCCCGTTCACCGCGATCTGGCCGAACAGCGGGAAGCGGAATTCGAAGTGCGGCGCGAACCACGCCGGATCGAACGCGAAGCCGGCATCGCGCAATTCGGTCAGCACGTCGTCGAAATCCATCTGAAGAAACTCGGGCAGCATGAAGCGGTCATGCAGCGCGGTGCCCCAGCGCGTGAGCGGCGTGGTGTACGGCGTGGCCCAGAAACGGGCGACCAGCGCGCGCAGCAGCAATTGCTGCACGATGCTCATCCGTGCATGCGGCGGCATCTCGAACGCGCGCAGTTCGAGCAGGCCGAGCCGGCCGGTCGACGAGTCGGGCGAATACAGCTTGTCGATACAGAACTCGCTGCGGTGCGTGTTGCCGGTCACGTCGATCAGCAGGTTGCGCAGCACGCGGTCGACGAGCCATGGCGGCATGTCCTGCCCGAACAGCAGCTTGTTGCGTTGGATCTCGGCGAACGCAATATCGAGCTCGTAGAGCTGGTCGTTGCGCGCCTCGTCGACGCGCGGTGCCTGGCTCGTCGGCCCGATGAAGAGCCCCGAGAACAGGTACGACAGCGACGGATGGTTGTGCCAGTACGCGATCAGGCTCGCCAGGAGATCCGGGCGGCGCAGGAACGGGCTGTCGGCCGGCGTCGCACCGCCGAGCACGAAGTGGTTGCCGCCGCCCGTGCCGACGTGGCGGCCGTCGACCATGAACTTCTCGCTGCACAGCCGCGACTGCCACGCGGCGTCGTACAGGAATTCGGTGTGATCGACCAGCTCGTCGAAGTTCGCGGCCGGATGGATGTTCACCTCGATCACGCCGGGGTCGGGCGTCACCTGCAGCAGCTTCAGCCGCGCGTCGCGCGGTGGCGGATAGCCTTCGAGCACGAGCTTCACGCCGAGCGCGTGCGCGGTCAGCTCGATCGCGCCGAGCAGCTCCAGATAATCCTCGAGCGCGGCGAGCGGCGGCATGAACAGGTACAGGATGCCGTTGCGCACTTCGACGCACAGCGCGGTGCGCGTGATCCACGCAGCCGATTCGAAACGCTCGGGGAGGCGACTCGGGTCGCGCGCGGCAGGCCGCCCTTTTCCGGCCGTGCCGTCGT
>NZ_CAJNKE010000912.1 GCF_905232215.1 Burkholderia sp. LMG 13014
GGCGCGGAGATGTGTATAACAGACACCAGCCGGACAGCGCGATGCTCGCGGCGACGAGCAGCGCGGCGACCTTGCAGCGCGACCAGCGTGACGGGTTCATCGGGCATGCCCTCGTTCGAATGCGCACACGGCGCGGCCGCGTGCGGCGGCAAGCCGGGCGCCGTGCCGCGTCACCGGCATCGCGCGAGCAACCCTTCGAGTGCGCGATCGGGGATGCCGCTCGCGCGCAGCGCGTCGACCGTGCGGCTCACGTAGTCGAGCGTCGTGCCGTAGCGGCCGGCCGCGCAGCCGAACACTTCCTTCACGACGGGATCGGACAGCTTGCCCGTATAGGTCGGCGCGTCGCGGCGCATCACGAACGCGAGCGCGTTCACGCGTTCGCCGTTCTCGAGCGAGCACGGCAGCCACGCGGGCCGGTACGAACCCATCGGCATCTCGCGCTTCCACAACGTTTCGAGGTGCGGCTGCGCGGTCGGGCCGGCGAGCCGGAACGCGATGCCCGAGCACGAGCCGCCGCGATCGAGCGCGAGCACGAGGCCCGGGCGCTCGGGCGTGCCGCGGTTCACGCGCGACCATAGATAGAGCCCGCGATGATAGCCGTGCACCTTGCCGCGCACGGCGGCGACGGTCGGCAATCCCGGGTTCCAGATCAGCGAGCCATAGCCGAACAGCCACAGATCCTGCTGGCCGTCCCAGTCGCGCATCGTGAGCGCGAGCGAGGCCGCGAGCTCGTCTTCCGTCAGCAGGCGCCCGTCGCCGATCGACGGCGGGTAGGCGGGCGGGAGCGTCGCGGCGTTGCGCATCGTGCGGACGACTTACTGGTACGGGTTCGGGAAGCCCAGCTTCGCGAGGATGTCGACTTCGAGCGCTTCCATTTCGGCCGCGTCTTCGTCGCTCGTCTCGTGGTCGTAGCCTTGCGCGTGCAGCGCGCCGTGCACCAGCAGGTGCGCGTAGTGGGCCGTGAGCGGCTTGCCCTGGTCGTGCGCTTCCTTCTCGACGACCGGGCAGCACAGCACGAGGTCGCCGATCACGGTGCCGTCGGGCGCCGCGTCGTACGCGAAGGTCAGCACGTTGGTCGGGTAGTCCTTGTGGCGGTAGCCGGCGTTCAGCGTGCGGCCTTCTTCTTCGCCGACGAAGCGCACGGTGAGCTGCGCGCTGGCGAACAGCGCCGGCTCGATCCATTCGGCGATCAGCTTGCGTTTGGGCAGCGTCTTGCGCACGTCGCTCGTGATTTCGTCGCCGTACTGCACGGACAGATCGAGCTCCGGCTCGCGCAGCGCGTCTTCGGTGTCGTCTTCGCGCGGCGCGGGCTCGGCACCCACGTGCAGCGTCACGCTGTCGTAGTGCTCGGGCTGCAGCGCGAGCTTCGCGCGCATCGCCGGATCGTTGTGCTGCGCGACGATCGCGACGGCGGCTTCCCCCGAACTGCCCGACAGGTCGAACATCAGGCTGCGGCCGTCCGGGAAGTCGATTCGCAGCCCTTGTGCGTTGACGGTCCGGGCCTTGCCCTTCGCATCGAACAGCGAAAGGCGGGGGGAGGCGGGCGCGGCGGACTTGGCGCGCCCGGACTTGCGGGAACGGGAGGATTTCATGACGCGTGCGGCGATTAGGACGCGTTGAGGATACACCAAACGGCCGATCGCACCCGAATTCGCGCAGGC
>NZ_CAJNKE010000913.1 GCF_905232215.1 Burkholderia sp. LMG 13014
CGAGCCGTTCGCGTCGTTATGCGCAGGCGGGCGGCTGCGGCGCGAGCCATGCGTCGAACGGCGCCAGCTCGCCGATGTTGAACAGTTCGAGCAGCAGAGCGCGCAGCCAGCGATGGCCGGGGTCGGCGTCGAAGCGCCGGTGCCAGTACGCATTGACGGCCCATTCACCGGCACCGGCAATCTCGTACAGCGTGCACGGCTGCCGCGCCGCGAACGTGATCGCGATCGTCTCCGGCAGGATCAGCGCGTAGTCGCCGTCCTGCAGCAATGCGGGCACCACCATGAAATCGGGTAACGCCGCGCGCACGCGCGGCATCAGCCCGTGCCGCTCCAGCAGCTGCATCGATTGCGGATGCGACGTGACCGCGACGAAGCGCAGCGCGTCGGGCGCGTCGCCATCGAGCACATAGTCGTCGGGCAGCGCGACGCGCTGCGCGGTACGGCGCGGCATCAGCAGCACGCAGCGCTCGTGCAGCAGCGCGGCGCGCTGGAAATGGCTCGACGCGTCGGCGAAATGCCCGAGCGCAAAGTCGATGCGCCCCGATTCGAGCGCGACGTTGAGCTGGCATTCGTCGACGTGCAGCGTCTCGATCACCGCGCCCGGCGCGCGATTGGCGAACTCGGCGAGCAGCGTCGGCAAGAACGCGCTCGCCGCGAAATCGCTCATGTGCAGGCGGAACACGCGTTGCGTGCTGTCAGGCGTGAAGCGCGAGCCTTCGTCGAGCACGTGCTGCAGGATCGCGAGTGCCTTGTCGACCGACAGCGCGAGCCGCTGCGCGCGCGGTGTCGGCTCGACGCCGGTGCCGGTGCGCACGAACAGCGCGTCGCGGAACATCAGCCGCAGCCGGCCGAGCGCGTAGCTGACGGACGGCTGCGTGACGCCGAGCCGCAGCGCCGCGCGGCCGACGTGCCGCTCCTCGTACACGGCGCGAAACGTCTTCAGCAAGTTGAGATCGAGATCCTGCACGCGCAGTTCGGACGGGTCGCTGTCGTGCGGCGCGGATTCGGTGCGGGTCGGCGCCGCCGGGCGGCCGGTTGCGGAGTGCGTCATCGGGGGTGCCTCGCGGTGACGGAAGGCGCGTGGCCGTAACGCCGCGCATACGCCTTCGCGAAATGGCCGAAGCCATGGATGCCGTGCGCGATCAGCACGTCGGTCACGCTGCGCGCGTCACCGCGTTGCAGCGCCGCGTGCACGGCGGCGAGCCGGCGGTCGCGCACGTAGACGGCCGGCGTGGTGTGCAGGAACGCGCGAAACGCGTGCTGCAGCGTGCGCGGCGCGACGCCCGCGACCGCCGCGAGCGCGGCGAGCGAGAGCGGTTCGCCGAGGTGCGCATCGACGTGATCGCACGCGCGGCGCACGTGGGCCGGCAGTGGTGGCGTGCCGCGCGCCAGCGCATCGCTGTACGAATGCGGCAGGTGCGTGAGCAGCAGCGACATCAGCCATGCGGTGAGGTCGGCGCCGAAGGTCGTCGCGGCCGTGCCGATGCCCGGCTGTGCGCCGAGCCGGCACAGGTATTCGAAGGTCGGCAACAGAAGTGCGGCGCCCGCGCCGGCGCCGCCGGCCGCAAGGTCGAACTGCAGCGGCCGCGTGAGCGTGGCCTGGAGCATGTCCTGCAGCTTGCGTTCGAGCGCGCCGCGTTCGAGCCGTAGCACGAG
>NZ_CAJNKE010000914.1 GCF_905232215.1 Burkholderia sp. LMG 13014
CCCTTCAATGTTTCGGTGCGCGCCTTGGTCAGATCGTCGAGGCAGGTCGACACGACCATCGGATACGCGCTGCCGCCCTCGGCATTCGCGCTGGAGAAGTTGCACTCGGCATCGCGGTACGCGATCCACGCACGCTGCGCATTCACGAGCTTGTCGGCGAGCGGCCGCGCATCGCGCAGGCGCGCGGTGACGGCCTGGTAGGTCCGGTTCAGCTCCCCGTCGGATTTCTTGTAGGCGCGATCGGCACATGCCGTCATCGCCGCCTGATCCGTCGCGTCGGCACAATTCGACTGCGCATGGGCGACGTTCGCCGCCAGCGCCAGCGAGCACAGCAGACCGGTCAAGACACGCATGGATGCTCCTGGTTGTTCGTTGAGGTCGGGGAACCCGGTGCCGGGCTTGCCGCGCTGACGCGCATCGCGCCGCCGCCGTGCCGCGGCGACACCGATCGCGATGCTAGCGCACGCGCGCTGGCTTGTCAGCCGGTGTCGCAGCACGCGACGGCTTGCATAACGGCCTTGCGCACCTACACTGGAAAATCGATACGCCGCTTCAGGCCCGCGCTATCGCATCCATCCCGTCTCCGCTTCCGCGCATTCCTCTGCGCATTTCGCGTTCGCATCGCCGAGCGGGGTGACGATTCGTCAGTCAGCTTCCTCCCCCCAGCCCAACGTGCATTCGCCGTCGCTCCCTGGAGGGAATCATGAGCTATCACCTTGAAGGCCGTCTGCTCGAGGTCTGCAACTGTCGCGTACTCTGTCCGTGCTGGATCGGCGAGGATCCGGATTTCGGCGTCTGCGACACGATCGTCGCGTGGCACGTCGACAAGGGCGCCGTCGACGGCGTCGACGTGAGCGGCAACACGATCGCCGCCGTGTGCCGCGTGCCGGGCAACATCCTGCAAGGCAACTGGACAGCTGCGATCTATCTCAGCGACACGGCGTCCGAGGCGCAGGAGCAGGCGCTGCTCAAGGTCTACACGGGCCAGGCCGGCGGCCCGATCGCCGATCTTGCGAAACTGATCGGCAAGGTCGTGTCGATCGAACGCGCCCCCATCACGTTCAACGTCGAAGGGGCACGCGGCACGCTGTCGATCGGCACCGACTACCACGCGGAACTCGAGCCGTACCTCGGCCCGAGCGGCGCGCAGACGACGCTGACCGACACCGTGTTCTCGACGGTACCCGGCGCACCAGTGTTCGTCGGCAAGGCACCCGTCTATCGGTCGAAGAATGCGGCGATCGGCATCGACGTCGATCTGAAGAATCACAACGCGCTGCAGAGCACGTTCCTGTTCGACGCGTGAAGCGCGATCGCACGCCAACGGTCATGGCTGCGTCGCTGCATCGGCGCGTGTTTCCGCTCGTGCTCGCGAGTCTCGTCGCGTTCGCGTGGCTCACCCTGTGGGCGTGGACACGCAGTCCGTACGGGCGGTACCTCGACCACGGCGACAGCGCGTTGACCGAACCGTTCAGCGCGCTTTGCCGCGCGCTGCCGGGCGGCTCGCTGTGGCTGCCGGCGGCGTTCGCCGCGGCCGGCTGGACGCTGATGATCCTCGCGATGATGCTGCCGACGACGCTGTCGCTGTTCGATGCGTTCGCCCGCGTCGTCGCGAGCCGCCCCGACCAGACACGCCTGCTCGCGCTCGTCGGCG
>NZ_CAJNKE010000915.1 GCF_905232215.1 Burkholderia sp. LMG 13014
CCGACGGCAGCAGCGGTTGCGCGGCCACCGCGCCGGGGCCGACCAGCTGCTCGACGTCGAACACGCGGATCGCGTCGGAACCGGCCTCGACGTAGGCGACGACCGTATTGCTGGTGCCGAGGTCGATCCCGACCGTATAGCGCTTCATCGCGCTCAGGCGGCGCCGCGCACGTCGAACTCGACCTTCCAGCGCTCGTTCGTGCCGCTCGGGATCGCCTCGAGTTCGAGCGTGCCGGCTTCGGTCACGCGCGCATGCAGCTTCACCGGCACGACCTCGCCGACCGTGCGCCCTTCGGCGGGCAGCGTGGCCTGGATTTCCTCCAGCTCCTGCAGCTCTTCCGGCGACCAGTAGTCGAGCAGCGTGCCGACCTGATCCTGGCGGCGCACCGACGAACCGAAGAAGCGGAACTGCACCGGTTCGCCGACGACGAGGCCGAACTCCTGCGGCGGCAATGCCGCGTCCGAGCCTTCCTCCATCCCGAACGGCGCGACGCACAGCGCCTGCACCGGCGGTTCGAGCCCCGGCACCGCGGGCATCGCCGATTCGATCGCGACGTAGTACGCGCGCGCCGTGCCGCCGCGAATGCGCACGCCACGGCCGCGCTTCACGTAGCCGTAGTACGCCGCGCCGCGTGCGACCGCGAGATCGAGATCCGCGCCTTCCAGCAGGCGCGCGGGCGGCGCGCCTTCGGCGGCGAGCCAGCTGTTGAGCGTATCGAGCACGCGCTGCGTGAGCAGCGTCGACTTGAACACGCCGCCGTTGAACAGCACGGCGGTCGGATGCAGGAACGTCGCACCCTGCGGCAGCGTGCGCTGCACGCCTTCGAGCGAGTCGAGCGCCGCGACCTGGCGGCCGAGGAACGCCGCGAGATGGCGCGTGATGCCCGCGTCCTGCGCATACGGCAGGCCGAGCTGCGTCAGGCCGACGCGCGCGCGGCTCACCGGGCGCGCGGCTGCGTCGACTTGCGGGAAGAAGCCTTCGAGGATCGTCTGCGTGAGTTCCGCGCGCGTGAGCTCCGTGCGGATCGACCCGCCGATCAGCTTCGAGCCGCGGCTCGGCACGACGAGCGGCACCGCGTCGGCCGTCGGGTCGGACAGCAGCGTTTCCTTCGCGGAACGGCATGCGTAGGTGAGCGCGCGCAGTTGCCACGGGTCGGCCTGCGTGCCCTGCTGCGCGAGCTTGCGCGCCACGATGTGCGCGAGCGCGAGGTCCATGTTGTCGCCGCCGAGCAGGATGTGCTCGCCGACGGCCACGCGATGCAGTTCGAGATTGCCTTCGCGCTCGACCACCGCGATCAGCGACAGGTCGGTCGTACCGCCGCCGACGTCGACGCACAGGATCAGGTCACCGACCTGCACCTGCTTGCGCCAGCCGCCCTGGCTCTTCTGGATCCAGCTGTACAGCGCGGCCTGCGGCTCCTCGAGCAGCGTCATCCGCGAGTAGCCGGCGGCGCGTGCCGCCTCGGCCGTCAGTTCGCGCGCGGCCGGGTCGAACGACGCGGGGATCGTGACCGTCACGTCCTGGTCGGCGAACGGCGCGTCGGGATGCGTGTGGTCCCACGCTTCGCGCAGGTGCGTCAGGTAGCGGATCGAGCTTTCCAGCGGCGACACGCGCGACACTTCCGGCGGTGCATCGCTCGGCAGGATCGCCG
>NZ_CAJNKE010000916.1 GCF_905232215.1 Burkholderia sp. LMG 13014
TGTAAGAGCAAAGTTGTAATGTCGCATCTAGGCAAAGTTGAAATGTCGTAGCTCGAGGGTTTCGGCGCATGCTGGCGGCGGTTCGAATTGCCGGAGCGCATCGTGGGCCAACCTGGACTGATCACCATGAGCATGCGGGAGCTGGATCGTCTGAAGGTCGTGGAAGCCGTGATCGAGCAGCGTCTGATGCCTTGGCGAGCCGCGGAGCGGCTCGGGATCAGTCGACGGCAGATTGAACGGCTGGTCGCCCGGTATCGGGCTGCTGGCCCGGCCGGACTGCTTTCGCAGCGTCGTGGCCATGCGAGCAACCATCAACTGCCCGAGGATTTGGCGCATCGTGCCTTGAGCCTGATTCGGGAGCGCTACGCCGATTTTGGGCCGACGCTGGCCTGCGAGAAGCTTTGCGAATGCCATGGGCTGCAGTTGTCGAAGGAAACGGTCAGGAAGCTGATGACAGACGCTGGGCTCTGGATTCCGCGCCGGCAACGACCGCCGAAGATCTACCAGCCGCGAGCGCGCCGGGCGTGCCTGGGTGAACTGATCCAGATCGACGGCAGCGATCATCGGTGGTTCGAGGAACGGGCGCCGGCCTGCACGCTGCTGGTGTATGTCGACGACGCGACGAGCCGGCTGATGCATCTGCACTTTACGGCAACCGAATCGACCTTCAGCTACTTCGAAGCCACGCGGGCGTATCTGGAGCGCTATGGCAAGCCGGTGGCGTTCTACAGCGACAAGTACAGCGTGTTCCGCAGCCCGAACGCGGGCAAGACCGGCAGCAGCGTGACGCAGTTTGGTCGGGCGATGTATGAACTGAACATCGACACGTTCTGCGCGAACAGCAGTTCAGCCAAGGGGCGTGTCGAGCGTGCGCACCTGACGCTGCAGGACCGGCTGGTGAAGGAGTTGAGGTTGCGTGGCATCAGCACGGTAGCCGACGCCAACGCGTATGCGCCCTCCTTCATCGCCATGTATAACGCCCGCTTCGCGAAGCCACCACGCAGCGACTTCAATGCGCACCGGCCGCTGCGTAACGATGAGAATCTGGATCGGCTGATGACCTGGCGCGAAACGCGCCGGGTATCGAAGTCACTGACGGTGTTGTACGACCGTGTGCTGTATCTGCTGGACGATACGCTCGAGAACAGGAAGCTGGTTCATCGCTATATCGACGTCTGGGAGTACCCGGACGGACGGATCGAAATACAGGCCGATGGCGAGGTATTGCGATGCCGCCTTTACGACAAGCTGGCGGAGGTTGATCAAGGCGCGATCATCGAACACAAACGCTTGAGTCACGCGCTGCAGGTCGCTGAAGCGATCCAGGCGCAGCGCGACAATCGACGGATCTCGGGCTCGCCGTCGCGTGCCAATCGGGGGCTGCCGGTACGCGCCAAGACATCGTTGCCCGGTGCCAAGAAGCAGCGTGCGTTCACCGAAGCCGATATCGAAGCAGCCATCCTGCAGGTCGCTTCGCAAACACATCAAGCAGAGTCGAACCGGCGGTCTGCCAAGGCCCGCGGGTGAACGTAAGCGCCCTGCTGCTTCAGGCTCGGCGCTTCAACGCTGACAGTCGGAAAACCGATGAAACATGCGACATCTGTATTTAGCTGGCGCTACGACATCTGAACCCGGGTATGACATT
>NZ_CAJNKE010000917.1 GCF_905232215.1 Burkholderia sp. LMG 13014
CCGGATAGAACGACCGGCGCGGCAGCGTCGCGCAGCCGACGACGACCGGCACGACCGCGCGCACCGGCGCAAGAAAGCGCGCGAGCACGATGCTCTTCATGCCATGACGCAGCACGAACTCCTCGCCGCGCGAATAGGCGGCCGCATAGCCAAAGCGCGCCCACGCGTTGCGAATCACCCCGCGATAGTGCCGCCCGAGTTCATAGCTGATCCCGTCGCCGACCACGGCACCGACCGCCGCGACACCGATGGTCGTCCAGCCGTCGAGCGCGCCCGCGCCGATCAGCGCACCGGCCGCGAACATCACGGCGCCGGCCGGCACGACCGTGCCGATCAGCGCGATCGCCTCGGCGCACGCCGTCACGAACACGATCGCGAGCACGAGCAGCGGATGCGCGCCGATCGCGCCGATCCACGCGTGGATCGTGTCGCTCATCGCTCGCTCCACGGCGGGGCGGCCCGGCGTGCGAACACCGGGCCGGCGATGGCATGGGGAACGTTCATCGGGCGCTGCGCGCGGTCGCGCCGGCGTGACGGGTCAATCGAACTCGTGCTGCCGCGCGTCCGCCTCGAGCGGCGCGTCGTGATAGCCGACCGTCGCGATCTCCTGCAGATAGCGGGCGAGAAACGCGCCGATCGATCCGGCGGCCTCGTACTGATGCACGTGGCGGAATTCGTGGGTCAGCAGGCGGCGCGTGTCCTGGCCGCGCAGCACGTACACCGCATGGCCGAGCGTGAGCCCGATCGTGCCCGGCGACAGCAGCCCCGTGTCGCGGGCGATCGCGGCCAGGGAAGGTATCTCGGGGAACGGCATGCTGTCGACGATCACCACGCGGATCCGCTCGGGCTGCGCGACGCCCACCGTGCGCGCATCGTCGGCTTGCACCGGCGTCAGCGGCACACCCTGCGCGATCCCGCGCGCCGCCTCGGCTTCAGCCCATCCAACGGCGGCGGGCAGTGCGGACGGCAGGATATCGGCAAGATCGATCATCGCGGGGCTCCTCGGGTGGTGGTGTGGCATCGGGCACCAGTTTAGTCCCGAATCGGGACGGTTCGCGGGGCGTCACGCGACGCGTCGCGCCGTTCTGTTCCGGTTGCCGTACCCATCAGGGAATACCCTGATTCTCGCCCACTTCACCGCGTACCTTTTCCCCGCGATTATTTCGTTTCAGTACACATTCCTCGATCGACCATCTCGAAAATTTCCCGGATGTGTACCGTTTTCGGATTCGGCGGAATAGTATTGGTCGGAAGAACAGCTGCGGCGACCACCGGACAACGGTGCGCGGCGTCATCCCGAAGAGGATCGCTAGATGATCAGGGTAATTCTGGCTGACGATCACGCAGTCATGCGGGACGGACTGCGTCACATCCTGGAAACGGCCGGCGGTTTCGAAATCGTCGGCGAGGCGAGCGACGGCTCGGCCACGCTCGCGCTGGTCGAGCGCGGCGCCGCCGACGTGCTGCTGCTCGACCTGTCGATGCCCGCGCCGACCGGCATCGAGCTGATCCAGCTGGTGAAACGCCACGCGCCGTCGCTGCGCACGCTCGTGCTGACGATGCATGCGGAAGCGCAGTACGCGGCGCGCGCGTTCAAGGCCGGCGCAACCGGCTACCTGACGAAGGACAGCGCAACCGCCGAGCT
>NZ_CAJNKE010000918.1 GCF_905232215.1 Burkholderia sp. LMG 13014
GGCACGTCGTCGCCCATCCCGCCGAGCGGCGTGACGACCTGGTGCAGCGTGCCGAGCGTCGGGTGCTCAACCGGCTCGACCAGCCCGCAATGCGCGAGCTGCGGATCGTCGAACACTTCGTCGAGCGTGTTGATCGGCCCGGCCGGCAGCCCGGCGTCGACGAAACGCTGCGTCCATTCGCGCTTGCCGCGCGTGCGCAGCCGGCTCTCGAGCAACGCCTTCAATTCGTCGCGGTGCGCGACACGCGCGTCGTTGGTCGCGAAGCGCGGATCGTTCGGCAGCTCGGGCAGATCCAGCAACTGGCACAGCCGCAGCCACATGTCGGTCGTGATCGGTGCGAGGTTGAGCGGCCCGTCGGCCGTCTCGAACACGCCGTACGGCGCGATCACCGCATGCGCATTGCCGGTGCGGCGCGGCACGTCGCCGAGACTCAGGTAGCGTTGGCCGTGCACACTCAACAGCGAAACGAGGCTTTCGAGCAGCGACGTGCCGACATGCTGGCCGCGCCCCGTGCGCTCACGCTCGAACAGTGCGGCCATCACGCCGGTCGCCACCCACATCCCCGAGCTGAGATCGCCGATCGCGGTGCCCGTGCGGGTCGGCTCGCCGTCGGGAAAACCGGTGAGGCTCATCAGCCCCGCATAGCCCTGCGCGATCTGGTCGAAACCCGGCCAGTCGCGCAACGGGCCACGCGGGCCGAACGCGGTGACGCTGCCCATCACAAGCCGCGGATCGCGCGCGCTCAGCGCGGCGTAGCCGAGCCCCATCGCGTCCATCGTGCCGGCCTTGAAATTCTCGATCACGACGTCGGCCTGCGCGATCAGCCGGCGCACGACGTCGAGGCCGGCGGGCTGCCGGAAATCCACGCAGATGCCGCGCTTGTTGCGGTTGCAGGACAGGTAGTACGTGCTCACGCCGCGATCGAACGGCCCCCACGCGCGGCTCATGTCGCCGTGCGGCCCCGACTCGACCTTGATCACGTCGGCGCCGAGATCGGCGAGTACCATCGAGCAGAACGGCCCCGACAGCGCGCGGCTCAGATCGACGACCCTGATTCCTTGTAATGCCTGCATTCCGGACTCCTGATATTGATGACTGGGTGTGGCGTGTTTCCAAACGATCGCGGCGTGCCGCTCATTCGGGCAGCGTCTGGTGACGCGTTTCGACCGCGAACGGCAGGATCAGGATGCCGAGCCCGAACGCGGCCGCAGTCCATGCGACCGGCACGCCGAGCGATCCGTAGCCGTGAATCGCCGCGCCGAGCAGGAAGTTCACGCCTGCGCCGATGAAGCGGCCAACCGACGCGTTGAACGCGAACGCGGTGGCCCGCACGCGCGTCGGGTACTGCTCGGGCAGCCACAGCGAGAAGATCGCGAAATTGCCGCCGAAGAAACCGAGGAACGCGAGCGACACCATGAACGCCGCGAGCCCGTTCGGCTGGTAGAACGCCCAGCCGAACGCGAACACGATCGATGCGGCCATGCCCGCGAAATACACGCCGAGCGCGGTGCGCCGGCCGAGCCGCTCGGACAGCCACGGCGCCACCAGACAGCCGGCGATCGTCGCGCACGACAGGATCGCCGCACCGATCGATGCGAGCCGCAGCGCGCCGATGTGGTCGATGCCCGCGCGCGCCGCCAGCGTG
>NZ_CAJNKE010000919.1 GCF_905232215.1 Burkholderia sp. LMG 13014
CGGTGACAGCCCCTCTTCCGCCATCACGCGCTCGACGTTCTCCACCACCACGATCGCATCGTCGACCAGCAGGCCGATCGCGAGCACGAGACCGAACATCGACAGCGTGTTGATCGAGAAGCCGGCGAGCCCCATGATCGCGAACGTACCGAGCAGCACGACCGGCACCGCGATCGTCGGGATGATCGTCGCCCGCAGGTTCTGCAGGAACAGATACATCACGAGGAACACCAGCACGATACCTTCGAGCAGCGTCTTGACCACTTCCTCGATCGACAGGCGCACGAACGGCGTCGTGTCGTACGGATAGTGGACGACGAGACCGTGCGGGAAGTACTTCGACAGCTCCTGGATCTTGGCCCGCAGCGCGTTCGCGGTTGCCAGCGCGTTCGCGCCGGTCGCGAGCTGGATGCCGAGGCCGGCCGTCGGCTGCCCCATGTACTTCGTGTCGAACGTGTAGTTCTCCGAGCCGAGCGCCGCGCGGCCGACGTCCTTCAGGCGAACCTGCGAACCGTCCTGGTTGACCTTCAGCAGGATGTTGCCGAACTGCTCGGGCGTGCGCAGCAGCGTCGATTCGGTGATCGTCGCCTGCAGCATGGTGCCCGGCTTCGCCGGCGTGCCGCCGATCTGGCCGCCCGCGATCTGCACGTTCTGCTGTGTGATCGCGGCCGTCACGTCGGTCGGCGTGAGGCTGTAGTTGGTCAGCTTGACGGGGTCGAGCCAGATCCGCATCGAGAACTGCGAACCGAGCAACAGCGTCTGGCCGACGCCATTCACGCGGCTGAGCGGATCGAGCACGTGCGACGCGACGTAGTTCGTCAGGTCCTCCTTCGACATGCTGCCGTCCTCGGAGTTGAACGCGAACCACATCAGCCAGTTGCTGCTCGACTTCGTGACCTGCATGCCGAGCTGCTGCACGACCTGCGGCAGGTTCGGCGTCGCGAGCGACAGCTTGTTCTGCACCTGCACCTGTGCGACGTCCGGATTGGTGCCCGGCGCGAAGGTCAGCGTGATCGTCGCGTTACCCGAGTCATCGCTGGTTGACGACATATACAGGAAGTTGTCGAGACCACTCATCTGCTGCTCGATCACCTGCGTCACCGTGTCTTCCACCGTCTTCGCGGAAGCACCCGGATAGTTCGCCTCGATCTGGATCGTCGGCGGTGCGATCGTCGGATACTGCGAGATCGGCATCTTGAAGATCGATGCGACGCCGGCCAGCATCAGCACGATCGCGATCACCCATGCGAAGATCGGGCGATCAATAAAGAACTTGGCCATGAAACGGACTCCTTGTTATTGCGCGGCCGATGCAGCGGTCGAACGCGCGGCGGCATTGGCGGCGGTGCTCGCCGGCGCGGCGCTTGCCGGTGTGCCGGACGCAGCGTCCGGCGCCGGCGCGAGCTGCGCCGCGACAGTCTTGACGGTCGCACCCGGGCGCACCTTGTCGACGCCCTGCACGATCACGTGATCGCCTGCTTCCAGACCGCCTTCGACGATCCAGTCCTGGCCGTACGTGCCGGCCGTCGTCAACGGACGCGTCTCGACCTTGTTGGCCGCGTTCACGACCAGTGCGATCGCCTGCCCCTTCTGGTCGTGCGACACCCCGATCTGCGGCACCAGGAACGCGTTCTCGTTCACGCC
>NZ_CAJNKE010000920.1 GCF_905232215.1 Burkholderia sp. LMG 13014
AGGGGGCCGTGCCGGCCTGGCACCAGCGCCCGGGTGGTGTGCGTGCGCTCTGCCGCGCACATGAAAGATTTGCAAGGACCGTTGTAGCGATTTCCGGACCGGCGGCGACAGCCTGATGCCGGCGCGCGCCGGCCAGGCAAGGAGATGCGATGCAGCACGCATGGCACCTGCTTGCGATGCGGGATCGCCGCTTGAAGGGGCGCGCGGTGCGCAGCGCCGGTTGAGGGAAGGATGCGGTCCGCCGGATCGGCGGGCGCGTCGATGACGCAAGCGATGTGCCCGCGTGGCTACGCGCCGGGCTTTGGGGGATGGTTTCGACGGTCGGCCCATGGCTGACCTGCCGCGCACATCCGCGCCATGCGCCGAAAGCAGCCGGCACGGCGGAGCCTCGTGGAAGCACCGAAAGGATCCGCCACTAATCGGCAGGCGGAGAACGCGATGTGGCGATGTGGCGATGTGGCGATGTGGCGATGTGGCGATACGGCGATACGGCGATACGGCGATACGGCGATACGGCAGGGCGACAGGGCAAAACTACCCGTTGGCGGCATCTGGCCCTGAAACGGGGCGAAAATATTGCCCCATTTTCATCATCGTTTAACCATTCGAAACAATGTGTTCACTGAAAGGGGCATGATCTCCGGCGATCGAGCAGGCATACTGTCGCCTATGTTGCTCAATGCGCGTCGAACGGCGCGCGCTTGCCCCCATGTCCACTCCAGTTTCCTTTCGAACCCTGCGATGGTTGACCGTCGCGGCTGCTGCATGCTTGCTCGCCGCGTGTTCGACCTCTTCCGACGTGACCGCGACGTCGAACCCGAACGTGTTTACCGTGACGACGCGCACGGTCGGCGTGTCGACGACGTGGGCCGACGCCCATACGAAGGCCTTCGACGAAGCCACCAACTACTGCACGCAGCGCGGGATGCGCGCGAGCATGAAGCAGGAATCGCTGACCAGCGGCAGCCGTGTCGGCGCGCGCTCCGAACTCGCGTTCGAGTGCCATCCGACCTTCGAGACGGCGTCGAACCCGCGCGGTTGAACGACCGGCGGCGTTGATGCGCCGCCTGCCGCGTTTTCCTTCCCCGCACGCAAAACGACCCGCGATGCCGTTCAGGCAGATCGCGGGTCGGCGCACGTCCGGCGTCGGCTGCGGCGGTTACGCCGGCTGCGCCTCGTACAGCTTCACGCACGCGGAGAAGTCGAGCGTGCCGAGCCCCTGCTGGCTCATCGACTGATAGAGCTGTTGCGCAAGCGCGCCCATCCACACCGGCTGGTGCGCGCTCCGCGCCGCTTCGGTCGCGAGCCCGAGATCCTTCAGCATCAGGTTCGCCGCGAAGCCGCCCGCGTAGCCGCGCGCGGCCGGCGCGGTGTCGCTCACGCCCGGATACGGGTTGTACGTGTCCGAGCTCCAGCAGCGGCCGGTCGACGTATTGATGATGCCGGCCAGCACGGCCGGATCGATGCCGAGCGCGGCGCCGAGCGCCATCGCTTCCGACACGCCCATCATCGAGATCCCGAGCAGCAGGTTGTTGCAGATTTTCGCGATCTGCCCGGTGCCCGTGCCGCCGCAATGCACGACGTTCTTGCCCATGGCGAGCAACACGGGGCGGATGCGCTCGAACAGCGCGGC
>NZ_CAJNKE010000921.1 GCF_905232215.1 Burkholderia sp. LMG 13014
AGCAGCACCTGCGTGTCGCACACCGGCACGTTGGCATGCGTGAAGCCGACACAGCCGGACTCGGTCAGCGCGACCATCTCGGTGATCACTTCACCCTTGAGGCCGACGGTGAGCGCGCCGAGCGGATGCACGTTCGCCTGGTGCAGGTTGCGCGCGCGGAACTTGAGCATCTCGACGAGGCCCGGCTCGTCGAGCACGGGGTCGGTATCCGGCGGGCACACGAGGGTCGTGACGCCGCCCGCGACGGCCGCGGCCATCTCGGACGCGAGCGTCGCCTTGTGCTCGTAGCCGGGCTCGCGCAGCCGCGCGCACAGGTCGACGAGGCCGGGTGCGACGATCAGGCCCGACGCGTCGATCGTCCGGTCCGCGTTGAAACCGCCCGGCACCGCGCCGAGCGCGGCGATCTTGCCTTCCGCGACGAATACGTCGGCCTGCCGCTCGGTGCCGGCGACCGGGTCGATCAGCGTGCCGCCTTTGATATGAATCTTCATGCGCTGTCTGTGAATGCGTTGATTGCGTGAATAGGGATGCGCGAAAGCAGGCTCAGTCGCTGTTGCCGGCGACGATGCCCATCACCGCCATCCGCACGGCGATGCCGAACGTGACCTGGTTGAGGATCACCGACTGCGGGCCATCGGCGACCTGCGAATCGATCTCGACGCCGCGGTTCATCGGGCCCGGGTGCATCACGATCGCGTCGGGCGCGGCGAGCGCGAGGCGCTCGGGCGTCAGGCCCCAGGTCTTGAAGTATTCCTGCGCGGAAGGCAGCAGCGCGCCGCTCATCCGCTCGTTCTGCAGGCGCAGCATGATGATCACGTCGACGCCCTTCAGCCCTTCGTCGAGGTTGTGGAACACCTTCACGCCCATCTGCTCGAGCCCGCCCGGCAGCAGCGTGCGCGGGCCGATCGCGCGCACTTCCGGCACGCCGAGCGTGGTGAGCGCGTGGATGTCGGAGCGTGCGACGCGCGAATGCAGGATGTCGCCGACGATCGCCACGCGCAGCTTCGTGAAGTCGCGCTTGTAGTGACGGATCGTGTACATGTCGAGCAGGCCCTGCGTCGGGTGCGCATGGCGGCCGTCGCCGGCGTTGATCACATGCACGTGCGGTGCGCAGTGCTCGGCGATCAGGTACGGTGCGCCGCTCGATGCGTGACGCACGACAAACAGGTCGGCATGCATCGCCGACAGGTTGTTGATCGTGTCGAGCAGCGATTCGCCCTTGCTCGTCGACGATGCATTGATGTTCAGGTTCAGCACGTCGGCCGACAGGCGCGTCGCGGCGATCTCGAAGGTCGTGCGCGTGCGCGTCGAGTTCTCGAAGAACAGGTTGAACACGGACTTGCCGCGCAGCAGCGGCACCTTCTTCACTTCGCGGTCCGTCACGCTGACGAACTGCTCGGCCGTATCAAGGATGTGGTTGACGATCGAGCGCGGCAGGCCCTCGATCGACAGCAGGTGCTTCAGCTCGCCGTTTTTCGTGAGCTGCGGGTTGCCCTTCAGGAAGCCGTAGCGGAACCGGTCGGGGCTCGCGGCCGCAGCGGGATTGCCGGTGCGGCCAGTGGTGTCGGTGGTCATGGTGTGCGTGATTCCAACTATACAAACGGGCCGCGGTGCAAACCGG
>NZ_CAJNKE010000922.1 GCF_905232215.1 Burkholderia sp. LMG 13014
CGCCCGGGCGGCGACTTCGCTGCTCGAGCAGGATTACCCGGGCGAATTTCATCTGATCATTGTCGATGACCACAGCGACGACGGCACCGCCGACGCGGCCCGCGCAGCCGCGCTCGCGATCAACCGCGCCGACCGGCTGACGGTGCTGGCCGCCAAGCCGCTGCCGGCCGGCTGGTCGGGCAAGGTGTGGGCGCAGTCACAGGGGATCGCCGCGGTGCAGACGCTCGGCCTGCCGGCCGACTACCTGCTGCTGACGGATGCCGACATCGGCCATCCGCCCGACGCCGTCGCGCAGCTCGTCACGCGCGCACAGGCCGAGAACCGCGATCTCGTGTCGCTGATGGTGCGGCTGCGCTGCGATTCGTTCTGGGAAAAGGCGCTGATCCCGGCGTTCGTGTTCTTCTTCGCGAAGCTCTACCCGTTCTCGTGGATCAACAACCCGCGCAACCGGACGGCCGGCGCCGCGGGCGGCTGCATGCTCGTCAAGCGCACGGCGCTCGAGGAAGCGGGCGGCATCGAGTCGATCCGCGGCGCGCTGATCGACGACTGCAGCCTCGCTGCGCAGATCAAGCATCGCGGCGAAGGCCGCCATCCGATCCGGCTCGACCTGGCCGACCGCAGCGTGTCGTTGCGCCCGTACGACAGTTGGCGCGACATCTGGAACATGATCGCGCGCACCGCGTTCACGCAGCTGCACTATTCGCCGCTGCTGCTGGCCGGCACGCTGCTCGGGATGACGATCATCTATCTCGTGCCGCCCGCCGCGGCGCTCGCGTACGGCGCGCGCGCATGGCCGGCGTGGCTCGCGTGGGCGTCGATGTGCGCCGCGTATGCGCCGATGCTGCGCTACTACCGGCGCTCGCCGCTGTGGGCGCCCGCGCTGCCGCTCGTCGCGCTGTTCTACGTCGGCGCGACGTTCGCGTCCGCGTGGCGCTACTGGCGCGGCAAGGGCGGCCAGTGGAAGGCGCGCGTGCAGGCGCCGGTGGATCGCTGAGCGTTTGCCGGGAGGCGTGCCTCCCGGTAGCCGGAAAGCAGACAGCCCGATCGGTGGAAACCGGTCGGGCTGTTTCGTTTTCGTCGGGGCGGCTTGCCGGTGCTTAGCGCTGGGTCAGCATCATGTACATCTGCACCACGACGTCCGGCGAGAACGTGAACGGCACCCAGCCGTAGCCCGTGTGGCGGGCCACCAGCAGGCGGTCGCCATTCGCCTGCTTCTGCACGGCCATCATCGGGTTCTTCGTCGTCACGAAGCGCCAGCCGGACGGGATGCCGGGCGGCGGCTCCGGCTGCATCGACGCACGCGCATGCGCGAGTTCCTCGATCAACTGGCTCAGTTGCTCCGGATGCAGCGTGATCGATTCGCCGTTGATGGTCAGCGTGAGTTCGTTCTGCGTCGGACGTGACACGTGCAGCGTCGATTTGTCGGCCGGGGCCGGCGCGTCGGCGATGGCTTCGGCTTCGGCTTCAACCGGCGTTTCGGCTTGCGCCGTCGCGACGATGGCCGTTTCGACGTCGGTCGCCGCGTCGACCGTTTCGGCGGCAGCCGGTGCGGGTGCGATCACGGCGGGCTCCGCCGCCGTCGCGACGATGGCCGTTTCGACGTCGGTCGCCGCGTCGACC
>NZ_CAJNKE010000923.1 GCF_905232215.1 Burkholderia sp. LMG 13014
CTGCCGTTCGTGCCGAAGCCGTTCGATCTGGCGGCGCTCGCCGCGCTGCTGGCCTGACGCGCGACGGCGATTGTTTCGATTGTTAATGGCGCGCCGCGTTTCCGAAATTTTCGATTAACCGGACTGGAGTCTCATAGACCCACGGCACCCGGCGACGCGCTCGCGACACCGCGGCGCGCGATTCGAACGATTCGAAAAAAACTGGAGACACCGAATGACGAAGCTCAAGGCAGGTTTGCTGACGATGGCGCTCGCGATGACGGCTGCCACGGCCGGCGCGACGACGCTGCGGATCGCATGTGGCGCAGCCGGCGTCGACCAGGACATTTGCCAGGTCTCGGCGAAGCGCTGGGCCGAGAAGACCGGCAACGAGGTCGAGTTCATCAGCATGCCCAATAACTCGAGCGAGACGCTGGCGCTCTATCAGCAGTTGCTCGGTAGCGGTTCGGACAAGATCGACGTGATGCAGATCGACACGGTCTGGCCGGGCATCCTCGCGAACCACCTGATCGACCTGAAGCCGTACAGCAAAGGGCTCGAAAGCCAGTCGTTCCCGAGCATCGTCGCGAACGATACGGTGAACGGCAAGCTGGTCGCGATGCCGTGGTTCATCGATACGGGGCTCCTTTACTACCGCAAGGACCTGCTCGACAAGTATCGCGTGAAAGTGCCCGCAACGTGGGATGAGCTCGACGCCACCGCGCGCAAGATCCAGTCGGGCGAGCGCAGCGCGGGCAACGAAAAGGTCTGGGGCTACGTGTGGCAGGGGCGCGCGTACGAAGGGCTGACCTGCGATGCGCTCGAATGGGTCAGCAGCTACAACGGCGGCACGGTGGTCGACGACAAGGGGCGCGTGACGATCGACAACCCGGGCGCGATCAAGGCGCTCGAGCAGTCGGCGAAATGGGTCGGTACGATCAGCCCGAAGGCCGTGCTGAACTACGGCGAAGAGGAGGCCCGCGGCGTGTTCCAGGCCGGCAATGCCGTGTTCATGCGCAATTGGCCCTACGCGTGGGCGATCGCGAATCGCACGGGCAGTCCGATCAAGGGCAAGGTCGGCATTGCGCCGCTGCCGAAGGGCGGCGCCGACGGCCGCCCGGCCGCCACGCTGGGCGGATGGCAGCTCGCCGTGTCGCGCTACTCGCCGAACCCGAAACTGGCCGCCGATCTCGTGATGTACCTGGCGAGCGCGGACGTGCAGAAGATGCGTGCGATCCAGGGGTCGTACAACCCGACGCTTCCGGCGCTCTATCGGGACAAGGACATCCTGCAGGCCAACCCGTTCATGGCCGACCTGCTGCCGACCTTCAGCGTGGCGGTCGCACGGCCGTCGACCGTGACCGGCGCGAAGTACAACCAGGTCAGCAACCAGTTCTGGAACGCTGCGCACGACGTGCTCGCCGGCAGCGACACCGCATCGGGTGCGCTCGCGCGGCTCGCGGTCGCGCTCAAACGGCTCGCGCCGGGCGGCAACTGGCACTGAGCGCCGCGGCGCGCTTGATCGATCGGGCCGGCCTTTGTAGCGTGCCGGCCTGAAAGGAGACATCGAATGAGAACCGGAAGCATCGAAATCAGTAGTAGTCCTGCATTTGTGATGGAGCCCGCCCGGGCG
>NZ_CAJNKE010000924.1 GCF_905232215.1 Burkholderia sp. LMG 13014
CGGTTCATCGCCTCGGCCGCTTCCTCCGGCATCGGGCGCGGCATCTTGCGCCGCACCTTCGCGCCCTGCCATGCGTTGTAGACCACGACGCCGCCCACCACGACGGCGCCCGCGCCGATCAAACCGAGTGTCAACTCGTCCATGCACGCTCCATCAGCAATTCTTGTTCGTCGGAACCGCGAACGGGCGCCCATGCGCCGCGCGAACGCGGTCCGGTTTCGTCAAACGTCAATTCTGGGCAAAACCCGCGGCGGTTTCCATGTCCACCGCGACGATCCGCGACACGCCCTGCTCCTGCATCGTCACGCCGATCAGCTGCTGCGCCATTTCCATCGCGATCTTGTTGTGCGAGATGAACAGGAACTGCGTCTTGTTGGACATCGCGCGCACGAGATTCGCGAAACGCTCGGTGTTCGCATCGTCGAGCGGTGCGTCGACCTCGTCCAGCAGACAGAACGGCGCCGGGTTCAGCTGGAACATCGCGAACACCAGTGCGGTCGCGGTCAACGCCTTCTCGCCGCCCGACAGCAGGTGAATCGTCGCGTTCTTCTTGCCCGGCGGCTGCGCCATCACCTGCACGCCGGCATCGAGGATTTCGTCGCCCGTCATGATCAGCTTCGCCTGGCCGCCGCCGAACAGGCGCGGGAACAGGTCGCTGAAGTGACGGTTGACCTCGTCGAAGGTACCCTGCAGCAGCGTGCGGGTTTCCTGGTCGATCTTGTGGATCGCGTCCTCGAGCGTCGTGATCGCGTCGATCAGGTCGGCCGACTGCGCGTCGAGGAACACCTTGCGCTCGCTCGCGGCCTTCAGCTCGTCGAGCGCGGCCATGTTCACCGGGCCGAGCGCGTTGATCGCGTTGTTCAGGCGCGTGACCTCGCCCTGCAGGTACGACGGTTTCAGATCCGGCGTGAGCTTCGCGGACAGGGCCACCTCGTCGACCTCGGCCGTCACGAGCTGCTCGGCGAACTGCTCGACCGACAGGCGCGCGGCCTGCTCCTTCAACTGCAATTCGGTGATGCGGTCGCGCAGCGGCTGCAGCGAGCGCTCGGCGACGAGGCGCTGCTCGTCCGACGCCCGCAATTTTGCGGTCAGGTCGTCGAGTTCGATCCGCGCGGCCTGCAGCGCTTCTTCCTTCACCGCACGAATCTCGAGCGCGTCCTGCAGGCCCGTGTGCGCGGTCTGCTCGTTGATCGTCTCGAGCTCGGCGCGCGCGTCTTCCAGCGATGCGGCAACACGCTCGCTCTGTTCGTGCGCGACCTGAATGCTGCGCTTGAGCTCGTCGATCCGGGTCACTGCGTTGCGCGCGGCGAAGCGCGCGTCATTCGCGCCGCGCTCGAGGTCGCGCGCTTCCTGACGCGCCTGCGTCAGCGATTCGTCGAGCGCTTCGAATGCGAGCTGGTTGTCCTCGAAGCGCGCCTGCAGTTCCGCGAGTTCGCCGTCGAAACGCTCGAAATTCGCTTCCGACTCCGCGCGCATCGCGCGCTGCTCTTCGATCTGCGCGCCGATTTCCTCGAGTTCCTCGCGAATCTGCGTGCTGCGCTGCGTGTAACGCTCGTGCGCCTGTGCGAGCTTCAGCACGTCCATCTGCAGCGCGTGC
>NZ_CAJNKE010000925.1 GCF_905232215.1 Burkholderia sp. LMG 13014
GCGGACGGGCGTTCGGGTTTCGAAGCGGTCATGGGCGTTCCTGGTCACGGGTTCGGGAGGCGGCAACGACGATCCGGCGCATTGCACACGTGTGCAATGCCGGCCGAAACTTCCCGACTGCCGGCACATGCGCCGCGCGTATTTATGCGGGAGATCGATGAAACGCCCGCGACGAAACCGAGTCGTGCGTGTGACGCCACGCACGCGGCAGGGCAGGAGAAGCGCGAGGAACGCGGGTGCAACGTTTGGGCGCGCGGCGGGGATCGGGTAAAGTGCCGCTCAACCTACCGGTTCGAGGTTACTAGACGACCGGTCTAATCGTTGCTAACATACGCCATCATGAATGCATCTTCAGGCGCGGAAGTCCGCCATCACATCCTGAATATCGCCAAGCCGATCATGCTCCACAAGGGGTTTTCGGCGGTCGGTCTGAACGAGATTCTCGCTGCGGCGGGCATCCCGAAGGGCTCGTTCTACCATTACTTCGGCTCGAAAGAGGCATTCGGCGAAGCGCTGCTCGAGTCGTATTTCGACGGCTACCTCGCGCATCTCGACAACCTGCTCAAGCATCAGGCCGGCACGGGCGCCGAGCGCCTGATGACGTACTGGAGCGGCTGCACACGCAATGCGCGGACGATCCGGAAGGCAAGTGCCTCGCGGTGAAGCTCGGCGCGGAAGTGTCGGACCTGTCGGAAGCGATGCGCGCGGTGCTGCGGCACGGCACGAGCCAGATCATCGAGCGGCTCGCGGGCGGCATCGAGGCCGGGCTGGCCGACGGTTCGCTGAGCGCGGTCGCCGATCCGTCGCATACGGCCGCGATCCTCTACGAGCTGTGGCTGGGCGCGACGCTGCTGGAAAAGATTCACCGCAACCGCAAGCCGCTCGAACGGGCGATGGTCGAAACGCGGCGCATGCTGAACCTGCCGCCGCTCGAGCCGGGCGGAGCACAGTCGTAACCCGGGCGCGCATCGGCGCGCCTTGTTTTTACCCTGTTTCTAGACGACTGGTCTACTCAATACGCATGACGAACGTGCCACGCCGCGTTACGCTGTCCCGATTGTTTCAACCGCACGCACGCACCCGCGACGGCCTGAGCGCCGACGCCACCGCATGCGCGCGTCTCTGCTGGTCCATCCCTGATCCGATCGTGCCCACGAAGCACGTCCATTCCTGTTGACGGAGGCTTACATGCCGCAAAGCAAGACCGCAAACCGCCAGATCATCCTGAATTCGCGCCCGGTCGGCGCGCCGACGCCCGGCAACTTCCGCACCGAATCCGGTGAGGTGCCGACGCCCGGCGCCGGCCAGGTGCTGCTGCGCACGGTCTGGTTGTCGCTCGACCCGTACATGCGCGGCCGGATGAGCGACGCGCCGTCCTATGCCGCGCCGGCCGAACTCGGCCAGCCGATGGTCGGCGGCACCGTCAGCCAGGTCGTTTCGTCGAACCTGCCCGCGTTCCGCGAAGGCGATCTCGTGGTCGCGGGCGCCGGCTGGCAGGACTATGCGCTGTCCGACGGCCGCGACCTGATTCCGCTCGGCCGCGACTTCGCGCATCCGTCGTACGCGCTCGGCGTGCTCGGCATGCCGGGCTTCACCG
>NZ_CAJNKE010000926.1 GCF_905232215.1 Burkholderia sp. LMG 13014
GGTCGCGCGGACAGTAGCGGATCCCGAGGTCGATGCCTTCGGCGCGCAAATCGAGTACCTTGTCGTTCGCGGCGACGCGCAGGTCGATCTCCGGCAGGCGCGCCTGCAGCCGCCCGAGCCGCGGCAGCAACCACAGCGCGGTGACGCCGATGCTCGCGGTGATCGTGACGGGCTGGCGCTCGCGCGCGGCGGCGAGCGACGCGACGGTATCCTGCAGGCCGTGCAGTGCCGCATCCGCGACACGAAACAGCCGCTCGCCTTCCGGCGTGAACGCGATCTTCCGGTAGCCGCGCTGCAGCAGCGCGACACCGAGATGCGCTTCGAGCGCGTGTACCTGGCGGCTGACCGCCGATTGCGTGACGCACAGGTCCTGCGCGGCGAGCGTGATGCTCATGCGGCGGCCGACGGCGACGAAACCGCGGACGAGGTCGAGCGACGGGAGACGGACGAGTGGCGTTGACATGCGCGTGACTCATGCGAACGGAGCAGCAAGATTGGTTGAGAACGGGGGGCGCGTCAAGTTCAATGGAGGCTGGTGCGGGCGGTGAGGGGTGGGGCAGGTGCTCGTGAGTTGACGTCAATGCCGGCCGTGAAGCTCGGGTACGAGTAGATGCTTAGGCGCCTACCGGGATCGCCCGCGAAGTATGGGGGCCGAGTAAGGGCTGAAGCGCTGACTTCAACCAGTCACGCCATGGGCCGGAGTAAGCGCTGAAGCGCTGACTCGGATCGACCGCCGTGGGGTTGGAGTAAGCGCTGAAGCGCCAACTCGGATCGACCGCCGTGGGGTTGGAGTAAGCGCTGAAACGCCAACTCCAACCAACCACGCCATGGGACCGAAGTAAGCGCTAAAGCGCCAACTCGGATCGACCGCCGTGGGGTTGGAGTAAGCGCTGAAGCGCTAACTCCAACCAACCACGCCATGGGACCGAAGTAAGCGCTAAAGCGCTAACTTCGGTCGACAGGAGACAAGATGACGATTTCGAACGAAGGCAACGGAATGACGCAGGGCACCCGCGCGGCAGACGCATTGCCACCCGAGCCCGTGACGCTGCGCGCAGCCGACGGCTACGAATTGCGCGGCCATGTCTGGCGCCATCGCGGCGGCAGTGTCGCGCGGCCCGTGACGGTCATCAATTGCGCGACGTCGGTACGTTGCGACTACTACTTTCGTTTCGCGGCCTGGCTGTTCGCGCAGGGGCGCGACGTGCTCGTCTACGACTATCGCGGCATCGGCGGGTCGCGCCCGGCGCAGCTCGCGAAGCTGCGCGCGAACTGGCTCGACTGGGGGCGGCTCGATTGCGAAGCCGCGCTGCAATACGCACGCGACACGTTTCCGGGCCAGCCGATCGACGTCGTCGCGCACAGTATCGGCGGGTTCGTGCTCGGGCTCGCGGCATCGAACGTCCACGTGCGGCATGCGGTGACGGTCGGCGCGCAGTATGCGTACTGGCGCGATTACCTGCCGGCCGAACGGCGGCGCATGTGGTGGAAGTGGCACGTCGCGATGCCGGTGCTCGCGGCCGTGTTCGGCTACGTGCCCGCGAAGCGGCTCGGCTGGATGGAGGACACGCCGCGTGGCGTCGCGTTGTCGTGGGTG
>NZ_CAJNKE010000927.1 GCF_905232215.1 Burkholderia sp. LMG 13014
GCAGCCCGAAGTCGTCCGCGGTGAAGATCAGCGCCCGCGCCGCCGGCTGCGTCGCCACGAATCAGGCCTCGTGTGCGCGCAGGAAGCGGAAGAACTCGACACCTTCGCGCAGGCGGCGCTTCATCATGTCCCAGCTCGTCAGCATCTCGCGGACGATCTCCCAGATCTTCGACGGGCGGAAGTAGAACTGGCGATAGAACTGCTCGAGATGGTGATAGATCTCGTCGCGCGACAGGTGCGCATAGCCGATCGCCGCGAGCTGCACGCCTTCCTTGCTCACCAGGTTGATGGTCTTGTTCTCTTCCATCCAGCCGTTTTCCACGGCCTGCTTGTAGAGCGTCGTGCCCGGATACGGCGCGGCGAGCGACACCTGGATCGTGTGCGGATTGATTTCCTTCGCGTACTCGATCGTCTTCTTGATGGTCTCCTGCGTCTCGCCCGGCAGGCCGAGGATGAAGGTGCCGTGGATCTTGATGCCGAGCTTCTTGCAGTCCGCGCTGAAGCGGCGCGCGAAATCGGTGCGCACGCCCTTCTTGATGTTCACGAGGATCTGGTCGTCGCCGGATTCGAAGCCGACCAGCAGCAGGCGCAGGCCGTTTTCCTTCAGGACCTTGAGCGTCTTGTACGGCACGTTCGCCTTCGCGTTGCACGACCACGTCATGCCGAGCTTGCCCAGGCCGATGGCGATGGCTTCAGCGCGCGGCAGGTCGTCGGTGAAGGTGTCGTCGTCGAACATCAGTTCCTTCACTTCCGGCATGTTGTCGCGGATCCACTTCGCTTCAGCGATCACGTTCTCGACCGAGCGCGTGCGGTAGCGATGGCCGCTGACCGTCTGCGGCCACAGGCAGAACGTGCAGCGCGACTTGCAGCCGCGGCCCGTGTAGATCGATACGTACGGATAGTTGAGGTAGCCGATGAAGTAGTTGTCGATCTTCAGGTCGCGCTTGTAGACAGGCGCGACGAACGGCAGTTCGTCCATGTTCTCGAGGATCGGACGCGCTTCGTTGTGCTCGATCGAGCCGTCCTTCGCGCGCCACGACAGGCCCTTGATCTCGGCCAGCGGCTTGCCCTCGGCAATTTCCTTGCAGGTGAAGTCGAATTCCTCGCGGCACACGAAGTCGATTGCCTCGCTCGCCGTGAGCGAGTTGTGCGGATCGACCATCACCTTCGCGCCCACCATGCCGACCAGCAGCGACGGCTTCATCTTCTTCAGGTCCTGCGCGAACATCGCATCGGTCGGGAACGACGGCGTGCTCGTGTGGATGATCACGAGGTCGTAGTCGTTCGCGATCTTCAGCGTTTCCTCGACCGACAGGCCGTCGGCCGGCGCATCGACGACGCGGCTGCCCGGCACGAGCGCGGCCGGCTGTGCGAGCCACGTCGGATACCAGAAGGAACGGATTTCGCGCTTCGCCTGATAGCGCGAGCCGGCTCCGCCGTCGAAGCCGTCATACGAAGGGGCCTGCAAGAACAGCGTTTTCATGAGTGCTCCGGTAGCCTGCATAGTTCGATTCGTCACAACGATTCAGTCAAAAAAAACCGCGGGCCGCCCTGCCGGCGCCCGCCTCTCTGTCATGTCGCGCCGCGCGGCCCCGC
>NZ_CAJNKE010000928.1 GCF_905232215.1 Burkholderia sp. LMG 13014
TTCGGTCGAGCCTTCGTGGTGCGGCGTATAGCCCGGCTTGAAATAGCGCAGCGCCGCGCCGATCACCTTCCAGAACGACGGCAGGTGCCCGCGCCGCGAGCCGTGCCACCACGCGCGCACGAAGCCCGGGTAGCGGCCGGCGTCCGGGTCGCGCCGGTACATGAACTTCGCACCCGTCGTGATGTAGTAGAGCAGCAGCAGGATCACGAACGCCATGTGCACGCAGCGTTCCGGATAGGTGCCGCCCATGTGCCGGTAGATGTCGAACGCGACCGTGCGATGCTCGACTTCCTCCGCGCCGTGCCAGCGCAGCAGGTCGACCATCGTCGGGTCGGCTTTCCCTTCGTCTAGCCCGTGCGCGTTGAGCACCCAGTTGCCGAGATAGCCGAAGAAATGCTCGAGCGACGCGATCACCGCGAGCTGCTGGCGCAGCCAGAACCGCGTGTGGCCGATCTTCAGCCCGAGCGGCTGTTCGCCGAGCACGCGCGTGAACAGGCGGTTGAGCTTCTGCGTGAACGGTTTCGTGTCGATCCCGTGCCGGTCGTAGTAGTGCTTGAGCACGCCGCCGTGCGAGCGCGAATGCACGGCTTCCTGCCGCAGGAAGCCTTCGGCCTCGTCGCGCAGGCGCGCATCGGTGATCAGCGGCAATGCCTTGTTGTAGACGCGGCAGAACCACAGCTCACCTTCCGGGAACAGCAGGTTCAGCGTGTTGATGATGTGCGTGCTGGCCGGGTCGTTCGGCACCCAGGTAATCGGGGTGTCGCTGAAGTCGAACTTCACGTGCCGGGCCTTGATTTTGTGATAGTCGGCGGTATCGGTCATCTTTGTCTCCCTGTGCGGCGTCGTGCGCCGTCAATGCAATGCCATGCTGACGCGGGCGATCATCCGGCCGAGCCACGGCATGAAGCGGCCGACGAAGCGCATCGCGTGCGCCTCGCCGCCGACCGCGACGACGGGGCGATTGCGCAGCACGCCGTCGACCATCGCCTGTGCGACGGTCTCGGGCTTCAGGCCGCGCATCTGGTACAGCTTGGTCGCGCGCTTGCGCAGCCGCGCTTCGTCCTGCGCGTTGGCGCCCGCGTATTGCGTCGACGCCATGATTCCGGTTTCCGCGAAGCCGGGGCACACGGCCGTTACGCCGATACCTTGCTCCGCGAGTTCCGCGCGCATGCATTCGCTGAGCATCAGCACGGCGGCCTTCGTGGTTGCATACGCGGGCAGGTCGCGCGACGGCCCGAACGCAGCGGCCGACGCGGTGTTGACGATGTGCCCGCCGGTGCCGCGCGCGGCCATCTGCTGCGCGAACAGCCGCGAGCCGTGGATCACGCCCCACAGGTTCACGTGCAGGATGCGCTCCCAGTGCCGCGTGCTGGTGTCGAGGATGCCGCCGGCCATGCCGATCCCGGCGTTGTTGATCACGACGTCCGCGCCGCCGAGTTCGCTGCCGACCCACGTCGCGAGCGCTTCCATGTCGTCGGCGGACCCGACGTCGACGCGTTTCGCATGGGCCTGCGCACCGGTCAGCCCGATCAGCAGCGCGGTGCGTTCGGCGCTCGCGAGATCGATGTCGCACGCAACGATCGTCGCGCCTTCGC
>NZ_CAJNKE010000929.1 GCF_905232215.1 Burkholderia sp. LMG 13014
GGCGGCAATGCACTCGCGTTCCACGCGCCGGTCGACGATCCGGCGGATGCCGAACGGCTGAAGCTCGAAGCCGACCTGTACGACGGCGTGCGCAACGGCGAGTTTTCGCTCCATTTCCAGCCGATCACGCGCAGCCAGTCGGGCGCGGTGGTCGGCGTCGAGGCGCTGATCCGCTGGCGCCATCCGGTGCACGGGCTCGTGCCGCCGGCGACCTTCATTCCGCTCGCCGAATCGATCGGCCTGATCAACTATCTCGGCAACTGGGTGCTCAAGGCCGCGTGCATGCAGCTCGTCGCCTGGGATCGCCAGGGGCTCGCGCTGCAGTACGTGGCGGTCAACGTGTCGCCGCAGCAGTTCCGCGACCCGCGCTTCACGCAGAGCGTGCGCGAGGCGATCGCGCTGACGGGCATCGACCCGCGCCGCATCGTGCTCGAAATTACCGAAAGCCTGCTGATGCACGATCCCGCGCAGGCGAAGGGGCTGCTCGAGGAACTGACCGATCTCGGCATCCGCTTCGCGATCGACGATTTCGGCACCGGCTATTCGAGCCTCGCGTATCTGCAGCGCTTCCCGCTCGCGAAGCTGAAGATCGACCGCAGTTTCGTCGAGAACCTGCTGACCTCGCGCAACGACCGCGCGATCGTGTCGGCGGTGGTCGGCCTCGCGCAGACGCTCGATCTCGAGCTCGTCGCGGAAGGCGTCGAGACCGAGGCGCAGCGCGAATTGCTGACGGAGATGGGCTGCAACCATATCCAGGGCTGGCTCGTCTGCCAGGCGCTGCCATCCGAGGAGCTCGCGCGGCGCTTCGAGGCGCAGCAGTTGCACCTGCACGCCGCCTGACGCGCGCGGCGAACCGGACAGATCCGTATGTCAATCACCGAACACCTGCCCCGCACCGCATTGCTCGACAAGCTGTGGGCCCGGATGAACGAGCGGGGCGATTTCCCGCTGCTGTCGGAATCGCTGCGCGCGACGATGGCCGCGATGAAGAACGACGACCTCGACTTCACCGCGCTCGTGCGCGTCGTGCTGTCGGATTTCGCGCTCACGCAGAAAGTGCTGCGGCTCGCGAACTCCGCGATGTACATGGCGTTCGGCGGCAACATCACGACCGTGACCCGCGCATTGATGGTGCTCGGCATGGACGCCGTCGGCCATCTGGTCGTCGGGCTCAAGCTCGTCGACCATTTCCACCACAGCACGCCGCGGCGCATCGACGCAAAGCTCGAACTGAACCGCGCGCTGCTGTCCGGCTGCGTCGCGCGCAAGCTTACCGAGCGCGCCGAGCTGCGCGGGGGCGAGGAAGCCGTCGTCTGCACGCTGATGCGCCAGGTCGGCAAGCTGCTCGTGGTCTGCTATCTCGACAGCGAATGGGACCGGATCCGCCGCCGCGCGGCCGAGCTGCACGGCGACGAAACGGCCGCCTGCATCGATGTGCTCGGTGTCGGCTTCGACGAGATCGGGCTCGAGGCGGCCGCGCGCTGGCGATTGCCCGACGTGATCCGCGCGGGGATGGCCGACCACGACCACCTGGTCCACGTCGACGCGTTCGGCAACGATGACGACGACCGCGATGCGGGCCATGCGACCGACGA
>NZ_CAJNKE010000930.1 GCF_905232215.1 Burkholderia sp. LMG 13014
GCCGTGCCCTGGCATTCGCCAAGAGCTACGCCGACGGCTTTGACGCCGCGCTGAAGACGGGCCGCTCCGCGCTGTTCATCGGCAAGCCCGGCACGGGCAAGACTCACCTGGCCGTGGGCGTCGGGTTGCAGATCATGGAGCGCGACAGCCGTAGCGTGCTGTTCATGACCGTCATGCGTGCGGTGCGCCGGGTGAAAGACACCTGGGGGCGCAACAGCACGCAAAGCGAGAGCGAGGCCATCGCGTCGCTGGTGTTCCCCGACCTGCTCATCCTCGACGAGGTGGGCGTCCAGTTCGGCAGCGACGCCGAGCGGCTGATTCTGTTTGACGTGCTCAACGAGCGGTACGAGAAGCGCCGTCCGACGCTGCTGCTGTCGAACTTCACCCGCGACGAGGTGCAGGCGTTCCTGGGCGAGCGCATCTTCGACCGCCTGCGCGAAGACGGCGGCGAGTTCATCCCGTTCGACTGGGAGAGCCACCGGGGAGGCATGGCGTGATCGAGACGATCTTCCTGGCCGTCGTGGGCGGCCTGCTGCTGGTGGCAGGCATGCTGGGCCTCGTCGTGTCGGCCCTGGCTGCCGCGTACCGCCGCGAGCGCGACGAATGGGAGGGCGACTGATGGACGTGGTGCTGGTCAAGACCCCCAACGGCGCGCTGGCACCGGCCGACGAAGAAGCCCGCGCGCTGATCGAGAAGCTGAAGGCCGGCCAGGGCGTGCGCGCCACCATCCGCCGCGCCCGCAACGTCAAGTTCCACCGCAAGGCGTTCGCCCTGTTCAAGCTGGCGTTCGACGTGTGGGAGCCGGTGACGCCGCTGGAGTACCAGGGCCTGCCCGTCGCCAAGGACTTCGACCGCTTCCGCAAGGACATGACCATCCTGGCCGGCTTCTACAAGGCCGTTTACAACGCGCGCGGCGAGGTGCGGCTGGAGGCGGAAAGCCTGTCGTTCGCCGCCATGAGCTAAGAGCGTTTCGAGACGGTGTTCCGGGCTGTGCTGACCGTGGTGTGGAACCGCGTGCTGAAGGCCGCCGGCTACGCCAGCGAGGAAGAAGTCGAGCGCGTCGTCAATGAGCTGATGAGGTTCGACCAATGAAGCGCGCCGCCACCGCCGCCGAGAAGCGCCACATGGGCCGCGTGGCCGCCCTGGGCTGCATCCTGTGCGATCACCTGGGCTTGGGCGCCACGCCGGCGCAGGTTCACCACGTCCGCGAAGACCAGGGCGGCGCCCAGCGCGCCAGCAACTACCTGACCGTGCCCCTGTGTCCCGAGCACCACACCGGCAAGACCGGCCTGCATGGGCTGGGCACCAGAGCCTTCGAGCGCACCTACGGCCTTTCCGAACTCGACCTGCTGGCCCTGACCCTCGAACGACTGGAGGGCGGATGCCGATAGCCCAGAAGACCGTCCGCTGCATCGACTGCGCCCAGTACCGGCTCAAGGACGCCGGGGCAATGGGCCGCCTGGGGTTCGGCCTGTGCGCGCTGTCCCCGAGCCGGGCGAGCTTCCCGTCTTCCGTCTATCTCCGCCAGTGCGACAAGTTCCAAGAGGCCGCCGCCGACGTGCGCGCGGCCCGGACTGCCTGGCTCGACAAGCGC
>NZ_CAJNKE010000931.1 GCF_905232215.1 Burkholderia sp. LMG 13014
GTGACCGCCGAACGCATGACCGCCGTGGGGTGGCTGCGCGAGCGCGAGCGGCATCAGCAGCGCGCCGAGCACGCCCGCCACCCATCGTCCGATCTTCCGTTTCACCCGTTCCGTCATCGTTCAGTGCCTGTCCACGCCCGCCGCCGGCTCCTTTCTGCCGACGCAAGGCTTTCAGCAGTAATTTATGGGTGGGCCGAAAGCGTGTCGAGCCAAAAAGTGTTATGTCGCCGGCATCGGTGTAACACCATGTTACTGCTAGGTTTTTTCACTTCCGGACGCGACCGGGACAGAACATTCTTCTGTCGTTTTGCGCATGGCCGGGCCGGTACCGTGGGCGTTGCCACATGAAATTGATTCATCAATCGATTCCCACAATGAATTTGTGTAGTGAATCGCCAACCGGGACAATGGCGCCATTCGCGCGCGCGACGCGCGCCTTCGTCGTTTCCGAATCGAGTTCCTGATGGCCCGTCCCCGTTTTCTTCCCGACAACTTCACGCTCGCGCTCGTCGGCACCGTCGTGCTCGCGAGCCTCCTGCCGTGCCGCGGCCCGGCCGCCCACGCGTTCAACTGGGCGACCAACATCGCCGTCGGCCTGCTGTTCTTCCTGCACGGCGCGAAGCTGTCGCGCGAAGCCGTCGTCGCGGGCGCGACCCACTGGCGGCTGCACGCGGTCGTGCTGCTCAGCACGTTCGCGCTGTTCCCGCTGCTCGGCCTCGCGCTGAAACCCGTGCTGCAGCCGCTCGTCACGCCGACGCTGTATGCGGGCGTGCTGTTCCTGTGCACGCTGCCGTCGACGGTCCAGTCGTCGATCGCGTTCACGTCGATCGCGAAGGGCAACGTGCCGGCCGCCGTGTGCGCGGCATCCGCGTCGAGCCTGCTCGGCATCTTCGTCACGCCGGCGCTCGTCGGGCTGATGATCACGTCGCAGTCGGCCGCCGCCGCGTCGCCGTGGAGCACCGTCGGCAGCATCGTGATGCAGCTGCTCGTGCCGTTCATCGCCGGCCAGCTGCTGCGGCCCGTGATCGGCGGCTGGATCGACCGCAACCGCGGCGTGCTGCGCTTCGTCGACCAGGGCTCGATCCTGCTCGTCGTCTACGTCGCCTTCAGCGAGGCCGTCAACGAGGGCCTGTGGCACCAGATCCCGCCGCGCGCGCTCGGCGGCCTGCTCGTCGTCAACCTCGTGCTGCTCGCGATCGCGCTGTTGCTGACCGCGTTTGTCAGCAAGCGGCTCGGCTTCAACCGGGCCGACCAGATCACGATCATCTTCTGCGGGTCGAAGAAGAGCCTCGCGGCCGGTGTGCCGATGGCGAAGGTGATCTTCTCGGCGAACGCGGTCGGCGCGATCGTGCTGCCGCTGATGCTGTTCCACCAGATCCAGCTGATGGCGTGCGCGGCGCTCGCGCAGCGCTGGGGCGCGCGCGACATGAGCGGCGAGCACGACGAGGGCGACGCGGCGCCGGCGCCAGGTGCGCTGAGCGCGGGCAAACGCTGACGGTCGGGGCAGCGGGAGGGCCTTGGGTGGCGCCGTTCCGCCTTTCCGCCTTTCCGCCTTTCCGCCTTTCCGCCTTTCCGCCTTTCCCGCCGAACCGC
>NZ_CAJNKE010000932.1 GCF_905232215.1 Burkholderia sp. LMG 13014
GGCGTGGCAGCGGGCGGGCGGCGGGGTGTCGCACGACGGGCTGGGGTGGGATTACCGCGCGTCGACCAACGTCAGGATGCCGAAGTTCGACGCAGCAGGGTGAACGGGAAAGAGGGACTTAACGGCAGCCTTGCTTCTCCGCCCATTGCTCCTGGGCGGCTACACGGCGCTGCACGCGCTCGACGAGACCGGTCGAGAAGGTTCGCATGCTGATGCCGCGGCGCTTGGCGAGGATCGTCTGCGCGACATCGGTGCGCGGGTTCGGCTGGCAGGCCCAGTAGAGCGTCATCAGCCAGCCGATGCCGGTCCACCCGAACAGCGCGTTGAACATCGCGACCGTCAGCTTGTCGTGCCGGCCACGCCGGTCGGCAATGACCGCCGGCAGAAAATAGATCGCGATCGCGGCCACCGAGCCGGCCACTTGAATCAGGACTGCGTTCTGCATGTTGCTGCTCCATCCGAACTGCAATGGGACTGATTGTCGCGCTTTTTTCGTTTGCGTGCAGGCCGTACACAGGCAATTGATTGTTGCGCTTTTAATGACGATCAGCCGGCTGCGGCGTCCGCCGGCTGCACTTCGTTGCTCAGCGCGAAACCTTCGTCGAGCCAGCCCGTCACGCCGCCGATCATCAGCTTGACCGGCCGGCCGAGGCGCGCAAGCTGGATTGCCGCACGCGCGGCGCCGTTGCAGTGCGGGCCCGCGCAGTAGACGACGAACAGCGTGCCGGACGGATGGCCGGCGAGCTTGCTCTCGATGATCTTGCGGCGCGGCAGGTTGCGCGCGCCGGGCACGTGGCCGGCGGCGAACTGGTCGGGGCCGCGCACGTCGAGCAGCACGAAATCGGGCGCACCCGAGGCGAGTGCGTCGTGCACGTCCCAGCAATCGGTCTCGAAGCGCAGCGATGCCTCGAAATGCGCGAGGGCGGCGGGGCTTTCGGCGGCGGGAACGTCGGTAACGTAGGACATGGCAGGTTCTCCTGAAGGTTGCGTGGAACGCGATGGAATGAGGGGCAGTATCGCGGTTCGGCACGTTTCGCGGCAGTGGCGCGATCGACAAGTTCCGGTAACATCGCGCCATGCACAATCATCTCGTCGTCGCGCTCGCCTACGATCGCCTCTGCACGTTCGAATTCGGCTGCGTGGTCGAACTGTTTGCCCTCGAACGCCCCGAGCTCGGGGTCGACTGGTATCGCTTCGCGGTCTGCGCGAGCGAGCCGGGGCCCGTGCGCGCGGCGGGCGGCATCACGGTCGCCGCGCCGTATCGGCTCGCGACGCTCGATCGCGCCGATACCATCGTGATTCCCGGCTGGCGCGATCCGGACGAACTGCCGCCGGAGCCGTTGCTGAAGAAACTGCGGGCCGCGCATCGCCGCGGCGCGCGGCTCTGCTCGATCTGCTCGGGCGTGTTCGTGCTGGCGGCGGCCGGCGTGCTCGATGGCCTCACGGTGACGACCCACTGGCGCTATGCGGAGAAACTGCAGGCGCGCTATCCGGCGCTGCACGTGAATCCCGATGCGCTTTACGTCGATGAAGGGCAGGTGATTACGTCGGCCGGATCGGCGGCGGGGCTCGACATGCTGCTGCATCTCGTG
>NZ_CAJNKE010000933.1 GCF_905232215.1 Burkholderia sp. LMG 13014
TCGGCCAGCCGGCGTCGGCCGTCGCAAAATCGAACGCGGCGGTCAGGTCGCCGCACACCGTGCGACGCCACGGCGACACGTTGCCGGCCTTGACCGGATATTGCGCGCCGAAACGCGCCTCGATGAATTGCAGCAGCGACGTGTGATCGAAGGTCTGCGAGCAGACCCAGCCGCCCTTGGTCCACGGCGACACGACCAGCATCGGCACGCGCGGCCCGAGTCCGTACGGGCCGGCCATGTGCGACGCGTCGCCGGGGAATACCTCGTTGGTCGTCGCGACCGTCGACAGCCCGTTGTCGCGCGACTGCGGTGCGAACGGCGGCGGCACGTGATCGAAGAAGCCGTCGTTCTCGTCGTAGGTGATGAACAGCGCCGTCTTGCTCCACACGTCCGGATTCGACACGAGCGCCTTCAGTACCTGCTCGATGTACCACGCGCCGTAGTTCGCCGGCCAGTTCGGATGCTCGGAATACGCTTCCGGCGCGCAGATCCACGACACCTGCGGCAGCGTGCCGTTCTTCACGTCCTGCTGCAGGATGTCGAACAGCGTGCCGCCAGCGCTGATGTTGGTGCCGGTGCGCGCCTTGTCGTAAAGCGGCGTGCCGGGCAGCGCGCTGCGGTACTGGTTGAAGTAGAGCAGCGAGTTGTCGCCGTAGTTGCCGATGTACGGGTTCTGCGTCCAGCCCCACGAGCCGTTTGCGTCGAGCCCGGTGCCGACGTCCTGGTAGATCTTCCACGACACGCCGGCCTGTTCGAGCACTTCCGGATAGGTCGTCCAGCCGTAACCCTTTTCCTCGTTGCCGAGCACCGGGCCGCCGCCCGTGCCGTCGTTGCCGACGTAGCCGGTCCACATGTAGTAGCGGTTCGGGTCGGTCGAGCTCGGGATCGCGCAGTGGTACGCGTCGCAGATCGTGAACGCGTCGGCGAGCTGGTAGTGGAACGGGATGTCGTCGCGCTTCAGGTACGCCATCGTCGTGGTGCCCTTGTTCGGCACCCACTGGTCATAGCGGCCTTTGTTCCAGGCCGCGTGCATGTCCTGCCAGCCGTGCGGCAGGTCCTGCAGGAACTGCAGGCCGAGCTTGTCCGCGCCCGGATGGAACGGCAGCAGTTCGGCCGGGCCGACCGGCTGGTGGAACACCGACTTGCCGTTCGCGAGGCGCAGCGGGCGCGGGTCACCGAAGCCGCGGACACCGCGCATCGTGCCGAAGTAGTGGTCGAACGAGCGGTTCTCCTGCATCAGGATCACGATGTGTTCGATATCGCGGAGGGTGCCGGTGCGGCGGTTCGCGGGAATCGCAAGCGCATCGCGAATCACGGGCGGAAACAGGTTCAGCGCGGCGGCGCCGGCGGTGCCGGCAGCGACGCGCAGGAAGTCACGACGGTTCGATCGAGTCATGGTCGTTATCGTGCGGTAAAGGAGGGAGCCAATTGGCGGGACCTGCTGGAAGGGCGCGCCCGGGTCGCAGGATGCGGCTGCGCCGGGTTGTGCCGCCGCGAGCATAGCGAGGAATCGGTGTCATTCATATGAAGTCCGAAAACGTTTGCGTCCGCATGGAAGCGATTTCGAAGCAGCGTCGACGTGCCTGTCGC
>NZ_CAJNKE010000934.1 GCF_905232215.1 Burkholderia sp. LMG 13014
TTGACCCACCGGGGATGCGGCTATTTTCTTGGACTGATTTACGTTGCTAACCCGAGGCTTTCACGGTACTCGATGGGGCTGAGATAGCCAAGGGAGCCCTTGATCCGTTTCTCGTTGTACCAGCGAACGTAGGCGTTCAGTACCTCAACGAACTCCGCGATGGTCGTCGAACGCCAGTCTCCTGGATAGAACATCTCAGTCTTTAGCCTGCCGAAGAATCCCTCACAGGCCGCGTTGTCCGGTGAACAGGCTTTACGCGACATGGAGCGGATCAGCTTAGCCTTTGCAACCCGCGATAGCCAGCCAGGCCAACGGTAGTGGCCACCCCGATCGGAATGCACGATCGGCGTCTCGTCGTCCTCGGTCACGGTCTCGATAGCCGCATCTAACATGGAATTCACGAGCTCTGCGTCGGGGCTTGTGCCAATCGACCAGCTGACTACCATCCCATCGAAGCAGTCGATCATGGGCGATAGATATACCTTCCCCGCAGGAATCTGGAACTCGGAAATATCCGTCACCCACTTTTCGTTGGGGGCGTTCGCGTGGAAATCGCGATTGATGATGTTATCTGGGGCAGGGCTGATTTCCCCGATATAAGAGCGATATCGGCGCCGCTTGGGCCTTGCTGCGTGGAGGCCGCCTTGTTTCATGAGGCGACGCACGACTTTCTCCGATAGAAACACTCGTTGCCTGCTAAGCGCTGCTTGCACCCGACGATAGCCGTAGGATCGGTGATTGTCCTCGAAGATCTCTGCAACGGTACGACGGACATCTGCATATTTGTCGGCAACCCGTATGGGCGACCGATGATAAAAATAGGAGCTGCGCGCCAGGTCCAACCGCTCAAGCAGCTCAGTCAAACCGTATTCTTCTCTCAGGGCGTCAACCAGCGTCGTCTTCTCCCGATTGCTCAGGAGTGGCAGGTCGACGCCCAGGTCTTTTTTTACGAGTTCATTCGCCTTCTTCAACAGGTCGTGTTCAAGCTTCAGATTGCGAATGTCGCGCCGGAGCTCTTCGACCTGCCGCTCCAGTTCGTCCCGATCCGTCTCTGATGGTGATCCCTTGTCGCGCTTCATGGATGCAGGGGCCCGTCGGCCGAGTAACTGGTTCTTCCAGTTGTACAGCGACACCCTGTCGACGTCCAGCTTTTGCGCCACCGCCTGTGCACTTCCTTCCCGTGTGCACAGTTCGTACACCGCGAGCTGCTTGGTCGCCAATGACACGGCCGGTCGGCCTGCCTTGCCAACCACGCGTTTCCTGGTTTCCGGATAGCGCTCGCGAACCCACGCCGTCAGTATCTGGCGACAGGGATAGCCTAATGCCCTGAGGGTGAAGCTGAAGCTGCGCCCGTGATTGATGTAATGCTCAAGTGCCAGGTTCTTCTGTTCTTCTGAGTACTTCGGCTTTACGCGAACATACTCTTTCTGCAGATCACCACTCTTCTCGAATTCCTCGCACCACGCCTTGAGAGAATTCTTCGTCGGGTAACCCAACTGGCGGATTGTCGCCTTGACGCGCTTTCCGAGTTTCAGGTACAGCTCGACCGCCCGAACGCGGTCTTCGTATGAATACATGGACTACCT
>NZ_CAJNKE010000935.1 GCF_905232215.1 Burkholderia sp. LMG 13014
CCGCGCCTGCAGCGGCTGATCGAGATCGCGCTGAAAAACAACCGCGACCTGCGCGTGTCGGTGCTGAACATCGAGGCGGCGCGCGCGCAGTACCAGATCACGCGCGCGGGCCTGTTCCCGACGCTCGACGGCACGGGCACGGGCAACATCCAGCGTATCCCGCAGGGTTTGTCGACGACGGGCGCGTCGATGATCTCGCGCAGCTACAACGTCGGCCTGTCGGCGTCGTGGGAACTCGATCTGTTCGGCCGCGTGCAGAGCCTGAAGGACCAGGCGCTCGCGCAGTACCTGTCGACCGCGTATGCGCGGCAAGCGTCGGAGATCTCGCTGGTGTCGCAGGTGGCCGATCAATACCTGACGCTGCTGTCGACCGACGATCTGCTGAAGGTCACGGAGGACACGCTGAAGACGGCGCAGGCGTCGTACGACCTGACGAAGCTGCAGTTCGACAACGGCACGGGCTCCGAGCTCGAGCTGCGTCAGGCGCAGACGGTGGTCGAGCAGGCGCTGGCGAACCAGCAGGCGCAGGCACGGGCGCGTGCGCAGGCGCTGAACTATCTGGTCCTGCTGATCGGCGAGCCGCTGCCGGACGATCTGCCGGCGGGCATGCCGCTCGACGCGCAGAACCTGCTGACGGACGTGCCGGCCGGGTTGCCGTCCGACCTGCTGACGCGTCGTCCTGACGTGATGCAGGCCGAGCAGTCGCTGCTGGCGGCGAACGCGAACATCGGTGCGGCACGCGCGGCGTTCTTCCCGAAGATCTCGCTGACGGCCGCGTTCGGTACGGCGAGCCCGACGCTGGGCGGTCTGTTCAAAGCCGGCACGGCGGCGTGGTCGTTCGCGCCGAACATCGCGCTGCCGATCTTCGAGGGCGGCGCGAACATCGCGAACCTCGATCTTGCACACGTGCAGAAGCGCATCGAGATTGCCAACTACGAGAAGGCGATCCAGTCGGCGTTCCGCGACGTGGCGGACGGGTTGGCCGCACGCGGCACGTACGACCAGCAGATCGCGGCGCTGGAGCGCAACGAGCACGCGCAGCAGCGACGTTTCGACCTGTCGGACCTGCGTTACAAGAACGGTGTCGACAGCTACCTGTCGGTGCTGACCGCGCAGACGGACCTGTACACAGCGCAGCAGACGCTGATCAATGCGCGTCTGGCACGCTGGACCAACCTGGTCAACCTGTACCGTTCGCTGGGCGGCGGGTGGGTCGAGCGGGCCGGCGAGACGCCGCGCGCGCCGGATGCACCGGTCGACTACGACAAGGCGGCTGTTCCGGCGCCTGCGTCGGCGTCGGCGACGAACGGGTAAGCGCAAGGAAGGGCAGGCGCGGTGGTGTACCGCGCTTGTTCTTTGAACCGGCTGTATGCGGAAATGAAAACGCCACGGATGAAAATCCGTGGCGTTTTCTTTTGTGCGCTCGAATCATGCGGGGCGAAGACGGGTGGACCGACGATGCGTGCATCGAACGACGGTGCGGCCCGTTGCGCCGGACACGTCGTGCTGCGCGGCTACCCGGCACCTGGCATTCGGCATTCGGCATTCGGCATCCGGCATCCGGCGTTCGGCATCCGGAGTGCGG
>NZ_CAJNKE010000936.1 GCF_905232215.1 Burkholderia sp. LMG 13014
CGTGCTTTCGCGAGGCGATCGGCGGCGCGCTCGCGGGCCTGTTCGGCGTGGCGTTTCGCATCCGCGACGTGCTGGCTCAGCTTTTCTTCCGTCGCGGAGAAGTCGACGCCGCTGACCGTCTGCAGGTAGATGAGGCAGGTGCCGTTGACGAACGTCAGGAACGGAATCACGAGACCGATCGCGAACAGCAGGCCGTTGCCGAAGCCGTACGCGCCCAGGTAGGCCATGCTGCGGTAGTCGAACCCGCCCATGCCGCCCATCCCGCCGAAGCCGCTACCCGTGGCATCCGCGCCGAGACCGTAGGCGCCCATGCCGTACGCGCTGGCGTGCCGGCCGAACCCGCCGAGGCCACCCAGGCCGCCCATGCCGCCGAGCATGCCCAGCAAGCCGCCCAACGGGCTGGTGCCGGTCGCCGCGGAGATCGACGACGCGATCGCGGCACCCGTGCCGAGGATGCCGAACACGACCGCCGACAGCACGCCGACGAGCAGCAGCAGCCCGAACATCCTGACGATCACGCCCAGCAGCTGGCGGCGGCCGATATGCAGCAGGCGCGCGGCGGTCTGCAGCGTCGTATTGCCCTGCCAGATGGCAGGGGCGGCGAGCGGATAGCCGACGTACCACATGCCGGCGAAGACCGCGCCCGCGACGATCGCCGCGAGCGGATACGCGATCGCATACAGCAGCGGGCCGAGGCCCGGGATCTTGCAGACCAGGAACACGATCAGCAGCGCGAGCAGCAGCAGGACCCAGCCGACGGCGAGCAGCACGCCGATCCCGAGGAGGCGGTGGGCGGTGAACGTCGCCTGCAGCACCGCATCGACGAACCCGACCGATTCGCCCTGCGCATCGCGCATCAGCACGATACCGACCGCGGAATAGCCGATGAGCGCGGTGGCGAAGGTCGCGATGACGAACAGCAGGCCGAGCACCGGGCTGTGACGGAGGACCTGGATCGTGAGCATGCCCATCAGCATGCTGGCGACGATCGCGAAAGCGCACATGGCGAGCGCGCGCCAGTTCGTGACCGCCTCGGCGGCGCGCAGCAGGCCGAACTTGCCGGCCTCGGGTGCGTGATCGAGCGTTGACATCGTTGAATCTCCTTGCGAGGACGGGCCGGTCAGTGTGCGACGGGGGTGTCGAGCAGCGCGACGACGGTGACGCCGTCGACCTGCGCCAACTGGATGTTCGACTGCCGGATCGTGCCGGGCTTGCCGTTCAGGTAGACCTGGCTCTTGAGCGTGTACGTGCCTTGCGGTGCGCCCGACGGCAGTTTCAGCGTGAAGCTGTTGTCGAATTCGCCGCTGCCCGGCGTCGCGTTGACGACCTTCTCGCCGCGCTTGAACTGCTCGCCCGACGGCGCGTAGACGGTCACGACTTCCTTGACTTCCTGGACGGGCTCGTTGGTACCGGACACCGCGCGAATCTGCGATTCCAGCTTGATCGGATCGCCGGCCTTGACGGCGGAGCGCGGCGTCACGACCGTGTTGTATGCGTCGATCTTCGCGTACGGCGGCAGGTTGTTGCGATTGCTCGCGCGGTAATCGCGATCGACTTCGGCGGCCGTCTTCGTCTGCCGCGTCG
>NZ_CAJNKE010000937.1 GCF_905232215.1 Burkholderia sp. LMG 13014
CCGCGTCGATCGCGCGCGCATCGAGGATCACGACGTCGCTCGTGTCCGTCGCCGCGCGATAGACCATCACCAGCAGCCAGCCGTCGTCCTCGTCGACGCCGCCCGGGCGCGGCACGAACACCGGCTCGCCGTTCTGGTCGCCGGGCGGCACCGCGTAATGCGTCGTCGTGCCGCGCGCGTGGTCGAAGCGCATCACGCCGCGCATTTCCGCGTTGTTCGGCTGCTCCATGGCGTACAGATAGCGATAGCTGCGCCCGGTCCGGCTTTCGTTGATGCGCGGCAACTCGATGCCGCCGTCGGCCAGCGGCCCTTCGTCGACCAGCCCGTTCGCCGTGTCGATCACGTAGCGCCACAGCTCGCCGACCGGGTTGTCGGCGAAGCGGCCCGTGCGCGCGTCGAGCCGCAGGAACGACGGATAGCGCACCACATCGAGCACGATGCACGACGCGTCGCAGTCGTATGCGTTCACGACGTGCAGGATGAAGCACGGCTCGATGCCGAACCAGTGCACGGCGCCGCCATGGCGCGGGAGCACGCCGATGCGCGCGGGCCGGTCGTCGTGCCAGCGCAGCGGCATCCGGTGGCCCTGCTTCAGCAGCGAGAAGTCGTAGCCGACGTTCAGGTCGAGCAGCAGGCTGCGGGTTTCGGTGATCGCGAGGTCGTGCATCATCGACGGCGCGCCCAGGTCGATCTCGATATCGACGCGCTGCACGCCCTGCGCGTCGGCCACGCCATAGCGCAGCCACGGCGCGCGCCAGTCCGCGCGAAACGCGATCAGCTCGCCCGTGACCGGATCGACCTTCGGATGCGCGGTCATCCCGCCGCCGAAGCCCGCGTGCCGCGCCGGCACGCCGAGCGAATCGAGCCCCGCCGTGATCGCGAACGGCGCGCCGCCTTCCGCCAGCGCGAGCAATTCACCGGCATGCTGCAGCACGCTCACGTTCGGGTTGGTGTCGGGCAGATGCGATGCCCCTTCTGGCGCATGCACGGCGGCCCAGCGCTGCGTGCGCGCCCAGCGGTTCCGGTAGCCGGTCGCGCGGCCGCCTTCGAACGCGATCGCATGCAGCATCGCCGCTTCCGGCCACCACGACAGCACGTCGTTCCCTTCGAAGCGGCCACCCGGCGGATTCGGGCCGTTGCGCAGCAACGTGCCGTCGAGTTCGCGCGGGATGGCACCGGTCACGCGCAGGTCGACGAGATCGACCTCGTCGGCGACCGGCGCGATCGCGCCCTGGTTCAGATCGAATACGGTCATTGCGTCGAATGCTCCTTTCAGCAGTCTTCGGTGGACGGCGGCAGCTCGCCGCGCGTCAGCGCGAGCGCGTGGTCGCGCACATCGTCCGGCCAGCCGGCGATCAGCTCGGTGAGCCGCGCCAGATCGTTTGCATACAGCGCGCGCGCGGCCTCCTCGAAACCGGGCAGGTCGCCCGCCATCGCCGACATGAAGTGGTACGCGCGCGCCTGCGCGTCGCGGAGACGATCGGCCGCCGCATGCGTGCGCCGTGCGTCCTCGACGAGCTTGCGCAACGCGACCGACGCACCGCCCGGCTGCGCGGCCAGCCATTCCCAGTGACGCGG
>NZ_CAJNKE010000938.1 GCF_905232215.1 Burkholderia sp. LMG 13014
CCGACGTCGACTACGGCGACGAATCGGGCCTGATGCGCCTGTCGAAGCGGATGTCCGAGCTCGGCATGTGCTCGCGCCGCGAAGCCGACGAATGGATCGAAAAGGGTTGGGTACTCGTCGACGGCGAACGCATCGACACGCTCGGCACCAAGGTACGCGCCGACCAGAAGATCGAGATCGACGAACGGGCGAGCGCCGCGCAGGCCGCGCAAGTGACGATCCTGCTGCACAAGCCGGTCGGCTATGTGTCGGGCCAGGCGGAAGACGGCTACGAGCCCGCGGCCGTGCTGATCACGCGCGCGAACCGCTGGAGCGGCGACCATTCGCCGGTGCGCTTCTCCCCGCAGCACCTGCACGCGCTCGCACCGGCCGGCCGCCTGGACATCGATTCGACCGGCATGCTCGTGCTGACGCAGAACGGCGTGATCGCGAAGCAGCTGATCGGCGAGCAGTCGGACATCGACAAGGAGTACCTGGTGCGCGTGCGCTTCGGTGAACAACTCATCGACATCGACCAGCACTTCCCCGCGGAATCGCTCGCGAAGCTGCGCCACGGCCTCGAGCTCGACGGCGTCGCGCTGAAGCCCGCGATGGTGAGCTGGCAGAACGGTGAGCAGTTGCGCTTCGTGCTGCGCGAAGGCAAGAAGCGCCAGATCCGTCGCATGTGCGAACTGGTGGGCCTCGACGTGATCGGCCTGAAGCGCGTACGGATGGGCCGCGTGATGCTCGGTGCCCTGCCGCAGGGTCAATGGCGCTATCTGTCGGCCGACGAGACGTTCTGACTGCGCGCGCGCCACACGGGCGCCACGCAATGAAAAAGCCCGCGCAAGCGGGCTTTTTTGTTTCCTGCGAGAAGCCGGGACAGTCGGCCGATCAGTCGTCCGAAGCCGGATCGAGCCCGGGGAACAGCACTTCCGTGAAGCCGAAGCGCGTGAAGTCGGTGATCCGCATCGGATACAGCTTGCCGATCAGGTGATCGTATTCGTGCTGGACGACGCGTGCGTGAAAGCCGTCGGCAACGCGATCGATCTTCTCGCCGAACTGGTCGAAGCCGCTGTAGCGCACCTTCGCGTAACGGCTGACGACGCCCCGCATGCCCGGCACCGACAGGCAGCCCTCCCAGCCCTCTTCCATGTCCGGCGGCATGTACTCGACCTTCGGGTTGATCAGCACCGTCTCGGGCACCGGCGGCGCATCCGGGTAGCGGTTGTTGTTGCCGAAGCCGAAGATGATGAGCTGCAGCCCGATGCCGATCTGCGGAGCGGCCAGCCCGGCGCCGTTCGCATGGTGCATCGTCTCGAACATGTCCGCGACGATCTCGTGCAGTTCGGGTGTATCGAACCGCTCGACCGGCTTGGCGACTTCGAGCAGGCGCGGATCGCCCATCTTCAGGATCTCGCGAATCATGGCGTATTGCCCTCCAGGAGTTGGTGCAGGCCGTCTTCGTCCAGCACGGGGATGCCGAGTTCCTCGGCCTTCGCGAGCTTGCTGCCGGCTTCGGCGCCCGCGACCACGTAATCCGTCTTCTTCGATACCGAACCGGCCACTTTCGCGCCCGCCGCTTCGAGCATTTCCTT
>NZ_CAJNKE010000939.1 GCF_905232215.1 Burkholderia sp. LMG 13014
CGCCACGAACGCGCCCGACTTGTCGTCACGCCCCACTTCGAGCAGGCCGCGCGCCTGCGCCTCGTCGAGCAGGTTGCCGAACGCGCGGAACCCGTAGTACGACTCGTTGAAATCCGGCTTGCGACGCTTGATCGCGCTCTTGAGCACCGACGCCCAGATCTTGCCGACGTCGTCCCGCTCCGACGCCAGCGCGTCGAACGTCTCGACCGCCAGCGCGATCGCCTCGGCCTTGCGCGCGTCCATGTCGTGCTTGCGCGACGGCTCGTCCGGCCGCTTCGCGCCGCCGTTGCCCGCGCGCTGCTGCTGTTCGCGCTTCGCGAGCGCGCGCTGCTGCTCGCGCACCAGATCGTCGTAAAAGATGAATTCGTCGCAGTTCGCGACCAGCAGGTCCGACGTCGATTTCTTCACGCCGACGCCGATCACCTTCTTCGCGTTCTCGCGCAGCTTCGACACCAGCGGCGAAAAATCCGAGTCGCCGCTGATGATCACGAACGTATCGACGTGCGACTTCGTGTAGCAGAGGTCGAGTGCGTCCACGACGAGCCGGATGTCGGCGGAATTCTTGCCCGACTGGCGCACGTGTGGAATCTCGATCAGCTCGAAGCTCGCCTCGTGCATCGACGCCTTGAAGCCCTTGTAGCGATCCCAGTCGCAATAGGCCTTCTTCACGACGATGCTGCCCTTCAGCAGCAGGCGCTCCAGCACGGGCTTGATGTCGAACTTCTCGTACTTCGCGTCGCGCACGCCGAGCGCGACGTTCTCGAAGTCGCAGAACACGGCCATGCTGACGTTGTCCAGGGGTAATGCCATGTGTACTCCAACCGGTGGGCCGATGCGTTGTATGACGTAGCGGCGAAAAATGCATCGCGCACATGATAGCCGGTCGGCGCGTCATTCCCGCATCCGTGTGAATGAATGACGGCCGGCAGGTCCGTCGCGCCGCCGGTGGGCAGCCTTGGCTCGCGCATGCAACCGGTATGCCTGCAGCCGGTATGCCCGATGCCGGTATGCCCCTTAATACACACCCGCCGCGGCGGCAAATCGACATTACACTTGAGATATCGGTCGTCCGTCCCTATCTGGAAGGATGACGCATCGACCAAGGAGCGGTTTCATGACGACGAAGGTACTGCTGATTGGCGCGACCGGCCGAACGGGCCAGGCCTGCGCGGATCTGCTGCTCAAGCAGCCGGAGTTCGAGGTCACGGCGCTCGTGCGCCGGCACGGCTATGCGCTGCCGGGCGCGCGGGTGGTCGAGGCCGATCTGACGAACGATTTCTCGCATGCCTTCCAGGGCATCACGCACGTGATCTACGCGGCCGGCTCGGCCGAATCGGAAGGTGCGGCCGAAGAGGAACAGGTCGACCGCGACGCGGTCGCCCGCGCGGCCGAATATGCGCTCGCCTACAACGCGCAGAAGCTCGTGGTGATCAGTTCGCTGTCCGCGTACCGGCCCGAACTCGGCCCGGACGCGCTGCACCACTATTCGCAGATGAAGCGCGAAGGCGACGATCGGGTGATCGCGTCGGGCGTCGACTACGCGATCCTACGCCCCGGCCCGCTCACGG
>NZ_CAJNKE010000940.1 GCF_905232215.1 Burkholderia sp. LMG 13014
TCGCACGGTGCGCCCGGTATACAGCACGTCGTCGACGAGCACGATGCGCGCGCCGTCGACCTCGAACGGCAGCGACGTCGGGCTGGCCTGGCTGTGCAGCCCCTTCTTCGCGTAGTCGTCGCGGTGCAGCGCGACGTTCACGACGCCGAACGCCGGTGCGCCGAGATCGTGTGCGAGGCGCTCGGCCAGCCATGCGCCGCCGCTGTGAATGCCGGCGAGCCGCGGGCCGCCCGGTTCGGCGAACGCCGTGCCGTACGCGGCGCGGATCTGGTCGAGCAGGACGCGGTAAAGCGCCTCGGCATCAATGGTGCTCATGGTCGGACAATTGATCGAGATACTGTTGAAGGATGACGCGCGCGGCCTCGGCATCGAGCATCTCGACGCGGGCACGGCCGCGCACGTTGCGCTCGCGCAGCCCGGCCTCGGCCTCGACCGACGAATAGCGCTCGTCGACCCACGTGACGGGTAGCCCGAAGCGGCCGTTCAGCTGGTTGCCGAAGCGCTTCGCCTGTTGCGTCATGTCGTGCGGCGTGCCGTCCGGATGCATCGGCAGGCCGACGACGAGCGCGTCCGGCCGCCATTCGGCCAGCAGGTCGCCGACCGCCTTGAAGCGGTGTTCGCGGTTCAGGTTCTGGATCACGACGAGCGCACGGGCCGAGCGCGTCAGCGCATTGCCGATCGCGACGCCGATACGCTTTTCGCCGTAGTCGAACGCGAGGAGCGTCGCATCGCGCGCGCTCGCGCCACTCATGCGTGCCCTGCTTCGCCGGACAGCATCGACGAGCTGACGCCGAGCAGGCCGAGTGCGGCTTCGAAGCGCTCTTCGGCCGGCGTGTCGAACACGATGCGCGGATCGGCGGCCACGGTCAGCCAGCCGTTGCGGGAAATTTCTTCCTCGAGCTGCCCTGCCCCCCAGCCCGCATGACCGAGCGTCAGCAGGAAGCGCTTCGGGCCGGTGCCCGTCGCGACCGCCTCGAGCACGTCCTTCGACGTGGTCATCTCCAGCCCGCCCTCGACGGACATCGACGAGTTGTAGCTCGCGCCCTCCACCGGCTCGTGCAGCACGAAACCGCGCTCGGTCTGGACCGGGCCGCCGAAGTACACCGGGATGTGCAGCAGCGGCTCGATGTCGAGCTTCAGGTCGATGCGGTTGAACAGCGATTCGAGGTCGATGTCGGTAGGACGATTGATGACGAGGCCGAGCGCACCGCGCTCGCTGTGATCGCAAAGATAGACCACCGTTCCCGAGAACGTCGGATCGGCCATGTTCGGCATGGCGATCAGGAACTGGTTGGTGAGATTGATGCGATCGGAAGGCTTTGACATGGTTTGAATTTTAGCAAAGACGCCGCGGCCTGACCGAGCCGCGATCAACAAGCAACGCCGCACCGCGCTGGCAACGGCGCGCACGGATCACATGGCACTCTAACACGCGCGCGGGCGCTGTCGGCAGCGTGTTGCGGGCCCGCGCGGCAAGGGCCGCCGGCGCGTGTTCGTCCCCTTGTTCGTCAGGCTCGGCCGAGCGCCGCGCCGAGCGCGCCGGACGCCGCGGTGAGATCCGGCGG
>NZ_CAJNKE010000941.1 GCF_905232215.1 Burkholderia sp. LMG 13014
CGGCTGCCGTCGCCGAAGGTGCGGGCGTTCATCGAGGCGATGAAGGCGAGGATCGGGGAGACGGCGGGGGCGCCAATGACGAAGCGTTCACGCCCTGCATAGCCGAAGAAGACGGCGCGGCGGGACGAGGAAGCCTCTCGTCCTGCGCGTCGCATGATCCGACATCCATGACGGCAAGTTCCGCCTCGCCGCTGCCATGGTCCGACTCCAGTTTCGCCAGGCGGCAAACCCGTCACATGAACTTGACGTAGCACGCCTTCTTCTCGACCTGTTCGCGCTTGAATCCGCTGTCGGCCATGCACGCGTCGTACTCGTCGGGCAGCGGCTTCAGATTGAAGATCCGCTGGTCGAACGCGGTGGGCAGGCCATGATCCAGTTCGTCCTGCGCCTCCTCGCAGGTCGCCTTGGCCAGGCTGAGCTTCACGGGCTCCCCGGTAATGACGTTGCGGATCTTTTCATATTCCCCGCTCTTGCAGGCCGCCATGGCGTCCTTGAGGTGTCGCGTGTAGATCGCGTCGCGGCATCGATCCCCTTCCTGGTCCCGGTTCTTGAATTTCGCCGCGAAAGTCTGCGATTTCCACACGGATTCGTAAGTCGTGGACTCGCTGAACGGCCAGCAGCCGCAGCCCGTCAGCCCCAGAACAGAAACGGCCATCCCCGCCGACGTCATGCGACGCAGCCATCGGTTTCGTGCTTGCATAGATTCCTTGTTATCGATTATCGGCCATGCCTGATCGCGGGCAGCCGGCCCCGTTCCCGCGAATCTACCCTGCCTCCCGCAACGTCCCCAGCAGCACCTTCCTGCAACTCGCGATCATCTGCGCCTCCGGATCGCGATAGTCGGTGAGCAGCCACGCCGCGCCGACGTTCGTCATCGCGCCGACGAGCGCGAGCCCGATCAGCCGCTGCTCGGTGCGCTCCGCGGACGTCGCCGCTTCGCGCGGCGCGCCGATCGCCATGATCAGCTTGCCGAAGTCGATCAGCATGCGCTGGTAGGTCATGTCGGTGTCCGCGCTCACGCCCATCACCTCGAGCAGCAGCACGCGCGCCGCGCACGGGTCGCGCAGGAACGCGAAGAACGCGGCGAGCCCCGCATCGACGCTCTCGCGCAGGTCGCCGCCGCGCGCGGCCACCGCCCGTGCGACCGCTTCGTGCAGCTGCTGCGCGTGGTGCAGGTAGGTGCAGCGCAGCAAATCCTCGGTGCTGTCGAACGCCGCATAGAAATAGCGATCGTTCAGCTTCGCTTCCTGACAGATCGACCGCACGGTCGCCTTGCGGAACCCGACCGTGCCGAACACGCGCGTCGCCGCGCGAATCAGTGCGTCGCGCCGCTCCGCGGCCCGCACCTCGGGCGCCACGCCGCCATACGACCGGCCCCGTTTTTCCGTTTCGAGTGCTTTCTCCATTTCGCTATTTGACATCAGGACACCCGAAAACTAAAGTGGTGACAACAAACACCACATTAGACGCGCCGCCGGCGCAGCGCAAGCGGAACGGGAGGAGCACGGATGAACGGGTTTTCCGGCAAGGTTGCCGCGATCACGGGCGCCGGTTCGGGCATGG
>NZ_CAJNKE010000942.1 GCF_905232215.1 Burkholderia sp. LMG 13014
GGGCAACACTTTCCGCGCGAAATCCCAACTCGTTTGCATTGCGATCCCCAACGCTTCGCCCGCATCCAAACCCCGGGCCGTCATACCGGGTGAACCGTTCGCCAGTGTTCTTCCTGTTTGCCGGCCCCTGGACGGTAATCCCACCGGCCAGCCGTCCCGTCTCGCAGTCCCCCCATTGCCCGACAAAAAATCGCGCATTCGTAGCGAATCCGCCTATGCCGGAACGAATCGCGCGGTAACGCCACCGGTTTCCACCTTCTTCGAGATGAATCATAGGATTCTTCCGACAATGCATTCGCACAAGCAACGCGATCATTTAAGAAAATGAAGAATCGGTTATTGGCTGAGCGATAAACCTGTCTTCATTTCGGATTATTTTTTCGATTCTAGGAATATTCCGATTGTGTGCCGGGAATTTTTTCTGGATCATTACTGTGTGTAATGAAAACGAAAAGCAATCCGAGGCCACCAACATGCATTTCATCGAATAAATCGAGTCCGCGAGCGGGGAAACGAATCGCGGATTAACGACGGCACAAGACATCATAAAGGGAAGAGCCCCGGCAGGCGCTGAGCGCGATGCCGGGCGGGCTTTGTCGTCCCTGCGAATCGCGAATGGAGCGATGCGCCGATATCGATCGGTGTCGTTCCACTTCGCTGTCTCGTTGCGCCGGGATATTCCCTTTTCAATCGTTTGCACCGGCCCGAATGGCCGGAATTCCAATGGGTTAATCAATTGCGCGGCAATTGCGGGTAATTGCGCCGTAATTGTGCGTGCGCCGGAGGCCAGCATGGTCAAAGCGATTCGGAAGGCGGTCTGGTTCGGGCTGATGCTGGTTCCGTTCGCCGGCATTCAGGCCGGGCAGGTCAACGGCACGGTGAACGTCAGCCTGCAGGTGCGCAGCGGCTGTCAGGTCGGCGGCGGGCCGGTCGGCGCGGATTTCGGCGCGCTCGACTTCGGCACGCGCGGGCCCACGTGGTCCGAGCCCCTGACCACCGACACGCGCCCGTCCGGCAGCGGCCCGCTGCACGTCGTGTGCAGCCCCGATATCGGCGGCTTCCTGGTGTCGGTCGACGAGGGCCGGCACGGCCTGCAGTCGACCCGCTATCTGGTGCGGCGCGATGCGGCGGGCCGGAGCGTCGCGCGGGTGCCCTACAACATCTATCGCGATCCGGCGCGCAGCGTGGCGTACGTCCCGCAGATACCCCAGTCGTTTCGTGTCGACGAGCGACGCGATGCCGTCGCGCTGCCGCTGTTCGGCGTCGTCGGCACACAGATGCAGTTCGTCCCGGCCGGGACTTATGAAGATTTGCTCGGGATCACCGTCAACTGGTGAGCCCGGGCGGATGCGTAGCAACTTCACCTCTCATTCGTCAAAGGAACACGTGTGAAAACTCAATGGAACACCCTGGCAGCGGTCGCTCTGGCGTCGGCATGCATGACCGCCGGCGCGCAAACGAGCCCGATTACCGGCTCCGTTAATTCGAAGCTCGTGCTGACGACCGGCTGCGCGATCGATGCCGGCTCGGGCTCGACCGGCGGCTCGACCAAC
>NZ_CAJNKE010000943.1 GCF_905232215.1 Burkholderia sp. LMG 13014
GTGCTGCGGCAAGGCGTCTACCTGAACATCATCAAGCTCACGCTGACGATGATGAGCGAGATCGCGGCCGCGTCGTTCCATCGCGTGCAGCGCTTCTCGACCGACTGGCACGCGAACAGCTTCGCGGGCTCGACCGTGCGCAAGATCACGCGCGGGATCTGGGCGCTCGACCTGCTGAACGACACCGTGCTGATCGCATTGCTGCCGTCGGTCACGATGCTCGTCGGCGCCACCGTGCTGCTCGGCACGCACTGGCCCGTGATGGGGCTCGTCGTCGGCGCGGGTTCGCTGCTGTACATCACGGTGACGGTCGCGGTGTCGCTCGGCATCGTCGCGCCGGCCGCCCGGCTCGGCAACCTGTGGGATACGCGCATGGGCGGCGCGCTCGCCGATGCCGTGAGCTGCAACGCGGTCGTCAAGGCGTTCGGCGCGGAAACGCGCGAGGAAGCGCGGCTCGCGCGCGTGATCGGCAAGTGGCGGCAGCGCACGCGCCGCACATGGGTGCGCGGCACGCTCAACGGCGGGTTGCAGGGCGCGATGCTCGTCGCGATGCAGGCCGCGATGATCGGCGTCGCGCTGCGGCTGTGGGCAAACAACGAGGCGAGCGTCGGCGATATTGCGTTCGCGCTGACGATGTTCTTCATGCTGCAGGGCTACCTGCGCGACGTCGGCATGCACATTCGCAACCTGCAGCGCTCGGTGAACGACATGGAAGAGCTCGTCGCGCTCGAACGCCAGCCGCTCGGCATCGACGATCGCCCCGGCGCACCGGCCATCCGGATCGGGCAAGGCGAGATCCGCTTCGAGCACGTGACGTTCCGCTACGACAACCACCCGGTGCCGCTGTATGACGATTTCTCGATGCGGATCGCGCCGGGCGAGCGCGTGGGCCTCGTCGGCCACTCGGGGTCGGGCAAGACGTCGTTCATCAAGCTGATCCAGCGCCTGTACGACGTGTCGGGCGGCCGCATCACGATCGACGGCCAGGATATCGCGCGGGTGCGGCAGGACTCGCTGCGCAGCCAGATCGCGATCGTCCAGCAGGAGCCCGTGCTGTTCCACCGCACGCTCGCGGAGAACATCGCGTATGCGCGCCCCGACGCAAGCCGGGCCGACATCGAGCGCGCCGCGCGGCTGGCCAGCGCGCACGACTTCATCGCCACGCTGCCGGACGGCTATGACACGCTCGTCGGCGAACGCGGGATCAAGCTGTCGGGCGGCGAACGCCAGCGGGTCGCGATCGCGCGCGCGTTCCTCGCCGATGCGCCGATCCTGATTCTCGACGAAGCGACGTCGAGCCTCGACAGCGAGAGCGAACTGCTGATCCAGCAGGCGATGGAACGGCTGATGGTCGGCCGCACGACGCTCGTGGTCGCGCACCGGCTGTCGACCGTGCGCGCGCTCGACCGGCTGCTGGTGCTCGATCGCGGCAAGGTGATCGAGGAAGGCAGCCACGACGCGCTGATCCGGATCGACGGCGGCATCTATCGCCGGCTGTTCGAGCGGCAGGCGCTGGAGCTCGCGAAGGGGCTCGCCGATTCGCCGCGGCG
>NZ_CAJNKE010000944.1 GCF_905232215.1 Burkholderia sp. LMG 13014
CTCGGCCCGTTCCGTTCGCGACGGGAAACTCCCGATACCAGCCGCCCCCACACGCGCGGAAGCTATGCGCAAATCCGCACCGAATGCGCGGCAAATTGCCAAGACCCGGGCATATCGGCGACCTATATATCGAGGCGATCGGGGCTCTTCACGGAGCCTGACGGGAGATGCTTCCGAGGATCACGATGCCGACCTCCCCGCCCGATTCCGAGAAGCGGTTGAACCGCCCGCCCGTCGCACGCGTCCGGCCCGCCCGGGCGTGTGCGGTACTCACTCGCAGGTATCGAACAAGAGGAACAACATGAAATTCCGTCATTCCCTGCTGTCGGTGTCGATTGCATCCGCGCTTGCCCTCCTCTCGCAACAGGCCGCCCAGGCCGCCGATACGACCGACGTGAAGGTCGGTTTCGCCGCGCCGCTCACGGGCGTGAACGCCGGCTACGGCAAGGATCTGCAGAACGGCGTGCAGCTCGCGCTCGACGATGCCGTCGCGCAGAAGGTGCAGATCGCCGGCAAGCCCGCGCACTTCAACCTCGTCGTGCAGGACGACCAGGCCGACCCGCGCATCGGCGTGCAGGCCGCGCAGGCGCTCGTCGACCAGAACGTGTCGGTCGTGGTCGGCCACTTCAACTCGGGGACGACGATTCCGGCCTCGGTCGTCTACGACAAAGCCGGCATCCCGGTGATCGATCCGGCCGCGACCAATCCGACGCTCACGGCGCGCGGGCTCGCGAACATGTTCATGGTGATCGCGACCGACGGCCAGAACGCCGGCAACGCGGGCAAGTACGCGGTCGACGTGACGAAGGCGAAGCGCATCGCGATCATCGACGATCGCACCGCGTTCGGCCAGGGCGAGGCCGACGAGTTCGAGAAGGCCGTGAAGGCCGCCGGCGGAAACATCATCGGCCGCGAGTTCACCAGCAACCAGGCGGTCGACTTCCGCGCGCAGATCACGAGCCTGAAGGGCAAGAACCCCGACCTGATCTTCTTCGGCGGGCTCGATTCGCTCGCCGCGAACTTCATCAAGCAGATGCGCCAGCTCGGGCTGAATGCGCAGTTCGTCGGCGGCGGCGGCGTGAAGGACAACGAGTTCATCAAGATCGCGGGCCCGGCCGCCGAAGGCGCGATGGCGTGGGAATACGGCCGGCCGCTCGACGAGCTGCCGCAAGGGAAGGATTTCGAACAGCGCTTCAAGAAGCGCTTCGGCGTCGACGTGCTGTCGTATGCGCAGTTCGGCTACGACGCGGCCTGGGCGGCGATCAAGGCGATGCAGGCGGCCAGCTCGACCGATCCGAAGGTCTATCGCCCGGCGCTGAAGAAGGTCGACTTCGAAGGGGTCACCGGCCGCATCTCGTTCGCGAACGACGGCTCGTTGAAGAGCGGGATGTCGACGCTGTACCAGGTGAAGAGCGGCGCGTGGAAGACGATCACGACGAAGGGAGGCTGATCGGCGGTGCCGGCGGCTGGCGGCGGAAAAGCCGCCCGGCCCCGGCGATCGATGACGCGAGCACCGATCTTGTATGACAACTGATGTTGACGCGATTCG
>NZ_CAJNKE010000945.1 GCF_905232215.1 Burkholderia sp. LMG 13014
CGGGTGCGATCACCGAGTCGCAGGCACGCGCGGCCGGCCTCGGCTATGTCGCGAACCACTTCCGGCAGATCGACTCGGGCGGCAACGGCCGCGTGTCGTTCGCGGACGTCCAGCGCTACATGCAGGCACGCAGCACGAGCCAGCAGTAAGCGCGGCGCGCGGTGAGCAAACGGGGGCGGAACCTGCGGCACAGCGGGTTCCGCCCCCGTGCACATGGCGCTGCCGTTACGTCGCGGACACGGCCGATTCGCGCCGAATTCTCATTATCTGGGCAACGCATTCAAATATTGGAGACGAGTGCGTGCGCTCCTACAATCCGAAGCACATCGACAGCTTCGGACCCACGCATCGCGCGGCGCCCGACGCACACGGAGACACCTTCCATGAAGTTCGCCGGGCGCTTTACTCGGTGCATCGACCGCCGCCTCGTCGCGCTGCCGGACGCCGCTCCGGCATCGTACGAACGGCTTCACCGGTTCCGTTGAAGAAGCCCGCTCCACATGACCAAGATGCCCGACTCACTTGCCCTCGACGCCCGGCGCGCGACGCCGGACGATGTGTCGCTGACCGACAGCATCGGCGCGACCAGCACGCCGCTCGATCTCGCTGCCCAGCAGGCCGGTACGCAGACGCTGCTGCGCGGTCTTGCGATCCTCGAGGCGATCGCGAACGGCGCGCGCGACATGCGCGCGATCGGCGCCGCGCTCGGCACGACGCGCAGCACCACGCACCGCCTCGTCAGCAGCCTCGTGCAGGCGCGCTACCTGCGCCAGGTGCAGGGCGGCTACCTGCTCGGCCCGAAGCTGATCGAGCTCGGCACGATCGCGCTCGAGCAGATGCCGCTCACCGCGGTGGCGCGCCCGCACCTCGAAGCGCTCGCGGAGGCGACGCTCGACACGATCCATCTCGGCGTGCGCGACGGTGACGACGTGCTGTACATCGACAAGATTCCCGGCACGCGCGGCCTCGAGATGCGCTCGCGCGTCGGCCACCGGATGCCGCTCGCGTCGACCGGCATCGGCAAGGCGATGATGCTCGACACCGATCCCGACACGTGGCGCTCGCTGTTCGAAGCCGCCCGGCGTGCGCTTGCCGGCGTCAATTTCAAGCCGGACAACCGACCCGAGACGAGCGCGTTCCTGCAGCGCATGGCGCATTACGCGGCCGGCGGTTACACGTTCGATCTCGAGGAGAACGAGGCGTCGATCCGCTGCGTGGCCGCGCCGATCCGCGATGCGTCGGGCGCGATCGTCGCGGCCGTGTCGGTGGCGAGCACGATTCCGTACATGCCGCACGACCGGATGGACGAACTGATTCCGCTCGTGCAGCGCGAAGCGCGAGCCATTTCCGCGGAACTGGGCTGGAGCCCGCCGCAGGGTACCCGCAGGATCAAACGATGACGATTTCGACCCGGCCCGTTCCGGATGCCAGCTCCGCCACCCCGTCGCTGATCGCGCTCGACTGGGGCACGACGTCGCTGCGCGCTTACCTGTACGACGCGCACGGCGCGCTCATCGACACGCGCAGCCGCCCGGCGGGCGT
>NZ_CAJNKE010000946.1 GCF_905232215.1 Burkholderia sp. LMG 13014
TTCGGCGAGCGGCCACGCCAGCCGACGGCGTGCGACGTGCGCGAGCCACGCGGTGCCGGCCGCGAACAGCGCGGTCGTATCGACGACGAAGCGGTCGGCATGCAGGTCGACGTGACGGCTCGCGTAGACGAGGATCTCGTGCAGCCCGCCGCTCACCCACCACAGCAGCCCCCACGCGGCAGCGGCGGCACCGATCTCGGGCATCCACGCATGCCACGCGCGGGCTTCGCTGCGCCCGTGCAACCACCAGCCGGTGAACAGGCCGGCGAGCGCGATCAGCAGCATCGCGATGAACGGGCTGTTCAGCACGGGCAGCGCGGCGGCGTCGGCCGGCCCGAGCAGGCTCGTGAAAAATGCGCCGGCCGCGGCAACCTGCATCAGCAGCCCGAAGGCGAATCGCAGCATGCGCTTCTCGCGCACGCCGAGCCAGACGACGGCCGCGCCTTCGATCGCCCACGCGGCGCTGGTCGTCGGGCCGGAGAACGCGAGCGGCACGGCCAGCGTCGCGAAGATCACCGCGAGCGCGAGCGTGGATTCGAACAGCAGCGCGAGGCGGTCGCGGCGCCGCGCGAGCCAAGCGGTGACCACGACGTAGAACGCCGACAGCGCGACGGCGCTCCACGCGAGCCCGAACGGCATGTCCTTCACGAGCGATGCCTGCAGTGCGGTCGCGACGATCGGCGTGCCGAACACGAGCGTGCCGTCCACGTAGTGCCGCAGCGCGAGTTCGCGCTTCACCGCATACAGCAGCGCGATGCCGACATACATCAGGAAGAACAGGATGAGGAACGGTTCGGTGCTCGCGAACAGCGCGGGGCGGTAGGCCGTCACGCCCCACGCCGAGCCGATCGTGAACGTGAACACGAAGCCGAGCAGGTTCAGCGGACGCCAGGCCTTGAACCAGGCGATCGCGAAGATGCCCGCGTTCAGCAGCGCGTAGTAGCTGAACAGCGCGACGTGGTTGCCCTGGCCGGTCGACAGCAGCACCGGTGCGAGAAAGCCGCCGGCGGTGCCCATGAACGCGAGCGGCAGCGCGTTCTGCCGTACCGCGAGGAACGCGCTCAGCGCGCACACGGCCACCATCAGCGGGAACGCGGCGCCGACGGGCAGCAGCGCATAAAGCTTGGTCGCGGCGAAGATCGTCAGGTACAGGATGCCGACACCGCCGCCTTGCAGCACGAGCCCGTACGCTGCGCGGCGCGCACGCACGCGCCAGCCGATCGCGAGCAGTGCGGCCGCGGCGAGCGCGGTGCCTGCGAGGCGGAATTCGATCGGCAGCATGTTGTTGTCGGCTGCGTACTTGAGCAGGAACGCGACACCGAAGAACAGCACGATGATCCCGACGCGCACGACCGTGTTGCCGCCGAGCAGCCAGTCGCGCGCGGCGCGGAAGGCGCGCTCGACGAGGTCGGGTTCGCGCGGCTTGGGCGGAGCGGGGGGAACCGACGGTGCGGGGGCCGCGGGCGTTTCGCTTGCGCGGATCACCGCGGTCGGTGCCGGCGCAGCGGCGCGAACCGGTGCAGGGGCCGGT
>NZ_CAJNKE010000947.1 GCF_905232215.1 Burkholderia sp. LMG 13014
TTCAAGCAGTCGATGGCCGCGCTGAAGGTGCTCGCTGACGCGAAGTGCTTCGTGCCGCGCCTGAACAATGGCGTGAGCGCGTGGAGCACGGGGCTCACCGAGTTCCAGGCCGGCCGCGTCGCGATGATGCCGCAGGGCGCATGGAACATCGCGAAGTTCAGCGCGACGAAGGGCCTGTCGTTCCAGTTCGCGCCGCTGCCGGCGCTCGTGCCCGGCAACGGGCCGGTCGCGCTCGACATGCTCGGCACCGCGTGGGCGATCAACGCGGCATCGCACCAGGCCGACGCCGCGAAGAAGTGGCTCGCGTTCTGGGCGCGCCCCGACAACGACCGCCAGTTCCTCGACGCGGAAGCCGGGTTCAGCCCGTTCGAAGGCGGCACCGACGCGATGCCGCCGCAGGCGCAGCCGTATGCGGCCGCGCAGAAGAACGGGCACGTCGTGCTGTATCCGAAGGGCGTGTGGACCGGCACGCTGTTCACGGCGATCTGGAATTCGATGTCCGCGTATTTCCTCGACATCGGGCAGGACCCGGCGAAGCTGCTCGCCCGCTGGGATGCGGCTGCGCGATGAACGGCCTGTCCGCTGACATTTCCCGTGCCGCGCGACCGTGCGCGGCGCAGTTCGACGAAGGAGGCGCGCGATGAAGCGCAACCGGACCTTGCTGTGGTGCGCCGTTCCGGCGCTCGCGCTGTACGCGCTGCTGAGCCTGTATCCGCTGTTCAAGGCCGCGCGGATGAGCCTGACGGATTTCTCCGGCGTGGGAGACGCGCACTGGATCGGGCTCGCGAACTACGCGGCGGCGTTTCGCGATCCCGCGAGCCTGCATACGCTCGTCGTCACGTTCGCGTATGCGGCGATCGTCGTGATCGTGCAGAACGGGCTCGGGCTGCTGTTCGCGGCGCTGCTGTTCTCGCTGCCGCGGCTGCGCGGCGCGTTGCGCGTCGGGCTGCTGGTGCCGAGCATGTTCTCGGCGGTGATCGCCGGGTTCGTGTGGGAGTACTTGTACTCGCCGCTCGGCGGCGGCATCAACGAGTTGCTGCATCTCGTGCATCTCGACGCGCTGCAGCAGGTGTGGCTCGGCGATCCGTCGGTCACGCTGCCGGCTGTCACGGCCGTGCACGTGTGGATGTACGTCGGCTACTCGACGGCGATCTTCCTGGCCGGCTACCTGAATATTCCGTCGGAACTGCACGACGCGGCGAAGCTCGACGGCGCGAACGCGTGGGTGCGCTTCACGCGCATCGACCTGCCGCTGCTCGCGCCGGCGTTCACCGTGAACATCACGCTGAGCACGATCGGCACGCTGAAGACCTTCGAGCTGCCGCTCGTGCTGACCAACGGCGGGCCGGACGGCGCGACGACCACGCTCGGGCTGCAGATCTTCCACAGCCTGTTCAACGACTACAAGTTCGGCTTCGCGAGCGCGCTGTCGATGATCATGCTCGCGATCGTCGTGGTGGTCGCGACCACCCAGAACACGATCCTGCGCCGCCGGGAGGACAACCTGTGAACGTCATCCGTCAACGCTTT
>NZ_CAJNKE010000948.1 GCF_905232215.1 Burkholderia sp. LMG 13014
CCGCGCGGGGCGATGAATACGAAATGCCCCGATGTGGCGAAACCCCGGTTTATAATCGTCCGCTAGACATAGAACAGCAACCCGCGCCGGACGAATCACGCAGCATCGATTGCAGCGCCCGCCAGTCCGGCACACACAGGGCCGGACGACATGGAAGCGAAACCTCCCCGCCGCACCCGCGAACGGATTCTCGAGTTGTCGTTGAAACTCTTCAACGAGATCGGCGAGCCGAACGTCACCACCACGACGATCGCCGAGGAAATGGAAATCAGTCCAGGCAACCTGTACTACCATTTCCGCAACAAGGACGACATCATCAACAGCATCTTCGCGCAGTTCGAGCAGCAGATCGAACGGCGGCTGCGCTTTCCGGAAGATCATCGTCCGACCATCGACGAAACCTGGTCGTACCTGCAGTACATGGCCGATTTCATGTGGACCTACCGGTTCCTGTATCGCGACCTCAACGACCTGCTCGCCCGCAACCGCACGCTCGAGACGCACTTCAAGCAGATCATCAGCCACAAGGTGCGCTTCGCGCACGACATGTGCGAGCTGCTCGTGTCCGACGCCGAGATGGTCGCGACGCCCACCGAGATCGAAGTCATCGCCACCAACATGGCCGTCATTTCGACGTACTGGCTGTCGTATCAGTACGTGATGCATCCGCGCAAGTACAACGACCAGGACGCGATCCGCGAGGAACTGCACCAGGTCAGCATGCACGTGATCTCCGTGATGGCGCCGTACCTGCGCGGCCGGTCGCGCCAGCTGTTCGACGACCTGGTCTCCGGCAAGCTGCCGAAGCGCCAGTTCACCGACTACCTGCCGCCGCGCGACGGTTCGCCGCGCGCCGCCGGCGGGCACGCCCCCGCCAAGGATTCCAAGCAATGAAGGCTGTCTGCGTTTACTGCGGCTCGTCGTCCGGCGTGCGGCCCGTCTATGCCGACGCCGCGCGTGCCTTCGGACGCGCGCTCGTCGACGCGGGCCTCACGCTCGTCTACGGCGGCGGCCGGGTCGGCCTGATGGGCGTGATCGCCGACGAAGTGATGGCGGCCGGCGGCCGTGCGGTCGGCGTGATCCCCGAACTGCTCGTCGACAAGGAAGTTGGCCATACGGGGCTGTCGGAACTGCACGTCGTGCCCGACATGCACCACCGCAAGAAAATGATGGCCGACCTCTCGGACGCGTTCGTCGCGATGCCCGGCGGCGCCGGCACGCTCGAAGAGCTCTTCGAGGTCTACACGTGGGCGCAGCTCGGCTATCACCGCAAGCCCGTCGCGCTCTACAACATCGATTCGTTCTACGATCCGCTGATCGCGCTGCTGCGCCATACGGTCGACGAGGGCTTCATGCGCCCGGCCTATTTCGACGCACTGTGCGTCGAATCGGAACCCGTCGAACTGATCGAGCGACTGCGTCGCTACCAGCCGCCCGCCCGCGACAAGTGGGCACCCGACGCGGCCAAGTAACCGTCACCGGAACCCGCACACGATGACCGCACCGTCCGACCGCAAGGCCGTCCTCAT
>NZ_CAJNKE010000949.1 GCF_905232215.1 Burkholderia sp. LMG 13014
GCCGAGGTGCGGTGGTAACGCACGCTTCGTCGCGGCCACCAGCGCCGCCGGCCTCAGGAACACGTGCTGGCGCCGCGGCGCGGCCGAGCGTGCGCGATTCGGTACGAGGCCGTGCTTCGCCTGAACGACCGCGCAGAACTCGCGGAAGAAATCGTCCGTCCATTCGCGCAGCGTATTTTCGATCTGCCGCCCCGGTAGTTCGGTGAGCGGGCCGCTCGCCGTCGCCCAGACCACGTACTCGATGCGCGTAGCGTTCGCGTCGTCATCCGGCATCAGCACGAGTTCGACCTGGCCGCGCAGTGCACCGAGCCCGTCGGCACGCGCCTTGAAGTTGAGCACGCGGCGCGGCTGCCCTTCCGCGTCGCCCTGCTCGGCGGCCACATGCGCACGCACGTCGTAGCGGGCGCGCAGCGGGCCGAGCGGCACCGTGATCGTCAGCGCAAACTCGCCGTCCGCGAGCTTCACGAACGATTCGCAATGGTCGAAGCTCGCGCGCAGCAACGCGAGATCCTCGAACGCCTCCTGTACGACAGGCGGCGCGAGCGGTACGCGTAATGTGTCGTTCAGTTCCATGACGCCTCCCCGATGAACACGCGCCGCATCAGGACGTCTCGACGAGACTGTCGATCCGCGCGGCGTCGAAGGCGACGTAGTGCGCGAGCGCCAACGCAGCCGCCTTCGGTTCCTCGTAACTCCATGCGGCGTTCTCGATCACGCCGTCTTCCGTCTGCAAGTCGAAGTGCACGGCCTCGCCCCTGAACGGGCAAGCGGACGTGACGCCTGATTTCACGAGCCGGCGCATGTTGACGTCGCCGCGCGGCAGGTAGTGGGTGTCCGGCAGGCCCGTTTCGCGCACGGTCAGCGCGCCGTGCGAATCGGCGTACGTGATGCCACGATGGATCACGCGCACGCGATGGCGGTTCGGCACGATTTCGAGACGAGGGTCGGCTGCGTCGGACATCGTTTCTCCTTCGGGCGGCCCGGCCAGGCCGGACTCAGGAAACGAAAAAGCCACGGCACGGGTGCCGTGGCTTTCATTATGGGCGAAACCGCTGCCGAATGCGCGACCCCGGCCGGGGCCGCGCGCGGCGAGCTACTGCGCGCTCCACTGGAACACGGTCTTCGCGCCGCCCTTCGCACCGACCGTGACGGCGCGGGATTCCTCATTGCCCTGGTATGACGCAGACACCGTATAGCGGCCCGGCGGCACCTTCACGAGCATGTACGGCCCGCGCGCGTCGGTCTTCAGCACTTCGGTGCCCTTGCCGTCGACGATCCGCACATGGACGTCGGCCAGGAACTCGCCGCCCTTGCCGGTGAACCGCAGCGCCAGCGGCCAACTCGGCTCGCTGCGCTGGAACGCCGTCGATTCGTCCTGCCCGACGCCGCCGGACACGAAGGTGACGTCGCCCTGCTGGCGCGCGGCGGGCAAGCCGTCCGACTGCGCGTACGCGCCGGTCGCTCCGGCTGCGAGGCCGGCGGCCAGCGCCGCGGCGACGGCAAATCGGGACACGTTGCGTAGAT
>NZ_CAJNKE010000950.1 GCF_905232215.1 Burkholderia sp. LMG 13014
GCGTCTTGATTATGCGCGGCATTCGCGGCGCGGACATCGCGATGATCTTCCAGGAGCCGATGACGTCGCTGAACCCGGTGTTCACGGTCGGCGACCAGATCAGCGAGGCGATCGCGCTGCATCAGTCGAAAAGCAGGTCGGAAGCGCGCGCGGAGACGCTGCGGCTGCTTGAACTCGTGCGCATTCCGGAGGCGCGCCGCGTGTTCGCGCGCTATCCGCACCAGCTGTCGGGCGGGATGCGGCAGCGCGTGATGATCGCGATGGCGCTGTCGTGCCGGCCCTCGCTGCTGATCGCCGACGAGCCGACCACCGCGCTCGACGTGACGATCCAGGCGCAGATCCTGCAACTGGTGCGCGGGCTGCAGGACGAAATGAACATGGGCGTGATCTTCATCACGCACGACATGGGTGTGGTGGCCGAAGTGGCCGACCGCGTGCTCGTGATGTATCGCGGCGAGAAGGTCGAGGAGGGCGAATCGGATCGCATTTTCGCTGCGCCCGCGCATCGCTACACGCGCGCGCTGCTCGCGGCCGTGCCGAAGCTCGGCTCGATGCAGGGCACCGATGCACCCGAAAAATTCCCGCTGCTGAAGGTGGAGGGCGCAAGCGCGGCAGCAGCAGCGCCCGCACCGGCGGCGAACGACGATGCGCAGCCGCCCGTCGATCAGTCGGCGTCGCCGATCCTGCGCGTGCGCGATCTCGTGACGCGCTTCCCGGTGAAGAGCGGCGTGTTCGGCCGCGTATCGCAATACGTGCATGCGGTCGAGCGCGTGAGCTTCGAATTGCGCGCTGGCGAGACGCTCGCGCTGGTCGGCGAATCGGGCTGCGGCAAGTCGACCACCGGCCGCTCGCTGCTGCGCCTCGTCGAATCGCAGAGCGGCTCTATCGAATTCGACGGCCGCGACATCAGTGCACTGAAAGGCCCGGACCTGCAGGCGCTGCGCCGGAACATCCAGTTCATCTTCCAGGATCCGTTCGCGTCGCTGAACCCGCGCCTGACCGTCGGCTTCTCGATCATGGAGCCGTTGCTCGTGCACGGCGTCGCGAGCGGCCGCGAAGCGCAGGCACGCGTCGACTGGCTGCTCGACAAGGTCGGCCTGCCGCCTGAGGCCGCACGCCGATATCCGCATGAATTCTCGGGCGGCCAGCGCCAGCGGATCGCGATCGCGCGGGCGCTCGCGCTGAACCCGAAGGTCGTGATCGCCGACGAATCGGTGTCGGCGCTCGACGTGTCGGTGCAGGCGCAGATCGTCAACCTGATGCTCGACCTGCAGCGCGAACTCGGCGTCGCATACCTGTTCATCTCGCACGACATGGCCGTCGTCGAGCGCATCAGCCATCGCGTCGCGGTGATGTATCTCGGCCAGATCGTCGAGATCGGCCCTCGCCGCGCTGTGTTCGAGGCGCCGCAACATCCCTACACGAAGAAGCTGATGAGCGCGGTGCCGGTGGCCGACCCCGCGCGCCGGCATGCACCGCGCCAGCTCGCGGCGGATGAGATCCCGAGCCCGATCCGTGCGG
>NZ_CAJNKE010000951.1 GCF_905232215.1 Burkholderia sp. LMG 13014
AGCCAGCCATCAGCAGGGACATCAGAAGTTTGCGCATCTTGGGTTTCCTCTTGTCGCTTGTCTTGTCTGTTCTGTTACAGCGCGTCTGCGCCGGTCTCCCCGGTGCGAATCCGGATCACCTGTTCGATCGCCGTGACGAAGATCTTGCCGTCGCCGATCTTGCCGGTGCGCGCGGCCCGCTCGATCGCCTCGACCGCCTGGTCGACGAGATCGTCGGACACGGCGGCCTCGATCTTCATCTTCGGCAGGAAATCGACCACGTATTCGGCGCCGCGGTACAGCTCGGTATGCCCCTTCTGGCGCCCGAACCCTTTCACCTCCGTGACCGTGATGCCCGAGACGCCGAGGGCCGACAGCGCCTCGCGCGTCTCATCGAGCTTGAACGGCTTGATGATTGCGGTAATGAGTTTCATGAAGTCCTCTCGCTGGGTTGTCCCGTCGAATTGGTTGGAATGTTGTAACGGACTCTCCTCAGCAACTCGCATGCCATGTCGGTTCGAGCACCGTTTCAAAGGGCTTCATCAAGGGGTCGCATCCCGTGATGTAAGGTGCGGAAGCCCGGCCGAATGGCCAACATGGCCCGGTTTGCTGGCGCAGCGAAAGGATCGTTGCTAGAGTGCACGCACGTCCCGGATCGCCGGGGCATTCACCCATGCGGGCGCCATGCCCGGAATTCGCGCCCCGGGCGCACCATTTCCGGTCATGCGTGCATCATGGGCACGTACGCAACTGAAGATGCACATTTTTTGTGCAAGGAAGGGGAATCACATGAAGCAACCCAGCGACGTTTTCAACGATCTGCAGTCGCGCGTCAGCGATCTGCTGAAAAACTCGCCGGCCAAGGACGTCGAGCGCAACGTGAAGGCCATGCTGTCGCAAGGCTTCTCGAAACTCGATCTCGTCACGCGCGAGGAATTCGACACGCAGGCACAGGTGCTCGCCCGCACCCGCGTGCGCCTCGAGGAACTCGAAAAGCGCGTCGCGGAACTTGAGCAGAAGCTCGCCGCGCCGCAAGCCTGACGCCCTACCCGGCCGCAAGGTCCGGGCGCGGGCCGCCTCGTGCGGCTCGCGCCCGCCACACTGAAGCACTGAAGTCGTCCCCGCTCTTCGTCGTCCGTCGTTCTCCGCAGTCCCCCTGCTCTTCGCTGTCCGTCGCTCTTCGCTGTTCATTGCTCTTCGCCGTCCCTCGCTCTTCGCCGTCCCTCGCTCTTCGCCGTCCCTCGCTCTTCGCAGCCCCCCCGCTCTTCGCAGTCCCTCGTTCTTTCCCCGCGCCACGCCGGCAAGCGCGCACCGATTCTCCGATTCCCGCGGCATGCGGCCCCGAACGGCCGTCGCCCGTCCGTCTTGTTTACAGGAGCCTCGCCATGTCGCTCGCCGTGGTGCGCAGTCGCGCGCCCGCCTCCGGCCGCGCGCCGGACGTCACCGTCGAAGTCCATCTCGCCAACGGGCTGCCGTCGTTCTCCATCGTCGGTCTATAATTGCACCTAACATTACAAACATGTAATAAGACCAATGAC
>NZ_CAJNKE010000952.1 GCF_905232215.1 Burkholderia sp. LMG 13014
CAGTCCACTCCATCGGAGAGCACATGAAACGGGGGATCCGAGCCATCGCATGCGCGGCCGTCGCGCTGACGCTGCCGGGTGCGGCGTTCGCGCTGACCGACGGCAGTGCGCAATACGACGACTGCATGCTCAATGCGCTGCGCGAAAGCCGCAACGGTGCGGCGGCCCAGCTGATCCAGCGCTCCTGCGACGCGCTGTATCGCAACAACGCGATGCTGCTGCCGCGCGAGCGGCGCTTTCACGAGTGCGTCGTGCAATCGCTGCCCGGCGTGCGCGACAACTATGCGATCCAGCAGATCATGTCGATCTGCTCGCGGCGCGGCGAGATGTGAGCCGGCGTTGAACGCGATGCACCCTGCGGCCGTCGACCGGCCGCGCCCATGAAAAAGGGCCTGCATGATGCAGGCCCTTTTCGTTCAACGGGACAACCGGTGTGCGGCGTTCAGAACGACGCGACCATCGAGCCCTTGAACTGCTTCTTGATGAATTCCTTCACTTCCGGCGACTGGTACGCCTTGACCAGCTTCTTCACCCACGGCTGGTCCTTGTCCTTCGCGCGCACGGCGATCACGTTCGCGTACGGGCTCGTCAGCGATTCGAGCGCGATTGCGTCCTTGGTCGGCTGCAGGTTCGCGGCGAGCGCGTAGTTCGTGTTGACCACGGCCGCATCGACGTCCGACAGCACGCGCGGCAGTTGCGCGGCGTCGAGTTCGGAGATCTTCAGCTTCTTCGGGTTGTCGGCGATGTCGAGCACCGTCGCGTTGTTGCCGCCCGTGCCCGCGCCGGCCTTCAGCTTGATCAGGCCCTGCGTCTGCAGCAGCAGCAGCGCGCGGTTCTCGTTCGACGGATCGTTCGGCACCGCGACCTTCGCGCCTTGCGGCAGGTCCTTCAGCGCCTTGAACTTCTTCGAGTACACGCCCATCGGCGAGATGTAGGTCAGGCCCGCGGTGACCAGCTTGTAGCCGCGCTGCTTCACCTGGCTGTCGAGGTAGGGCTGGTGCTGGAAGCTGTTCGCGTCGAGGTCGCCCGCGTCGAGCGCCGCGTTCGGCTGCACGTAGTCGTTGAACTCGACGACCTTCACGTTCAGGCCTTCCTTCTCCTTCGCGACCTTCTGCACGAGCTGCCACACTTCCGAATCCGGACCGGCCACCGTGCCGACCTTGATCACCTTGTCTTCGGCGTGCGCGCCTGCCGACAGCGTCAGTGCTGCACCGGTAGCCAGCACGGAAAATACCTTCAGGAGACTGCGACGCTTCATCTGTTTCTCGCTTTCTTGCTTGACTGAAATGGGGCGCGATACGGGTATGCCCCGACTCGCAGGAAGGGGCAAATGGTGTCACAGGATCGGCGGGAAGTGAAATACATCCCGCTCATATGGGTATGCACCGCAGCGGTGCTGGCGGAGGTTGCGCGACTCGGCCGTTAGTTGCGTTTATACCGGTCGCGCATCAGCCTGGGTACGTCACGCCACCGTCGCCTGAACGGCCACCTTCGTATCGAATGCGGGTTCGAC
>NZ_CAJNKE010000953.1 GCF_905232215.1 Burkholderia sp. LMG 13014
CGCCGCCGCGCTCACCGCGGCCCACGACGATCCCGCGCGCGACGAGAAATACGTCGCCGAGTACGACTACTACCCGCGCGAATGGGTGTCGCCGTATATCGACCGGCGCCGCAAGGTCGGCTGGGACCTGTACGGCCTGTTGAACATCGGCCGCGACGAGAAGGCGCGCATGCATGCGCAGCACGCACGCAACTTCCGCTTCTTCGATGCACCGGTCGCACTGTTCTTCACGCTCGACCGCGTGATGACGCACGGTGCATGGCTCGACTGCGGGATGTTCCTGCAGGGCGTGATGACGGCCGCCCGCGCACGCGGGCTCGATACCTGCCCGCAGGCCGCGTTCGTGCCGTTTCACCGGATCGTCGCCGAACACCTCGGCATTCCCGCCAACGAGCAGCTGGTCTGCGGGATGTCGCTCGGCCATGCGGACCCGGACGCGATCGAGAACCGCCTCGTCACCGAGCGCGCGCCCGTCGCGGAGTTCGCGCGCTTTTTCGCTTGAAACCGCATGACGCGGCCCTACCTTTTGAACAGGATCGCGTCGTGCGGTGAACCTGCGATGGCGCGTCCTGTCACATCGCGATCGAAAACGATCGGGCGTAAGATGTGCATCCGTTCCCCGCTATTCCGCGTTTCCGGAGACGTTTCATGCTGAAACACGGCCTGGCCGTCCTGCTCGCGAGCGTCGCGCTCGCCGCCCATGCGCAGAGCCCCGCACCGGCTTCCGTCGCATGGGAGATCCAGGTGGTGCGCGACGGTCAGACCATCGACACGTTCCAGCAGCGCACCACCGTGGGTCAGACCCGTACCGATACCCATCGCTATCCGTCCGCCGTGCCGGTCGGCTGCGGCAATGCCGCGCGTGTCGTGCCGACCGAGCGCGCGCGCTCGGTGACGGTCGCGCCGCTCACCGTCGATGCCGGCGCGAACACCGTGTCGCTCGCGCTCGACGTGCAGGAAACGATCGACGACGAAGGCGCGAAGCCGGCCGATCCGTGCCTGCCCGCATCGCCGCGGCAAATCGTCGCGAGTCACCCCGGCCTGTCGGTCGGCAGCGACGCGTGGACCGACTGGACGCTGGTCGAACAGCATCCGCACCTCGTGTACCGCGTGCGTGCGCACGTCGCGAAGGATTGAGCGTCATGTCCGCCGACGCCCTGTCCCTGCCGTTCGCCGAACCGCACGCCGCGCCCGACGAACTCACCGCGGTGAGCTGGAACCTGCACAAGGGCCGCTCGCCGCTCGGCTTCACCGCGTGGAACGCGATGCGCAACTGGATGCAGTCGACGCACGCCGACGTGTATTTCCTGCAGGAAGCGATGGCGCGCCGCATGCCGCGCCCCGTGCTCGCGCCCGGCTTCGGCGCGCCGATGGACGACGCGGTCGACGACGTATGGCACTGCCAGGCCACCGAGATCGCGCATGCGCTCGACTGGCAGATCGCGCTCGGGCCGAACGTGTTCAAGCCGTCGTGGCGGCACGGCAATGCGATCCTGTCGCCGCATCCGCTCG
>NZ_CAJNKE010000954.1 GCF_905232215.1 Burkholderia sp. LMG 13014
CGCGACTCACGCATCGCGGCACGCGCCTTTGCGCCCGCACGATTCCGCATCGCCGCCCGTCTCAATCTGAGACGCAACATGCGACACGCGATGCGAATTGCTACGTGATTTGCGCGCGATCAAGCCCGATTCGATGGCCACGCACCATGAAATGGAACCCAACCGGCGCATTGCGGTCTTGAAGCGGGCAGATGGCATGCCATCTGCTTATCGAAGGTCACGCGCCGCTTACGCCGCGCGCCGGACCATCGACCGTTTCACCTTTCGAGCCCGCACCCCACATGAAAAAATCAAGCTTCATCCTTTCAGCAGGATTCCTTATCTGTTTTTCGAACGCGCATGCGCAGAGCTCCGTCCTGATGTTCGGCATCCTCGACGAAGGCATCAACTACACGAGCAATGTCGGCGGCAAGTCGTCATGGCAGATGGCGAGCGGCGATCTCGCGACGAGCCGCTGGGGCATCAAGGGCAACGAGGATCTCGGCGGCGGGCTGCGCGCGATCTTCGACCTCGAGAGCGGCTTCCTGGTCGAAAGCGGCCAGCTCGGCTACGGCGGCCGTTTGTTCGGCTACCAGTCGTATGTCGGGCTGCAATCGGACCGGCTCGGCACGCTGACGCTCGGCCGCCAGTTCGATACCGTCGCCGACACGATCGGGCCGCTGACCGCCAACGGCAGCTGGGCGGGCTTCCTGTTCTCGCATCCGCTCGACAACGACAACACCGATGCGTCGTTCCACGCGAACAACGCGGCGAAGTACACGAGCCCCACGTTCGGCGGCTTTTCCGGCACGGTCATGTATGGGCTGAGCAACCTGGCCGGCGGCTTCGCGCAGAACCGGATGCTCGGCGTCGGCCTGAATTACGCCTACCAGACGCTGTCGGTCGCCGCCGTCTACGAAAACATGTCGAACCCCGGCACCACGGCGGGCGGCGCACTGACGCCGGACGACACGGATTTCGTCGCAGGCAACCAGAAGATCTACGGGATTGGCGTGAACTACGGGATCGGGCCCGCGACGCTGGGTGCGGTCTATTCGCACGTGAACGTCGGCCAGCCCGACGCGTCGATCTATGCGGGCAGTCTCGGCCTCGCGAATGCGCGGCTCACGTTCGACAACTTTGAAGTCAACGCGAAGTACAACGTGACGCCGGCCTTCCTCGTCGGCGGCATGTACACGTACACGCGCGGCGGCCTCGATCGGGCCGGCGCGAAGTCCTCGCTGCACTGGAACCAGTTCGGCGCGATGGCGCAGTACCTGCTGTCGAAGCGCACATCGGTCTATACGCAGGTCGCGTATCAACAGGTGGGCGGCAGCGCGACCGGCACGCCGCTAGACGGCGGGCTCGTGCCCGGTTCACCCGGCGCGTCGTCGAACGGGCACCAGCTCGTCGCGCGCGTCGCGATGAATCACACGTTCTGAACGGGTGCGCCGCGGGGCCCCCCCGGGGCGCGGGGGGAGTACAGGCTGTTATTCACAAAGACGCGCCCCCGAGACATGGGC
>NZ_CAJNKE010000955.1 GCF_905232215.1 Burkholderia sp. LMG 13014
CTACGGGATCGCCGACCGCTCGATCACGATCAACGTGGTCAATGCGATCCCGTCGACGACGCTCGCGTACAGTAATGCGGCACGCCAGAGCGGCTCGCTGCCGCAGGCGTCGCAAGCGCAGATCGCGACCGGGCAATCGACCGCTGTCAGCGCGTCGAACAGCTGGGGCGATTGCACGGGATCGTTCAGCCTGGCCGGCGGCGACGCGTCGTTTGCGATCGCGTACACGCATCCGTTCGGGTCGCAACCGACCACCGTGAGCGTCATGCCGTCGGCCGGCTACGTGTCGGGCGCCGACGCCGCCACGTTTCCCGGTCACGACTCGGTCGCGAATCTCACGCTGTATCGCGGTGTCGCAACCGCGAACGGCGCATGGGTCGTCCCGCTTGCGCAGCTCGCAACGCCGCCGGCCAACAACTGCCAGGATTTCGCAAACAGCATGTTCGGCAGCAACGTGCGCACGGCCGCGGCCATCCAGTCCGCGTACCAAAGCACGGGCCCGCTCGGCTACGTGCCGCCCGCCGACTTCACCGGCGGCCAGCTCGCGGGCTTCGTCGCCCAATGGGTACAGCGCTGGCAAAACGGCGCGGCGTATGGCGTGCTGCCCGCAGCCGATGCGCAGCTCATCGATGCGCTGAACCAGTACGTGTCCGGCGCATCGAACGCCGGCCCGCTGACGATGTGGGTGCCGCAGATCGCGTGGCAGGCCGGCACCGATCCGGCGGTGTTCGCGCTGACGGGTTATCGCGCGTTTCCGTTCGTCGATGCGCAGGGCAACTGGAACACGGCCACGTTGTCCGCGTTCCTCACGCTGCTGGCGGCCGGTTCGCATATCGTCGCGATCAGCGCGACGAGCGACCTGCCGGCGGGCGTCACGATGCAGGCGTTCGACAGCTTCATGGGTGCAAGCGGGCTGACGACGTCGACGGATATCGGCAACTCGCATTACGCGTCGGTTTTGAACACGACGGGCCGCTATTACCTGAGCGTCGGCAGCGATTTCGCGCCAGCGAACTGCGGGCTGATCCTGTCGTTCCTGTATGGGCGCACGGTGAACAATCTGCTCGCGGGCGCCGGCACGTACAACACGTTCATCCAGCTCGAAGGCTGGCAGGCCGGCGGGTCGCGGCACAACGCCGACTATGCGACGTATCAGCAGACGCTGTGGAACATCTCGACGTATGGGGCATCCGCATATAGCGAAAAGCGCGCGACGTCGATCTTCCTCGCGCCCGCCGGGTGGACGCCGCAGGTCTACCAGACGACGCGGATGATGCCGTACGTCGGCGCGTACGCGCAGTCGAATGGCTCGCCGCAGGGCTGGCTGAACACGTCGCTCGTCACGATTCCGGCGGATGCACCGGCGCTGCCGTCGAGGTATGTGTCGAGTTGATTGGTATCGGTGGGTGGGCGAGCGGTTGAGGGTGTAGCAATGCCAGTTGCTTGCTTCCCCGCTTACCGGCTCACGGCGTGCGTCACCATCGGCTGACGCACGCTTGCG
>NZ_CAJNKE010000956.1 GCF_905232215.1 Burkholderia sp. LMG 13014
GGGCTTTCTGCGCATGCGCCGCGGGGGCCGCGAAAAGCGTCAGCGCGACGCCCATGACGGTGGTCGCAACGAGGGTCGCAGCGCTCTGCGCGCGGCCGCGATGAGGTTTCATAGGCGTAAATCGGAATGTTATACTCCGAGCCATTCTAACAAAACGTCTGCGCGTTCCGGCGAGCGGCAGACAGTCTTTCTTAGCCTCTCGTGGCCGTCACCGCTGTGCTTGCAGCCTGACCGCCCCATGTGATATCGAGGACGCTCGGCCTTGCGCCGCAGCAGATGGTCCGTCCGTTTCGCATGCTGGGCGAGCTTCGCCAGGGCGGTTTCCTTCGGCTCACGGTTCATCTCTATGGAATCACTGCGCATCTACAACACGCTCGCGCGTGACAAGCAAGTTTTCGTGCCGCGCCAGTCCGGCGAAGTGCGGATGTACGTATGCGGAATCACCGTATACGACTATTGTCACGTGGGCCACGCGCGCATGCTGGTCGTGTTCGACCTCGTCCAGCGCTGGTTGCGTGCGATCGGTTACCGGGTCACGTATGTGCGCAACATCACCGACATCGACGACAAGATCATCCGCCGCGCGGTCGAGAACGGCGAGACGATCAAGTCGCTGACCGACCGGTTCATCGGCGCGATGCACGACGACGAAAGCGCGCTCGGCATCCAGCGGCCCGACATCGAGCCGCGCGCGACCGAGTTCATTCCGCAGATGCTCGGCATGATCGAGGCGCTCGAGACGAACGGCTACGCATACCAGGCGACCGACGGCGACGTCAATTACTCGGTGCGCAAGTTCGCGAACTACGGGAAGCTGTCGGGCAAGTCGCTCGACGATCTGCGCGCGGGCGAGCGCGTCGCCGCGAACGACGCGAAGGAAGATCCGCTCGATTTCGTGCTGTGGAAGCGCGCGAAGCCGGAAGATCCGGAAGGCACGTCGTGGGCGTCGAAGTACGGGATGGGTCGCCCGGGCTGGCACATCGAGTGCTCGGCAATGGGCTGCACGCTGCTCGGCGAGCATTTCGACATTCACGGTGGCGGGCAGGATCTGCAATTCCCGCACCACGAGAACGAGATCGCGCAGAGCGAAGGCGCGACCGGCCAGACGTTTGTCAATTACTGGATGCACAACGGCTTCGTGCAGGTCGACAACGAGAAGATGTCGAAATCGCTCGGCAACTTCTTCACGATCCGCGAAGTGCTCGAGCGCTACGACGCGGAAGTCATGCGCTTCTTCATCGTGCGCACGCACTACCGTTCGCCGCTCAATTACAGCGACGTGCATCTCGACGATGCGCGCGCGTCGCTCACGCGCCTCTATACCGCGCTGAAGGATGTCGAAGCCGACACGCTCGCGCTCGACTGGAACGAGCCGCACGCGCAGCGTTTCGCGGCCGCGATGAACGACGACTTCAATACGCCGGTCGCGGTGGCCACGCTGTTCGAGCTGGCGGGCGAGGTGAATCGCACGCGCGACGCGTCGCTCGCGCGG
>NZ_CAJNKE010000957.1 GCF_905232215.1 Burkholderia sp. LMG 13014
CGCGGGCAAGGTGTGGGCCAACGACAGCACGAAGGTCTATCACTGCTCGACCGACAAGTACTACGGCAAGACGAAGCACGGCAGCTACATGTCGGAAGCCGACGCGAAGGCAAAGGGCTACCACGCGTCGCACGGCAAGGCCTGTTCGTAACGCAGGCTGACGCGCGAGCCGCTTCCTCGCGCGTCGTCCACGCTGCTGCACCTCACGCCCCGCCATCCCCGGCGGGGCGTTTCATTTTCAGTGCCGTCCGGCTTCAGTGGGCGTGATTCGATTGCGTGTCGGTCGCGGCATCGTGCGCGGTTGCGCGGGCATCGAGCAGCGCGCGCAGCGTCACGTAGTGCGTGCCGTCCGCGTTGCCTTCCGCACCCGCGGTGCGATCGTACGGCTCGTTGTCATGGATCGTCGCCCGCACGATCGGATAGATCTGCGTTTCCCATCGGCTGCCGTTGAACACACCGTAGTGGCCCGCTCCAGTCTGCACGTGGTGCGTCTTCAGATACGGTGGTAACCCCGAACACAGCTCCTGCGCGGCCACCGTCTGGCCCACTGCGCAGATATCGTCCTTCTCGCCTTCGATCGTCAGCAGTGCGGTGCGATGAATCGCCGCCGGTTCGACGAGCCGGTCGCCGACCGTCAGCTCGCCACGCGCGAGCGCGTATTGCTGGAACACCTTCTCGACCGTTTCCAGATAGAACTCGGCAGTGAGATCGGCGGTGGCGAAGTATTCGTCGTAGAAGTGCCGCAGCGTGTCGGCTTTCGCCGGATCGCCTTTTGCGCGCTCGTAGTACATGTCGGCGAACGATGTCGCATGGCGATCCGGATTCATCGACATGAACGCGCCGACCTGCACGAAGCCCGGATACACGCAGCGCTGCGCCCCGACGAAGCCCGCCGGCACGACGCTGATCAGGTTCCGCGCGAACCATTCGATCGGCTGGCTCGTCGCGAGCGCGTTGACCTTAGTCGGATTCACGCGGCAGTCGATCGGCCCCGCCATCAGCGTCAGGCTCGCGGGCTGCGCCGGATCGCCGCCGGCGGCCATCAGCGCGACCGCCGCGAGCGCGGCGACGGTCGGCTGGCAGATCGCGAGCACATGCGCGTCCGGGCCGATCTGGTGGATGAAGTCGATCACGTGCATCACGTATTCGTCGAAGCCGAATCGTCCGGCCGTCAGCGGGATGTCGCGCGGGTTGTGCCAGTCGGTGATGTACACGTCGTGGTCGGCCAGCATCGTATGCACGGTGCCGCGCAACAGCGTCGCGAAATGCCCGGACATCGGCGCAACGATCAGCACGCGCGGCTGGCGCGCAACAGGCAGCGCCTTGCGGAAATGCAGCAGCGTGCCGAACGGCGTTGCCGCGGCGGCCTCCTCGACGATCGGCACCGTTTCGCCGTCGACGACGATCGACGCGATGCCGAACGGCGGACGCCGGTGCGAGAACGCGCAGCATTCGAGCAGTTCGCACAGCGCGTCGAGCATGCGGCCG
>NZ_CAJNKE010000958.1 GCF_905232215.1 Burkholderia sp. LMG 13014
GAAGATCGCGAGCGCGCCGCCGAGCGGCGACGCGACCGACCAGAATGCGAGTGCGGTCGTGCGTTGCCGGCCGGCGGTCAGGTGAATCAGCAGCGCGAGCGCGGCGAGCACGACGCTGATGTAGCCGACGCCCTCGACGACGCGCAGCGCGACGAGCGTCGAAAAGTCGTTCGCGCGGCTTTCCGCGAAACTGCAGAGCGCCGCGACGACGAGCCCGAACGCGATCGCGCGCCGCTCGCCGATCTCGGCAACGGCCCAGTTGACGAACGGCGAGCCGATGGCTGCGACCACCGCGACGGCCGACACGACCCAGCTCGCGTGCGCGGGGCTGACGTGATACGCGTGCGCGATATCGGTGACGAGGACGATCGTCTTGCCGTGGCATGCGGCGATCAGCACCGCGAACGTCAGCACGAGCGCGACGGACCATCCGTTGCCGCGCGCCGGTTGGGATTGATGTGACATCGTTGTTCTCCGGAAAGGGTGTCGCGCGCTCATCCGCGCGCGACGTTGACGACCTGCAGTTCGCTGAACTGGTCGTAGCCGCGCGCGCCGCCTTCGTATCCGAGGCCGCTCCACTTGTGGCCGCCCTTCGGGGCGCCCGGCAGGATTTCGCCATGCTGATTGACCCACACGAGGCCCGCTTCGAGCCGCCGTGCGACCGCAAGCGCGCGGTCGACGGAGCGCGACCACACCGACGCGCCGAGCCCGTAGCGGCTCGCGTTCGCGGCCGCGATCGCGTCTTCCGGATCGTGGAATGGAATCAGCGGCAGCACGGGGCCGAACTGTTCTTCGTCGACGAGCGCATCGCCGATGCCGACGTGCGTGACGAGCGTCGGCGGATAGAAGAAGCCCGCGCGTTCGAGCGGTACGCCGCCGGCGTGGATACGGGCGCCGCGCGCCCGCGCGTGGTCGACGAGCGCCTGCACGCGGTCGAACTGCTCGCGCGTCGTCAACGGCCCGAGTTCGCTCGCCGGTTCGAGCCCGGGTCCGACAACGGTGCGTTGCGCGCGCGCGACGAGCGCGGCCAGCAGCGGTTCGAATACGCGCTCGTGCACGTACAGCCGCTTGATCGCGAAACAGACCTGGCCGCTGTTCCAGAATGCGCCCCAGAAGAGCGGCTCGGCGATCGCTTGCGGATCCGCGTCGTCGAGCACGATCGCCGCGTCGTTGCCGCCGAGTTCGAGCGTGAGCCGTTTCACGTCGTCCGCGCCGGACGCATACAGCCGCTTGCCGGTGGCGACGCTGCCGGTGAAGGTGACGAGCCGGACTTGCGGATGCGCCGCCAACCGGGCGCCGGTCGAGCCAGGCCCGGCGATCACGTTCAGCACGCCGGGCGGGAAGGCGGGACCGAGAATCGACGCGACGCGCAGCGTCGACAGCGGCGTGTGTTCCGACGGTTTCGCGACAACCGTGTTGCCCGCGTGCAACGCGGGCGCGACCTTCAGAAGCAGCAGCACGACCGGCACGTTCCACGGCGCGAT
>NZ_CAJNKE010000959.1 GCF_905232215.1 Burkholderia sp. LMG 13014
GCGATCGCCTGACCGACCAGCGCATCGAGCTGCGCATCGCCGAACGCGCGCCACCAGTCCTGCAACTGCGCGGGATCGGCCGGCACCGTGTCGCGCGGCGCGATCCAGCCGGGCGGATGCGCGGGCTGCGGCGCCACGTAATCGGGGCCGACCGTCGTGCACGCGGCCAGCGCGCACGTGCAGGCGGTGGCGAAGGCGCGCACGTAGCGCGTCGCGTGCAAAGGCAGGAGCGGGCATCGCATCGTCGCCTCCTTTACATCCACGCGTGCAGCCACGACGCGAGCCGGCCGCGCGGCGTGCGCTCGCGCCCGCGTTCACCGACTTCGACGCTGCACGTCATGCCTGCCGCCAGCAGTACGCCGGCCGGCACTTGGTCGATCTCGATGCGCACCGGAATGCGTTGTGCGAGCCGCACCCAGCTGAAGGTCGGATTGACGGCCGGCAGGCCGAGCTCGTCGAGCGTGCCGTTCTCGTCCGCGATGCCGCGGCCGATGCTCGTCACGTGCCCGCTCAGCAGCGGATCGAAGCCCATCAGCCGGATCGTTGCGGGCGCACCCGTCGCGATGCGGCGCAGCTTGGTTTCCTCGAAATAGCCGGTGATCCAGAAGCTGTGCGCGTCGAGCACCGAGATACCGGGCTTGCCCTCGACCGCGTAGTCGCCGTGACGCAGGCGCAGCTGCGTCACGTAGCCGTCGACCGGCGAGCGCAATGTCGTGCGTTCGAGGTCGAGCTTCGCGACGTCGAGCGCGGCCAGCGCCTTGCGGTGCTCGGCCTGCGCGATCGCCACCGCACGGCCCGAGCGCTGGATGTCCTCGCGCGGCACCAGATCGTCGAGGCCGGCTCGCCGCTGCGCTTCGTCGTGCTTCTGGCGCATCGTCTCGGCGGTCGCGGCGACCTGCGCTTCCGCCTGCGCCACCGCCAGCGCGAAGCGCTGCGGGTCGATCCGGTACAGCACGTCGCCTTTCGCGACGCGCTGGTTGTCGATCACCGCGACTTCGACGACCGTGCCCGACACTTCGGGCGCGATCCGCACGACGTGCGCGCTCACGCGCGCGTCGCGCGTCCACGGCGCGAGGACGTATGCATGCCAGAGTGCGGCGACCAGCACGCTCGCGACGGTCACCGTGGCGAGTGTCAGCAGGGAGCGGGTGAGGGGTTTGAGCGACATGACGCGATACGTTCCGACGGGGGCTAGAAGGTGAGGATCAGCGTGGCGACCAGCACGAGCGAAATCGCGAACTCGAACAACGCCGGATGCCACACGCGGCGCAGCACGCCGAGCCGGGCGAGCAGCGCGCGCACGGCCATGTAGAGCGGCACGGTTGCGCACGCATAGACGAAGAACGGCGGCAGGTAGATGCCGGCCAGCGGGAATTCACTGAGCATCGCGGGCGCGCTCCGGAACGGTGGTGAAATAGGCGGCGTACGTATGCAGCAGCACGTAGACGTCGGCGAACGCGGCCATCAGCCACTTCAATT
>NZ_CAJNKE010000960.1 GCF_905232215.1 Burkholderia sp. LMG 13014
GCGTTCGGCCTGAAGCAGGAAGGCACGCCGAAGGCCGAGCTGAAGGAGCGCGTCGCATCGGCGCTCGAACTCGTGCAGATGAGCAAGTACGCGAAGCGCAAGCCGCATCAGCTGTCGGGCGGCCAGCAGCAGCGCGTCGCGCTCGCGCGCTCGCTGGTCAAGCGGCCGAAGCTGCTGCTGCTCGACGAGCCGATGTCCGCGCTCGACAAGCAGATCCGCCAGCGCACGCAGATCGAGCTCGTCAACATCCTGAACAAGGTCGGCGTCACCTGCATCATGGTCACGCACGACCAGGAAGAAGCGATGACGATGGCGAATCGCCTCGCGGTGATGAGCGAAGGGCAGATCGTGCAGATCGGCTCGCCGAACGAAGTGTACGAATATCCGAACAGCCGCTTCTCGGCCGAATTCATCGGCTCGACGAACCTGTTCGAAGGCGTGACCGTCGAGGACGAACCCGACCACGTGTACATCGAATCGCCGGAGCTGCCGAGCCGGCTGTACGTGAGCCACGGGATCTCGGGCCCGCTCGGGATGCCGGTCACGGTATCGGTGCGCCCCGAACGGATCGCGCTCACGCGCAAGCCGCCCGAAGGCGCGTTCAACTGGGCGCGCGGGCGGATCAGCAACGTCGCGTACATGGGCGGCTATTCGCTGTATCACGTGAAGCTCGACGCGGGCAAGACGGTGATCGCGAACGTGTCGAGCCTCGCGATTTCCGAGCTCGACACGCCGGCGCTCGGCGACGAGATCTACGTGCGCTGGAGCGCGACGGCAGGCGTGGTGCTGACGTCATGACCACGTTCAAGTCCCTGCTCGAGTGGCCGGTGCGGCGCTTCAACCTGACGGGCGCCACCGCGGTCGTCGCCGGGCCGTTCACGTGGCTCGTGCTGTTCTTCCTCGTGCCGTTCGTGCTGGTCGTCAAGATCAGTTTCGCGGAGCTGCAGCTCGGCATCCCGCCGTACACGGAGCTCGCGTCGTACACCGACGGCGTCGTGCACGTCGCGCTGAACCTGTCGCACTACGCGTTCCTGTTCACGGACAGCCTGTATTTCGCGACCTACGTGAACTCGGTGTGGGTGGCCGCGATCACGACGCTGCTGTGTTTGCTGATCGGCTATCCGATGGCGTACTACATCGCGCGCTCGAACCCGGCGACCCGCAACCTGCTGATGATGGGCGTGATGCTGCCGTTCTGGACGTCGTTCCTGATCCGCGTGTACGCGTGGATCGGCATCCTGAAGAACAACGGGCTGCTGAACGACTTCCTGATGTGGATCGGCCTGACCCATACGCCGATCGAGCTGTATCGCACCAACTACGCGGTGTACATCGGGATGGTGTATTCGTACCTGCCGTTCCTCGTGATGCCGCTGTACGCGCACCTCGTGAAGATGGACCTGCGCCTGCTCGAAGCCGCGTATGACCTGGGTGCCAAGCCGTGGAAGGCGTTCGTGCAGATCACGCTGCCG
>NZ_CAJNKE010000961.1 GCF_905232215.1 Burkholderia sp. LMG 13014
GTCGCGCGCCCGGTCGGGCTGATGAAAGGCTATGCGAACAATCCCGACGCGACGGCCTACGCGATGCGCGACGGCCACTACCGCACGTCGGACATCGCGATGCGCGGCGACGACGGTTACTACGTGTACATCGGCCGCGCGGACGACGTGTTCAAGTCGTCCGACTACCGGCTGAGCCCGTTCGAACTCGAGAGCGTGCTGATCGAGCATCCGGCGATCGCCGAGGCGGCCGTCGTGCCGAGCCCCGACCCCGTGCGGCTGGCGGTGCCGAAGACCTTCATCATGCTGCGGCAGGGCTATGAGGAAAGCCCGGCGCTGGCACTGGAGATCTTCCGTTTCTCGCGCGAAAAGCTCGCGCCGTACAAGCGGATCCGCCGCCTGCAGTTCGCGGAGCTGCCGAAGACGATCTCGGGGAAGATCCGCCGCGTCGAGTTGCGCCGCCGCGAGATCGAGCGCGGCGACGATGCGTCCGCGCGGATGCCCGGCGAATACTGGGAAGAAGATTTTGCCGCTGAATTGAAGTGACGTGACCGCGGGCCGCGCGCGCCGCATGTCGCGGCCGCCGCCCGCAGCCGAACTGAACCGGCCGCGCGGGCGCTATCGCGCTTCGCGGCCCTCTGCCAGGAGATTGGATCGATGAACGCGAATTCGAAAGACGTGCCGACGGTCAAGCTGCTGATCGACGGCGACTTCGTCGAGTCCGCCACGAACGAGTGGCGCGACATCGTCAACCCGGCGACGCAGCAGGTGCTCGCACGCGTGCCGTTCGCGACCGTCGCGGAAGTCGACGCGGCCGTGCAGGCTGCGCACACCGCCTACGCGACGTGGAAGAACACGCCGATCGCCGCGCGCATGCGCATCATGCTGAAGTTCCAGGATCTCGTGCGCACGAACCAGCAGCGCATCGCGAAGACGCTGACGGCCGAGCAGGGCAAGACGATTCCCGATGCCGAAGGCGACATCTTCCGCGGCCTCGAAGTGGTCGAGCACGCATGCTCGATCGGTTCGCTGCAGCTCGGCGAATTCGCGGAGAACGTCGCGGGTGGCGTCGATACCTACACGCTGCGCCAGCCGCTCGGCGTGTGCGCTGGCATCACGCCGTTCAACTTCCCCGCGATGATTCCGCTGTGGATGTTCCCGATGGCGATCGTGTGCGGCAACACGTTCGTGCTGAAGCCGTCGGAACAGGATCCGCTGTCCACGATGCAGCTCGTCGAGCTCGCGGTCGAGGCCGGCGTACCGAAAGGGGTACTGAACGTCGTGCACGGCGGCAAGGAAGTTGTCGACGCGATCTGCACGCATCCGCTCGTGAAGGCGATCTCGTTCGTCGGTTCGACGGCGGTCGGCACGCACGTGTACAACCTCGGCAGCGCGAACGGCAAGCGCGTGCAGTCGATGATGGGCGCGAAGAACCACGCCGTCGTGCTGCCCGACGCGAACCGCGAGCAGGCGATCAACGCGCTCGTCGGCGC
>NZ_CAJNKE010000962.1 GCF_905232215.1 Burkholderia sp. LMG 13014
GACACGAAGGTCTTGCCGATTTCGGTGTCGGTGCCGGTGACGAACAGCGAGAGCGGGGCGGTCATGCTGCAGTCTCCCGCGGGGCCGCGTCAACGGAGGCTGCAGCCGCGTCGCTGGCTTCGATCAGCGCGGCTTCGAGCCGCGCGAGATCGTCGAACGAATGTGCGGCCGACAGCGACACGCGCAGCCGCGACGTGCCGACGGGCACCGTCGGCGGCCGGATCGCGGGCACCCACAGGCCGTGCGCGTCGAGCGCGCGCATCGCCGCGAGCGTCGCGTCGTTGCTGCCGATCACGAGCGGCTGCACGGCCGTGTGCGAATCGACCGGCTGCCAGCGCGTCTTGTGCAGCAGCGCGCGCGTGCGCTCGATCAGCGCGGCGAGATGCGCGCGGCGCGCGTCGCCTTCGTCGCCTGCGATCACTTTGAGGCTGGCCGATACCGCGTGCGCGACGGCCGGCGGCGCGGCCGTCGTGAAGATGTAGCTGCGCGCGCGCTGGATCATCCATTCGATCACGGTCTCGTGCGCGATCACGAATGCGCCCGCGACGCCGGCGGCCTTGCCGAGCGTGCCGACATACACGAGATGCGGCGAACGCAGCGCGGCGGCCGCGAGCGCGCCGCGGCCCTGTGGGCCGAGCACACCGAAGCCATGCGCGTCGTCGACGACGAGCCACGCGCCGTGGCGTTCGGCCAGCGCGACGAGTTCGGCGAGCGGCGCGAGGTCGCCGTCCATGCTGAACACGGTGTCGCTGACGATCAGCTTCGTTTCGGCATCCGATGCGTCGAGCAGCGCGGCGAGCGCGGCCGTGTCCGCATGCGGATAGACCTGGACGTTCGCGCGCGACAGCCGCATGCCGTCGATCAGCGACGCGTGGTTCAGTGCGTCGGAGAAGATCGTCGCGCCCTTGCCGGTCAGTGCCGTCATTGCGGCGAGGTTCGCCATGTAGCCGGTGCTGAAGTACAGCGCGCGCGGTGCGTCGGAGAAGCCGCCCGAGAAGGCCGCGAGTTCTTCTTCGAGCGTCGCGTGCGCACGCGAATGACCGCCGAGCAGGTGCGAGCCGCCGCTGCCGGAGCCGTAGCGCTGCGCGCCTTCGGCGAACGCGGCGACGAGCGCCGGATGCGCGGCGAGGCCGAGATAGTCGTTGCTCGCGAAGCCGACGATCTCGCGGCCGTCGACGGTCATGCGTGCGTCGCACGCGGTGTCGGCGGTGCGGCGCACGCGGCGCAGCCCTTGCGCGTCGAGATCGGCGAGGCCGCGTTGCAGGGTATCGAGCAGCGGGTTGGTCATCGTGCGATTTCCTCCAGCGTCGCATCGAGCGTGTCGCGCGTGCATTGCGCAAGCCACGCGATGTCGTCGTCGCTCATCACGTACGGCGGCATCAGGTACACGGTCGTGCCGATCGGGCGCAGCAGTAGCTCGCGTTCCAGCGCGCGTTCGAAGAAGCGACGCGAGAAGCCGCGCGCCGCGTCG
>NZ_CAJNKE010000963.1 GCF_905232215.1 Burkholderia sp. LMG 13014
GGTCGCTCGACGAGGCGGTGCGGCTGTGCCGCGACCAGCATCACGTGCTCGCGTACGCGGAAGATCCGTGCGGCGCGGAGAACGGCTATTCGGGCCGCGAGGTGATGGCCGAATTCCGCCGCGCGACCGGGCTGCCGACGGCCACCAACATGATTGCGACCGACTGGCGGCAAATGGGTCACGCGGTGCAGTTGCAGGCGGTCGACATCCCGCTCGCCGATCCGCACTTCTGGACGATGCAGGGTTCGGTGCGCGTCGCGCAGATGTGTCGCGACTGGGGCCTCACGTGGGGCTCGCACTCGAACAATCACTTCGACGTGTCGCTCGCGATGTTCACGCATGTCGCGGCCGCCGCGCCGGGCCAGGTCACCGCGATCGACACGCACTGGATCTGGCAGGACGGCGAGCGGCTGACGCGCGAACCGCTGAAGATCGAGAACGGGCTGGTGGAGGTGCCGAAGCGGCCGGGGCTCGGCATCGAGATCGACATGGATGCCGTTGCGGTCGCGCACGAGCTGTACCAGCAGCACGGACTCGGTGCCCGCGACGACGCGGCAGCGATGCAGTACCTGATTCCGGGGTGGACCTTCAACAACAAGCGCCCCTGCCTCGTGCGCTGAGCGTGCGACGGACCGGGCGGCAGGATCGCCCGGTCGAGCCGGAATCGAGAGAAGCGATGCGGCCTGCTGCCGGTCTGAGGGATGCCAGGAGGAAGACGCTGCGCGCGTCGAACGGGATCCGTATGAGGGTGGCGGTAGCGATGGCGGGCTTGGCCGGCCTCGCCCAGGCCGTATCTGTCAGGCCGCGCCTACCCGACCAGGCCTAGCCGGCCTCAACTACCCGGCCATGCCTAGCCGGCCACCCCAATCCCCCGCGCCATCCCCGACGCGGCGAACACGATGACGATCACGAGCACCGCCTGCCAATGGCCGATCCGCACATAGGTGCGCGCACGGCCGAGATCGGGCATCTGCTGCTGCCGCGCGGCGACGCGCCACCGGATCAACCCGAGCATCGGCACGACCTCGAGCAGCAGGATCAGCACGAGCGCGGTCATCTTCAGATGAAAGAGCGGTTCGTGCAGGTAGTACGCGGTGCCTTTCTCGAAACCGCCGAACGCGCGCATCAGGCCCGTCACGATCAGCACCAGCGCCGACAGCCCCCACGCAGCATCCGCCTTGAAGACGCCAGGCAAGTCGGCCGCCTGCACCGACGCGATGAGCCGACGCAGCGCGCGGTTGCGCCCCGCGATCGCGGCGAATGCGACGCCGAACGCACTCAGGTGAACGGCAGCCAGCAACCAACGGACGATCATCACGCCTCCTTGTCGCCCGCACGCCGTGCGCGGGACTTGTCAGACGATCTGCTTGAGCGCGGCGTCGAGTGCGAGCACCGCGACGCGGTCGCCTTCAGTCGCGAGCGGCGCGCGCATGACGATCTGCCGGTTATGGCCGACGGCCGCCGGCGAAT
>NZ_CAJNKE010000964.1 GCF_905232215.1 Burkholderia sp. LMG 13014
GGCGGCCCCCCGGGGTACGGGGGGCGCCACGCGCGACGCTCAGAACCCCTGCATCGTCACGGTCGGATCGACGACCAGGTGCACGACGCCGTAGATGACCGCGCCGACGAGCACCGCGAGGATGATCGCCACGAACGGCAGCATCGTGAAGTTGGCGTTCGCGAGATCGGTTGCGTGCGCCTTGCTGTTGCGTACGCCGAAGAAACTCCACAGGACCAGTTTGATCATGCCGAGCAGTTTCATGATTGCGCTCCTTTCATCTATCGGTTGACGCTATCGTCGATCCGACCGGCATCCGGAAAAAGAAGCAGTTGCGTGTGCTTTTCGCGCAGCAGGCCATCTGCGGCGGCATGTCGCAGGGTGCGTCAGCGGTCGAGCACGAGCGGTTCCGACCCTTGTGCAGGCCGCGCGACGCACAGCAGCGCACAACCCGGTTCAACCGGTGCATCGGGCGCCTGCTCGTAGTCGACCGCACCGGACAGCACACGCGTCGCGCACGTGCCGCACGACCCGGAGCGGCATTCGGACGGCACGTCCACGCGCTGCCCCTCCGCGAATTCGAGCAAGGTGCCGTCGGCGGGCGTCCACGCGGCTTCGTGGCCCGTGTGCCGGATTACGATCGGCACGCTCGCCACCGCCGGCGCTGCGGCCGCGCGGGTCGCGCTGCGCGCCACGCTCGACGGCCCGAATGCTTCGAAACGGATGCGTTCGTCCGGCACGTTCAGCGCGCGCAGTCCGTCGTACAAGTCGCGCATGAACGCTGACGGCCCGCACAGATAGAAATCGTAATCGTCGAACGAAAGGATCCGCTTCAGTTGCGCGATGTCGATGCGGCCCGCATGTGCTGCCGAGCCTTCGTGAGGATGACTGTCGAACCAGTCAAGCGACAACCGCTCGTCATCGGCCGCGATGCGCGCCAGCTCCGCCGCGAACGGCCGGTCAGCCGCTTCGCGCGCACCGTGCACGAACACCACGCGGCGTGACGATTGATCGTCGGCCAGCGCGCGGCGCAGCATCGCGACCATCGGCGTGATGCCGATGCCGGCCGACACGAGCACGGCCGGGCGCGGGCTCGCGAGGTCGAACGTGAAGCGGCCGCGCGGCATCTGCACGTCGAGCGTCATGCCCGTTTGCGCTTGATCGTGCAGCCACGTCGATACGCGCCCTTCGCGCTTCACGGTGATCCGGTAATGCGCGCCGCCCGGTGCATCGGAAAGCGTGTAGCTGCGGATCGCCGGCGAATCGCTGCCCGGCAGCGCGACGCGCAGCGTCAGGTGCTGCCCGGCTTCGTAGGCGGGCAACGCGCCGCCGTCCGCCGGTTCGAAATGGAACGAGCGGATCGCGCGCGCTTCGTCGACGATCTTCGCAATGCGCAGCGGCCGCCATGCCGGTGCCGGTGCCGGTGATTGTGTCGATGTCGATGTCGATGTCGATGTCGATGTCGATGTCGATGTCGATGTCGATGTC
>NZ_CAJNKE010000965.1 GCF_905232215.1 Burkholderia sp. LMG 13014
GCTGCTGAACCCGGCCGACGTGAACAAGGGCCTCGACTACACGAAGGATTTCGTCACGACGCTGCTCGCACAGGGCCGCAAGGCCGTCGAGCAGAAGCTCGACCTGAAGGCATCGATGGCGCTCACGCGCGAAGCGATGGACCCGAAGTTCGGCCACGTGTTCATCTACGAGCACTGTCTGCCGTTCGACGTGTCGCGTGCGTTCGACGAAGCGAGCGGCATCACGCATCCGCGCATCTGGACCGCGCAGCGCGACAAGGACATGTGGGCCGCGCTGCAGGACTGAGCGGCTTGCACAGGCGGGGCACCCGACAGGGCGCTCCGCCTTTTTTCTGAAGCGGCGACTGGCCACGGCTTCCTGCCGTCTTGCCGTCCGCCGTATCCGATCTCACAAGAAAGCAGGGCGCACGTACGCCCTGGGAGACGGCTGCGCGCTCGAATCGTGCAGCCGGTTTGGAGAGAGACATGCCCCAATCGCTTCCCGCCGAAGCGAGGCTCGCACACGCGAGCGCTTCGGCTTCCCCCTCGGCCGCCACGGACGACGCGCTGCTGTTCCGCAAGATCGCGTGGCGGATCGTGCCGTTCCTGTTCCTCTGCTACGTCGTCTCGTTCCTCGACCGGATCAACATCGGCTTCGCGCAGTTGCAGATGAAGCACGATCTCGGCTTCAGCGACGCGATGTACGGCCTCGGTGCAGCGGTGTTCTACGTCGGCTACGTGTTCTGCGAAGTGCCGAGCAACCTGCTGCTCGCGCGATTCGGCGCGCGCCGCACCTTCACGCGGATCATGCTGCTGTGGGGCATCGCGTCGACCGGGATGATGTTCGTGTCGCAGCCGTCGCATTTCTATGTGCTGCGCTTCCTGCTCGGTGTGTTCGAAGCGGGCTTCTTTCCCGGCATCGTGCTGTACCTGACCTACTGGTTTCCCGCGAACCGGCGTGCGGCCGCGATCTCGGTGTTCTTCGCGGGGGTGGCGGTGGCCGGCGTGCTCGGTGGCCTGATGTCGGGCTGGATCATGCGCGACATGAGCGGCGTGCTCGGGCTGTACGGCTGGCAGTGGATGTTCGCGATCGAAGGCGCGCCGGCGATCCTGCTCGCGTTCGCCGCGTTCACGAAGCTCGTCGACCGGCCGCAGGACGCTGCCTGGCTCACGTCCGACGAAAAGGCGCGTGTCGCCGCGCTGTGCGCGGAAGGGCGCGGCACCGCGCATGACGCGCACGACCGGCGCAGCCTCGCGGCCGCGTTGACGAACCCGCGCGTCTATCTGTTCGCGTTCATCTATTTCTCGCTGACCTGCGCGTCGCTGACGCTCAACTTCTGGATGCCGCTGATGATCCGCGACTTCGGCGTGACCGACGTCGTCGCCGTGAGCCTGTACACGGTCGTGCCGAACGCGGTCGGCGCGGTGGGGCTGATCCTGATCGCGCGCCGCTCGGATCGCACCGGCTGTCTCTGATCCACATCTCC
>NZ_CAJNKE010000966.1 GCF_905232215.1 Burkholderia sp. LMG 13014
CGCGCACGCAAGGCCGCCTGACGCACCGCGTTCCGACGCAAAAACGCCGCCGTTGCCTGCGCACGGCGGCGTTTTTACATCTGGCGGCAGCTTCCGCGCGGTCAGCGCATCAGCGCCGCAGCAGATAGGCGAGCAGCACTTCGGTGTTCATCCGGACCATCTCGGCGCGCTCGTCGGTGTCGGTGAAATCGCGGCCGAGCGTCGCGGCGAGCGTGAAGCGGTTCGACACGATGTAGTAGCCGAGCCCCGACAGCGTCACGTAGAAGCGCAGCGGATCGACGTCGGTGCGGAACAGCCCGGCCTTCTGGCCGCGCGTCAGCACGTTGCCGAGCTTGGCGACGATCGGCGACATCATCTCGCGGATCCGCGTCGATTTGTGCAGGTAGCGCGCTTCGTGCAGGTTCTCGTTGTTGATGAGCCTGAGCAGTTCCGGATGGTCGCGGTAGTAGTCCCAAACGAAATGCGCGAGCCGCGTGACGGCTTCGACCGGCGCGACGCCGTCGAGATCGAGCTCGCGCTCGGCTTCGGTCAGCGCGGAGAACGCGTGTTCGAGCACGGCCGTGAACAGCTGCTCCTTGCTGCCGAAGTAGTAATAGAGCATGCGCTCGTTGGTTTCGGCCCGGCGCGCGATCTGGTCGACGCGCGCGCCGAACAGCCCTCCACTCGCGAACTCTTCGGCTGCCGCCATCAGGATGCGGCGGCGCGTACCTTCAGGATCTCTTTTGATTTTTGGCTGATTCATGTGGCGTTTTGCTATGTGAGCCGCGTGATCCGGACCGGCACCCCCACCGCCTAGGCGCCGGCCGCCCTGGAACGGGCGCGCCGCGGGCGGCCGCCCTCCTGCTGAGCCCCTGCAAAAAAGCGGTTCGATTATGCGCACAGACGGCGTCCAGCGCAATGCGGGAAATCGGCGATAATCGAGCTTTGGCAAACCTTTCCGGCCGCGCCCGACGTGGCCGAGAGCCATTCGGCGCCGCTGCGCCCGTTGTCACCGTGACCGACTCCAAAACACTCGCGGATCGCATCGAAGATCTGCTTCCCCAGACGCAATGCACGAAGTGCGGCTATAACGGCTGCCGTCCGTACGCCGAGGCAATCGCCGCCGGCGACGCGAACTACAACCAGTGCCCGCCCGGCGGCGCCGAAGGCATCGCGCGCCTGTCGAGCCTGCTCGGCAAGCCGGTGATTCCGCTGAACCCCATCAACGGCAGCGAGCATCCGCGCGCGGTCGCCTTCATCGACGAAAGCCTGTGCATCGGCTGCACGCTGTGCATGCAGGCGTGCCCGGTCGACGCGATCGTCGGCGCGCCGAAGCAGATGCACACGATCATCGAGTCGCTGTGCACGGGCTGCGACCTGTGCGTGCCCCCCTGCCCGGTCGACTGCATCGCGATGCTGCCGGTAACCGGCGATCGCACCGGCTGGGACGCGTGGTCGCAGGAACAGGCCGATGCC
>NZ_CAJNKE010000967.1 GCF_905232215.1 Burkholderia sp. LMG 13014
GCGCGCGTCAGCGTCCGCGTGTCGAGCCCGTGCTCACGCGCGACGGCGAGCCACGCGTTGAACGACGCCCAGTCCGTTTCGTTGTCCGCAATATAAAGACAGCCGCCCTGCCGCCATTCGAGATCAAAACCGAGGATTTCCTCTAGCCCCTCCCAGATCCGCATGCCGGCCATCATCAGTGGCACCTCGGCCGCTTCGCGGCCCTGCTGCCGCACGAAGCCCCACGCACGGGTCGACTGCTGTCCCGCGATGCGTGACTTGTCGAGCACGACGGCCTTCAGGCCGCGCAAGCCCAGGTAATACGCAGCGGCGCAGCCCATGATGCCGGCACCCGCGATCACGACGTCGGCTTCTGCCGGGAATGGCGTGCCGGCGAGGGTCAGGGCATCGTGCAGCGGATAAGTTGTCGTCATTGTTTCCTGTCAGGCGTTAATGCATCCGGATACGGACCGCGGTGGTAACGTCGTGACACACCTTTCACACAAACGCATCTTTCACGACGCTGAATACCGACCATTTTGCGGTAAAGTTATCTTTTCCGCGCGTGGCCGGTCGGCTCGCCCCTGGACGTCTTGAAGACTGTCCGTCGAGACTGCCGAAAGGCGTCGTTCTGAACGTCACGATCCGTTCCCGTAGCATGACCACTGAAGCAATCACCACGGATTCCCTCGCGGTTGCCGAGCGCGTGCGCGAGCTGATGACCCGCAACGGCATCGGCAAGCGCCAGCAGACCACCGAGCTGTGCCGCATCCTCGACCTGAGTTTCTCGCAAGGCCATCGCAAACTGCGCGGCAGCAGCCCCTGGACGCTCGCGCAGATCAAGAAAGTCGCCGAAGCCTACGGCGAACCCGCCGCCCAGCTGTTCGGCGCGCAGACGCTCGACCCCGGCATGGTCGGCGCCTATTCGCAGGAAGCCGTCCTTTACGCGGGCGTCGCCGAGATTCCGTGCACCGCATGGATCGGCGCGCCGCTCGAAGCCGGCGCACGCCCCGAGTTCGTCGCGTATGAACAAAACGGCCGCTGGCGCGTGCTGCGCCACTCCGGCGTGCTGTACCAGAACGCGTACGACGTGCACAAGATCGAGATCTATCCGCGCCGCGCGGAGAGCGACAAGCTCGTCGTCGCGGTGATCGACCCCGATCGCGTCAGCGCGACCGAGCTGTGCCGCTATCTCGAACGCCAGGGTTTCGCGACGGCCGCATTCGACGGCCTCGCGCCGTTCGTCGACGCGCTTCAGGGCCAGGCATTCGACGCGGTCCTGACCGAATGGCTGTTCGACGACAGCACCGCCGCCACCGCGATCAAGGCGGTGCGCACGTCCGACAACCCGGGTGCGCCGATCTTCGTGCTGACGGGCGACCTGCTCACCGGCCGCGCGAGCGAGGCCGACATCAGCGAAGTGATCCGCGCGTTCGACGTGGTCTGCTACGAAAAGCCCGCGCGCATGGCGATCCT
>NZ_CAJNKE010000968.1 GCF_905232215.1 Burkholderia sp. LMG 13014
TGAACTGACCCCAGGAAGTTGGATGGTCGGAACCGACGGTTAAGCTGATGAGGGCTGAGTCCTGTATTGCACGGGACTCAGCCCTTTTAGTTTGGTCTTGATGCGTTGGTGATTGTAGTAGTGGATGTATCGGCGCAAGCCGTCTCGAAGCTGCTCAATGGTAGAGAACGTGTTCAGATAGAAGAACTCCGACTTCAGTGTCCCGAAGAAACTCTCCATCGCGGCATTGTCCAGGCAGTTGCCTTTGCGGGACATGCTTTGGGTTAAGCCGCGAGCGGCGAGTTGCCGTCGATACGCGGGCATCTGGTACTGCCAGCCCTGATCGGAATGGAGAAGCGGTGCATCCAGTGGAGCCAGCTTGACCAAGGCCTTCTTGAGCATGTTCCCCACGAGTCTGAAGTGCGGACGTTTTTGCGTCTCGTAAGCGATGATCTCCCCGTTGTAGAGATCCATGACGGGGGAGAGATAAAGTTTGTCGCCCTGTACATTGAACTCCGTCACGTCGGTAACCCACTTCTGATTCGGCCGTTCGGCACGGAATTGCCGTTCCAGCCGATTCGGCACCTGAGCCAGCTCCCCACGGTAGGAGCGGTATTTCTTGGGCCGCACCAGCGATTTCAACCCAAGTACTTGCATCAAGCGCTGCACGGTCTTGTGATTGATCGCCTGTCCCGCCCGGCGCAGTTCGGCCGTCACGCGTCGGTAGCCATAGCGGCCCTTGTGGCGCTCGTAGATTTTCCGGATGCACACTTTCAGGCTGGCGTACTTATCGCCGGCCATCTGCACTTTGGCTTGATAGTAGAACGTGCTGCGAGCCAGCCCGGCAGCCCTCAGCAGGTCCGATAAATCGTGGTCTTGCCTCAGTTCAAGCACTAGCTGCGCTTTTTCTGCGCAGCGGCCTCTTTGGCCTGAACCAAGGCATTCCATTTTTTTAGGTACGCCACCTCCGCGCGCAGATATTTGAGTTCCGCGAGCAGTGCTTCACGCGTGAGCGTGTCCTCGGTCTCGGTATCTATCGGCTTGGCGGGGGGGGTCGGCGTAGGCATCTTTCTCAAGCGTCCTTTGGGCTTGGGCGCCAATGCGCCCAGACCGCCCTCATGATACTGGCGTTCCCATCGGCTTACCGCATCATTGCCGCGCAGATTGAACAGCGCCGCGGCCTGACGATAAGACAACTGATCGCGCCACATCCTGCGCAGCACCTTGAGCTTGAACGTCGCACTGTATCGGCTGTACTTCTTACGCAGTCCGGCCTCACCATGCTGCTCATGGCTTGAGACCCAGCGCTGCACCGTCCCAGGATGCAGGCCAAACTCCCGCGCGATGCTCTTGTAGCCGTATCGGCCAGACGCGTAGCGCCTCACCACTTCCCGCTTGAATTTCTCGTCGTACTGCGCCATGAAAAACACCCCAAAGGTTGGATTCGCATCCAACTTTTGGGGTGCAGTTCA
>NZ_CAJNKE010000969.1 GCF_905232215.1 Burkholderia sp. LMG 13014
GCTCGACGAGGCGTGCGGCGCGGTTGTAGCCGATGCGCAATTGCCGCTGCACCGACGAGATCGACGCGCGCCGCGTGCGCACGACGAACGCGACGGCTTCGTCGTACAGCGGATCGGCTTCCGCGTCCGGCGTTTCGCCGAACAGGTCCTGCGTAGCCCCGTCGGCGGTCGGGCCGTCGAGGATCCCTTCCTCGTACTGCGGCTCGCCGAACTGCTTCAGGTACTCGACGATCCGGTGCACTTCCTCGTCGGCGACGAACGCGCCGTGCACGCGCTGCGGATAGCCGGTGCCCGGCGGCAGGAACAGCATGTCGCCCATCCCGAGCAGCGATTCGGCGCCCATCTGGTCGAGAATCGTGCGCGAGTCGATCTTCGACGACACCTGGAACGCGACGCGCGTCGGGATGTTCGCCTTGATCAGGCCGGTGATCACGTCGACCGACGGGCGCTGCGTCGCGAGGATCAGGTGGATGCCGGCCGCGCGCGCCTTCTGCGCGAGGCGCGCGATCAGCTCTTCGATCTTCTTGCCGGCGACCATCATCAGGTCGGCCAGCTCGTCGATCACGACGACGATCAGCGGCAGCGTCGACAGCGGCTCGGGATCCTCGGGCGTCAGCGAGAACGGGTTGCCGATCTTCTTTTCCTTCGCTTCGGCGTCGCGGATCTTCTGGTTGAAGCCCGCGAGGTTGCGCACGCCGACGGCCGACATCAGCCGGTAGCGCTTCTCCATCTCGCCGACGCACCAGTTCAGCGCATTCGCCGCGAGCTTCATGTCGGTGACGACCGGCGCGAGCAGGTGCGGGATGCCTTCGTAGACCGACAGCTCCAGCATCTTCGGGTCGATCATGATGAGCCGCACGTCCTCGGGTGTCGCCTTGTACAGCAGCGACAGGATCATTGCGTTGATCGCGACCGACTTGCCCGAGCCCGTCGTGCCCGCGACGAGCATGTGCGGCGCCTTCGCGAGATCGGTGACGACCGGGTGGCCGGTGATGTCCTTGCCCATCGCGATCGTCAGCTGCGAGGCCGAGTGCTGGTACTGGCGCGATTCGAGGATTTCCGACAGGCGGATCATCTGGCGCTTCGAGTTGGGCAGTTCGAGGCCCATGCAGGTCTTGCCGGGAATCGTCTCGACGACACGGATCGACGTGAGGCCGAGGCCGCGCGACAGGTCCTTCATCAGCCCGACGATCTGGCTGCCGCGCACGCCGAGCGCGGGTTCGATCTCGAAGCGCGTGATCACGGGGCCGGCCGACGCGCCGACCACCGTCACCGGCACCTTGAATTCCTGCAGCCGCTGTTCGATCACCTGCGCCGTCTGCGCGAGGTGTTCGTCGGTGATCGTTTCGATGTCGCCGGATGCGGGCTCGAGCAGGTCGAGCGTCGGCAGTTCGACGTTGAACGACGCGGGCGCGTGGAATTCGAACGCGTTCGGGCGCGGCTGGCG
>NZ_CAJNKE010000970.1 GCF_905232215.1 Burkholderia sp. LMG 13014
ATACAATGTCCGTTCTTGATGGAAACCGCCATGTCAGATTTTCTCGACCAATATCCGATGCTCATCTTCGCGCTCGAAGCCTTCGTAGCGCTTGCCCTGCTGATCTTCATCGTCGTGTGGACGTCGTCGGGCAGGAAGAAGCACGCCCGCAGCAACAACGACCGCCAGCCGCGCTAACGCGCTAACGCACCGACGCGCTCCGCACGCTCAATGCAGCGTGCGCGGCATGTGCAGTGCGAACTCGTCGACCGGCGCCTCGAAGCGCTCGCCGTCTTCCGCCACGCAGAAGTACTCGCCCCGCATCGTGCCGACCGGCGTCGCGATCACGGCCCAGCTCGTGTACTCGAAGTGCTCGCCCGGCTGCAGCAGCGGCTGGTGCCCGACGACGCCGAGCCCCTTCACTTCCTGCACGTGGTTCTCGCTGTCCGTGATGATCCAGTGACGCGCGATCAGCTGCGCCGCGACCTGCCCCGTGTTGCGGATCGTCAGCGTGTACGCGAATGCGTATTGACGGCGATCGGGGTCGGATTGTTCCGGCAAGTAGCTGGTTTTCACCGAAACGGTGAACTGATACTGACTCATGATGTTTCCGGTGGAAGGTGACTGCCCGTGCCGGCATGGGCAACGGGGCCGCGGGCGCGCCGCATTGGTTCGGCATTCTATGCGCAATCGGGCCTCGGCCGCACAGCCCGCCGCCGCGCACCGGGTCGCCGGACGGTAGAATGACGGTTTTGCGCCGCAACGTCCCCGCTCCCCTGCCATGACCCAATTTCGTATCGCTCCCAGCATCCTGTCGGCCGATTTCGCACGGCTCGGCGAAGAAGTCCGCAACGTCGTAGCCGCCGGCGCCGACTGGATCCACTTCGACGTGATGGACAACCATTATGTGCCGAACCTGACGATCGGCCCGCTCGTATGCGAAGCGATCCGCCCGCACGTGCAGGTGCCGATCGACGTGCACCTGATGGTGCGCCCGGTCGACCGGATCGTGCCCGATTTCGCAAAGGCCGGCGCAAACCTGATCAGCTTCCACCCGGAAGGCTCCGATCACATCGACCGCACGCTGTCGCTGATCCGCGACCACGGCTGCAAGGCCGGCCTCGTGTTCAACCCGGCCACGCCGCTGAACTACCTCGACCACGTGATGGATCGCCTCGACTTCGTGCTGCTGATGTCGGTCAACCCGGGCTTCGGCGGCCAGTCGTTCATTCCGGAAACGCTGAACAAGCTGCGCGAAGCACGTGCACGCATCGACGCGTACACCGAGCGCACCGGCCGCGAGATCCTGCTCGAAGTCGACGGCGGCGTGAAGACCGACAACATCGCGGAAATCGCGGCGGCCGGTGCCGACACCTTCGTCGCGGGCTCGGCGATCTTCGGCAAGCCCGACTACCGCAAGGTGATCGACGAGATGCGCGCCGCGCTCGCTACCGTCGAGCGG
>NZ_CAJNKE010000971.1 GCF_905232215.1 Burkholderia sp. LMG 13014
CGAATGCCTGCCTGATCCGCGCGAACAGCCCGTGTTGCGCGATCCATTCGGCGTACGCGCGATAGTCGGGGTCGCGCATCAGGTGGCGCTCTTCCGTCTTTGCCCGCGTGTAGTAGATCAGGTTGACCGCGACGAGCCCGGCGCAGTGCATGAGCCCGACCTGCCAGCCGAGCGGCTCGACGAACGGTACCGATACCATCCAGTACGACAGGTTCTTCGTGATGTACGCCGGATGTTTGGTGAAGCGGTACGGGCCCGACGTGATGATGCCGCGGTTGGTGAGGTTCGAGAAACGCAGGCCGAACGAGATCGTGCACAGCGCGTAGGTCAGCAGCAGCAGGATGATCACCGTGCCCCAGATCACGCGCAGCGTCGGGGCCGACAGCAGCCAGTTGTCCCAGAACATCGAGCCTTCGTAGCGGATGTAGTTGTTCGAGAACAGCGACCAGAACGGCTGGTAGCACATCAGCGCGGCCACCCAGCCGAGCGTCGTCGGCTCGACGGTGCGCACGTGGCTGTCGAGGATGCGGAACGTGCACAGGTAGCCGACGGTGCCGAACATCAGGTCCATCGTGAACGACAGGTCGTACATGAACACGAAGGTCGCGAGCGTCATCGGCGCGTGCATCGCGTTCGCGAGCGACGCGGTCAGGTGATCGGCGTCCTTCGACAGGTAGACGGTCATCAGCGGCAGGAAGAACGCTTTCACGCCCCAGCCGGCCAGCATCTCGCGCACCGGCTTCCAGCTCGCGGGCTGCGCGCGGCGGAACAGGAAGCGGCCCCACAGCAGGTACGCGTCGTCGGTCTCGCGCTGGTGGCGGTCCATCCACGCGAAGTAGAACGGCGCGGCGACGATCACGTACGGCGCGAGCGAGCGCAGCAGCGACCAGAACGGCACGTAGAACGCACCGTGGTATTCGGGCAGCAGCCAGTAGATCACGCCGATGCCTGCATAGATCGACGTCAGCGCGCCGAGCCGCGTCGCGACGCGTGCGATGCCGAGCGGCCGGACGGCCTGCCGCGACAGGCCCGCGCTCGGGCGCAGGTAGACGCGCGAGATGAAGATTTCGTGCAGCGCGATCGTGCCGATGATCGCGAGGCTGGCGATGACCGCGCGCGTGGCTGCATCGAGCGTGGGATGGTCGCGCGTGATCCACAGCGCGCAGAGCCCGGCGGCGATGCCGAGCAGGCCGGCGCGGAGGGGCGTGGCGGAACGGGGTGGGCGGTCCTGGGCCGCGGCGATGCCGTCGAGCGTGGAATTCATGATCGGATCCTCGTACGGATGAGGGCCGGCGCCCCCGCTTGGCGGGTGACGCCGGCCGTCGGCCGGGCTTGGTATGGATGCGCGCCCGGCCATTGGCCTGTGGTTCTGATAGGTAAAGCGTTACTTCTTGGTGCCGCCGCCCAGCAGACCGCCGAGGAGGTTCGTCACCGGCGA
>NZ_CAJNKE010000972.1 GCF_905232215.1 Burkholderia sp. LMG 13014
GGATGTCGCTGCGGGCGGCGGCCGCCATGCGCGCTGGTTCGCGTCGCACGGGCATCCGGTCGTCGCACTCGACCGCAATCCGGACGCACTGGCCGCGCTGCGTGCGATTCCGGGCGTCGACGCCCGCGACGCCGATCTCGAAGGCGCGCCGTGGCCGTTGCCGGCCGGCGAGCGGTTCTCGGCCGTGATCGTCACGAATTACCTGCATCGTCCGCTCTGGCCCCATCTGCTCGATGCGGTGGCGCCGGGCGGCGTGCTCATCTACGAAACCTTCGCGCAAGGAAACGAAACGGTCGGGAAACCGTCCAACCCCGCGTTCCTGCTCGCCCCGGGCGAGCTGCTGGACGCCGTGCACGGCCGCCTGCGGGTGGTCGCGTACGAGGACGGGTTCGTCGCCGCGCCGCGCGAGGCGTTCGTCCAGCGTCTCTGCGCAGTGCGCGAGGGCGCGACCCCGAAGGCGGGGGCGGGAATTCCACGTTACGAACTGCCCGGCTAATCCGCTACAATCTCAACGTTTACCGGTACATACTCTCAATCGCGTTTCATGGCTAACGGCACCCAAGACGGCATTCAAATCCGCGGCAGCATCCCCGCGATCGTCACCCCGATGCTCGAAGACGGCAGTCTCGACCTGCCGGCGTTTCGCAAACTGATCGACTGGCATATCGCGGAAGGCACCGATGCGCTCGTCGTGGTCGGTACGAGCGGCGAGTCGGCAACGCTCAACGTCGAAGAGCACATCCTGATGATCCGCACGGCGGTCGAGCATGCGGCGAAACGCATCCCGATCATCGCGGGCGCCGGCGGCAACTCGACCGCCGAGGCGATCGAGCTGACGAAGCACGCGAAGGCTGTCGGTGCGGACGCGACGCTGCAGGTCGTGCCGTACTACAACAAGCCGACGCAGGAAGGCATGTATCGTCACTTCAAGACGATCGCCGAATCGGTCGACCTGCCGGTGATCCTGTACAACGTTCCGGGCCGCACGGTCGCGGACATGGCGAACGAGACGACGCTGCGCCTCGCGGAAGTGCCGGGGATCATCGGCGTGAAGGAAGCGACCGGCAACATCGATCGCGCCGCGCACCTGATCAAGGCCGCGCCGAAGCATTTCGCGATCTATAGCGGTGACGATCCGACCGCGATCGCGCTGATGCTGCTCGGCGGCCACGGCAACATCTCGGTGACGGCGAACGTCGCCCCGCGTGCGATGAGCGACCTGTGCCGCGCGGCGCTGGCCGGCGACGTCCAGACGGCCCGCGCGCTGCACATGAAGCTGCTGTCGCTGCACAAGAACCTGTTCATCGAGGCGAACCCGATTCCGGTGAAGTGGGCGCTGCAGGCGATGGGCAAGATGCAGGGCGGTATCCGGCTGCCGCTCACGCCGCTCGACGAGCGCTGCCACGATGCCGTGCGTTCGGCCCTCGTCGAGGCCG
>NZ_CAJNKE010000973.1 GCF_905232215.1 Burkholderia sp. LMG 13014
ACCGCACGCTGCGCGGCGAGACGGCACGCGCAAGCGCTTGACCGTGCTCGACGCCATGGTCGAAACCAGCACATCTCACGACGGCTCGCTTCATTCCGCTTGACTCGCCGGACGGCTACTCAGAACTTGTAGGTCGCGCCCACGATCCCGTAGTAGTTGCTGCGCGACTGGACGATCGGACTGTCGCCGTAGCGGCCGAGCAGCCGCGTCACGCCGCCGGTCGCGAGCACCGACCAGTGCTGCGACAGGGTCCAGTTCCATGCGACCGCCATCGACGCGCTGTCGATCCCGCCGCTCGTCGAGTACGGCCGGAACCGGCTCGTCATCGACTGTGCGTCGGTCACGCCGTAGAACGTCTGCGTATAGCGCCCCGAGCCCGCATGCACGGTGCCCGTCACGATGATCTCGTGCTGCGAGGTCTTGAACACCGGCACCGCGAGATCCATGTGCCCCGACACGCCGTGCGACGTGTGCGTCACGGGTGTGTCGATCGTGACGCTCAGTTCCGCCGCGTTGAACAGCGTCACGCCCGCACGCACGCCGACCAGCACCGAGCCCGGAATCCGGCCCATGCCCTTCAGGTAGGCGGAGCCTGGCATGTCGAAGCGGTTCTCGTCGGTGCGGCCCGCGTCGTAGCTCACCGCCGCCGACACGAACACGCCGTGCGGCAGGTCCAGCCGGTAGCCGGCGCCCTCGGTGCTGTCGATGAAGAAGCCGTTGCCGAACTTCGCGGAAAAGCCCGGCGCAACGACGCCGCGGGTCTGATTGCTGCCCTGATAGCGTGGCGCGAAACCGCCGCCGAGCGACAGCGAATACTGGTTTTCCGCATGGGCGGCGGCGGCGAGGGTCAGGCCGGCAAGCGGCATGCAATAGCGGTAGCGGCGGAGTATTGGGCGCACAATATTGAGATAAGAGTGACGGAGCCCGCAGTCTAGGTGCCGCCCTGCGCCGAGACTGTCCTGAATCTTCGGGGAATCTGTGCTCAATTGTGTTCGATTGTTCGAGATTGTCGTCCCGCTCCCCCGGCCGTCGGTGCGCCGGATAGAATTCGCGTGCCGCGCCGCACACTGGCTTGCCCGTGTGTGAAATGGCGCGTGCATCTCGAGGAGACCATGAACGAAAATCCGCTCAAATACCGCGTACTGCTGATCGAGGACGACGACCGCTTGGCGCAACTCGTCCGCGAATACCTCGACGGCTATGAATTCGCGGTGACGGTCGTCCGGCGCGGCGACCTCGCCGTCGCGGCGGTGCGCGAGCACCAGCCGGCCCTCGTGATACTCGACCTGATGCTGCCGAACCTCGACGGGATGGAAGTCTGCCGACGTATCCGCGCGTTCACCAACGTCCCCGTGCTGATCCTGACCGCGCGCCTGGACGTCTACGACCAGGTCGCGGGCCTCGAGACGGGCGCCGACGACTACGTGA
>NZ_CAJNKE010000974.1 GCF_905232215.1 Burkholderia sp. LMG 13014
CCATGCGCAACCTGGCCAGGTGAATATCATGCAGATTTCCTTTCCTTCCGAACATCCGACGTATTGCGGCGAGGATCCCGCGCTGGCGTTTCCGGCGCTGGTCGAAGGCCGCCGCGTGCACTGCGCGATCACCGCAGAAGCGCTGGAGGATCACTTCCGCGCGGTGTCGCCGCGCGAACAGGATCTCGTGGAGGCGTTTGCACGCCATCGTCCCGCGATCGAGCGGGCCGCCCGCTGCCTGCTCGAGGAGATGGGCGGCCGGCCGATCATGCTCCACAGCGGCTATTTCCGGTTCTGCACCTGAGATCGCGGCCGTTGACGCGCATCAAGTGCGCGCCGATACGGGCAGTTACGCTGGAATCCTGATGATCGTTCGTCCGTTGCGTCGCACACGGTGCTGCGCCAATCCGGTCTTCATCATGGCTTCGCGTGAGCGGGACGAAAGCGCGGGCCGTAGGTCCATCGTTCGAGGAGTAGGAACCATGAGCAATGTCACGCGTTACGATCCGTTTTCGATCGAACCCGTCGCCGACCTGTTTCAGGGCCTGTTCAGGCCGCTGCGCGGGATGACGCTGACGGACGAGCCCGGTCTTGCCTCGATGAAGATCGACGTGACGGAAAGCGACAATGCGTACAAGGTCAACGCGGAACTGCCGGGCGTCGCCAAGGAAGACATCGACGTCAAGGTGACGGGCAGCACCGTATCGATCAATGCGAAGATCGAGCGCAACAACGAGCAGAAGGAAGGCGAGCGCGTGATCCGGCGCGAGCGCTACAGCGGCACGATCAGCCGCTCGTTCTCGCTGTCGGGCGAGATCGACGACGCAAACGCAACGGCGATGTACCAGGACGGCGTGCTGTCGCTGACGCTGCCGAAGAAGGCGCCGGTCGCGCAGAAGAAGCTGACGATCGGCTGATCGGGCGGCAGGCAGCGGGCGACGCGGGTACGTGTCGCCCGAACGGCGGTACCGGCGCGCGGAGCGATCCGCGCGCCGTTTCATTGCAGCGGTCGCGCGGACGCTCACGCATGCGATGCCGTGCCGCCTGCGCGGTACCCGACGGTCTGCGCGAGGATCGGGAGCTCGTCCTCGTTCAGCCGCAGCGCGTCGGCAAGCGCGCGGTGGTTGATCCAGCCGCGCACGACCGTGCCGAGACCGGCGGCCGCGCAGTAGAGCGACACGTTCTGTGCGATGGCGCCGGCCGCGATCGCCGAGAACACGTCGCGCTGTTGCGCCGGCATGTCGAGGATCGCGGCGGTCCGCACAACGTAGACGAGATCCAGCGGCGCGCGCCCGACGAAGTCCTGGTAACCCGTCAGGTTGCGGGCATCCACCGCGTGTTTCAGCACGAGCCGATGCGCGGACGCGTCGTAGCGATAGACGCCGCACGGCAGCGCGACGTACACGTCGATTTCATTGAACGCATG
>NZ_CAJNKE010000975.1 GCF_905232215.1 Burkholderia sp. LMG 13014
CAGCGCATCGACGCGCTTGGCCAGGTTGAGCGGACCGAGTGGAACGGGTACTACGACCTGCCTGTAGCGGAAACCGATCCGGCGAATTCGCGCTGGATTTACCGTTACGACGATCTCGGCAACCTGACGATGATGCGCGATCCGGCGGGTTTTGCGACCGAATATCACCGGGACGAGCGCGGGCTGGTGCATACGATTCGCGATGCGCGGGGTGGGTACAAGTTCCTTGAGTGGAATGGACGTGCGCAGTTGACGTCGTATACCGATTGTTCCGGCAAGGTCACGCGGTTTGCGTACGACGCGCGTGGTGCGCTCGCTCGTGTGACCGATGCGGCCGGGCAGTCGACCGTGTACGAAACGGATGCAATGGGGCGGGTCACGGGGATCGGGACGGCGGATGGTGCGCGTCAGACGTTCCGGTATGACGTGGCTGGGCGTCTCGTCGAAGTTGTTGATGCGAATCAGCGCAGCACGCGTTATGAGCTCAATCCGCGTGGATTGTTGTTGTCTCGCACGGATGCGGCTGATCGTGTGGTGCGGTTCGATTACGACGATGCGTTCCGGCTCGCGAGTTTGACCAACGAAAATCGTGAGTCGTATCGGTTCCAGTATGACCGTCGAGACTTGGTGGCTGCGCAGATCGGGCTCGACGGCCACAAGCGTACATACGAATACGACGTGTGTGGCCAAGGCACGATCGTACGGGATGGAAAGATCGAGACGCGATACGAGCGCGATGCGATTGGACGACTGACGGCGAAGCAAACCACGCATGAACGATGTGAATACCTGTACGACAAGGCAAGCCGAATCGTGTCGGCCGAGTTGTACACGCTGGCTGCTCGTGGGCCGTCGCTGAAGAATCGGGTCAGCCTGAAGTACGGGGCGCGCGGTGAGGTGCTCGAGGAATACACGCCGACGGGCTGGCTTGCGCATACCTATGACGAGCTTGGTAACCGCGTCAGCACCACGATCTCGGGCGAGCGCACGATCGATTGGCTGCATTACGGTTCGGGGCACGTGCACCAGATCCGCGTTGACGGTACCGCAATTGCTGACATCGAGCGCGACGATCTGCATCGGGAAGTTCTGCGGACGCAAGGCAACCTTACGAGTCACTTCGGGTATGACGCGGTTGGCCGTCGTGCTCGACACGTTGCGCAGCGAGGCCGGTCGGCGGATGAGTTGCTTGCGAAGCAATGTGGCAATACGACGCTGCGGGAGAAGTGATCCAGAAGCGGGATCTGCGCTATGGCACGACGAGCTACCGATATGACCCGACGGGACGCATTGAACAGGCGGCCGGGCCGGGATTGCCGTCGGAAGTGTTTCGCTGGGACGCGGCGGCGAACCTGGTGTCGAGCGATCACCCGGGAGGCTTCGTAGAGCACAACCGGCTCAAGATGTTCGAGGACAAGCG
>NZ_CAJNKE010000976.1 GCF_905232215.1 Burkholderia sp. LMG 13014
GGGCGGACGCTTGCCGCCAGGCGCTTGCTGGGCCTGCTGCGCATCGGCCGCAAACACCTCGCCGCGCCGCATGACCTGCCCCATGCGCGAATAGGCTTCGGCGGCCGTGACGCTGCCATCGCCGTACAGGCTCCTGTTGTTGGTGATGACGGCCTCGACGCGGGCGCGCTCCTTGTCCGTCTTTGCTCCCTGTGACAGCGCCTCGCGCACGGTCATGGACGGGTTCTGCCGCATCCCGGTCAGCAGGTTCTTGGCATCCTTGTCCCCCAGATTGTGGAAGGCATAGACATTGGCGTCGTCGTCGGTGCCGCCGTACTTGCGGCCCTTCTCGATGTTCTCGCGGGTGAACTCGGCCAGCATCGCGGCCTGGATGGTCTTGTCGCCCCGGAACTTGGCGGCCTGCTCCTTCGTCAGCTTGCCGGCGCCCTCGATGCCGTACTTGCCGCCGTACTTGTTGAGCATGTCCGTCCAGGTTCCGTCGATGAACTGGCCGTAACCGTGGGCAGACGACAGGCGGGTGCCGTCCCTCCTGATCGGCGCGGCATCGGCGTTGAAGCCGCTCTCGAAGTTGGCGATCTTCGCCACCGTTCCAGCATCCACGCCCGCCTTGTCCGACGCGCCCAACAGGTATTGCTTGGCGTCGTTCCACCGCTCGGCGATCTGCCCGCTGATGGACTTCGCGCCTTCCCACGCCTTGGTGGCGCCGCGCCCGACGGTAGTGTTCTCGGCGAGGTAGCTTGCGCCAGCCTTGACACCATCAATCGCCTGGCTGCCCAGTTCCACCGCCGCATCCGCCACCTTGGATGCAAGCTCCTTGGCGCCGGTGGCGGCCGAGCTGACGACCTCCGCCGCCTTCTTGGCCGCGCCCTCGACCGACTCAATAGCCGGGCCGATGACAGGAAGGGACTTCAGACCCTCATAGGCCGACGTGAACAGGCTCGTGATGGCATCCCACCCGGCCTTGGCCGAATCTACGAATTTGCCCCAGGCTTTGCCGATACCATCACCCACAGCCGTGAAGCCAGACACAACGGAATCCCAGCCCTTTTTCACCCCTTCGACCGTCGCATTCCATGCGGACATGACGGCTTCGGTGGTCGCCGTCCACGCCGCAGCGATCTTGCCGGGGATGTCGGCGTCGCGCAGGTCGGACACCCAGCCGCCCACGGTCGTCCCGATGATCTGGCCGGCCTGGTCGCCGAAGAACAGGCCCGCCGCGCCGCCGATGGCGCCACCAATGGCCGCGCCCACCGGGCCGGCGAAGGCCCCCACCAGCGCGCCGAGCTTCGCGCCGGCGAACATGCCGCCCATCGTCCCGGCCAGGCCGCCCACCGCCTTCCCGGCGCGCTGGTCTTTCTCGCGCCGGGTCAGGGTGTCGTCCGTCTCCGAGTCGTAGATGTCGGTGGCCGCCCCGATGCCG
>NZ_CAJNKE010000977.1 GCF_905232215.1 Burkholderia sp. LMG 13014
CGCCGAGTAGCGGGTACGCCGGAAGCCGGTATCACCCTGAACGAACGACGAGACCGCGCCGTGCACGTAGCGCACGGGCTGCCCACCCTGCCAGATCGTGAGCAAGCCGTTGCGATCGAGTATCTGTCCAAAGTCGATGGCCGGATTGGCATTGGCCAGTTCGACCTCCAGGCGAAAGGTCTCGGACAACCCCTCGCGCAGCGTGAATTCGACGACCTCGAACGACTCTTCACCGGCAGTAAAGGTTAAATGCAAATGAGACGGTTGTAACATCGTGATGGATCTCCGGATCCAGAAACACACTCCGGTGCGTGTTTCCACTCGTCGACCTACCACGCGTGTGCAGTACTCAACGGACTGACTGCATGCAATGACGAGCGACGTGATCTTGCGATCGGGCAACCCATGACGCATACGAATACGCGCTGGATGTCCCAACGCAAGAGGTTCGCCAACGAGACATCTCGTGTCCATGAGACATATTCGAAATTTCGAGGTTAAATTTCTCCTTGACGATGTAAATCAACACTGATTTGCCTATCGCCCTCACTCCACCAACATTGCTGGAGGTAATGGACACAACCTTCCACCACGGTAATGGATGTCCCTGCGCCCGAAATGGCCGCTCGTCAACAAGCCTCCCGATCAACCGCCCGAATCGCTTAAACTGCACGCCCGGTCTCCCATCACCCTCTACCCATGCGCCTTCACCGGCCGTTTGCCGCTTGCGTCGACGCTGCGCCGCGCAGCCTGCGCGCGCTGCTTGCGTTCACCGTCCTCGCCGCCTCCACCGCACATGGCGCCGCGCCGACCAACACGACCGACGATCCGTGCGGCAAAGTCGACACCGGCTACACACTCGACGACAGCATCCGCAGCGCGTTCGGCTCGACCCAACCGGTCACCGCCTGCATCGACGTGCTGCGCGGGCAGCCCGACGGCCCGCGGCGCCTGCGCATCTTCGTCGACGGCAAGCGCGTACTCACGAACGACTCGATCGCGATGGGGCCGGGCGACGGCGGCATGATGGGCGATCCGTACCAGCCGCTCGACATCCGCCATGGTTCGCTGCTGGTGCGGAATAACGGCGGCAGTTCGATGCGCTGGGGCGAAACCTGGCGCGTGACGACGCGCAACGGCCAATGGATCGTCGCGGGATGGGATGAGGACAGTTGGGACTTCCGCTGGGACGGCAGCGGCAGCACCGAATCCCATACGAGCGTCAATGCATTGACGGGAGAGGTGCACGACAGCAATGCGCCGATCCCTGGCGACGCAACGCCCGCGAAACGCGCCGTCCGCCGCACCTGCAAGCTGCCCGACGCATGGCGCAACCCGGCCGTCGCGCAGATCGCAGCGATACGCGACCGAAGCTGGCGTTGCGACGCGAAGCTCGCAAAGCCGATACACCCCGGGGAAT
>NZ_CAJNKE010000978.1 GCF_905232215.1 Burkholderia sp. LMG 13014
GATCGTGGGAGAGGCGGAAGCGGGCATCGTGAGAAGGCGGGAAGGGCAGCGTGCGTCAGCCGCCGATATACGACATTTCGACCCGCTTGCCTGCGCCGTCGGGCAGCGCGTCGGCAGACGCGCTACCGCGCAGTTGCGAATAGCGGTCGGTGCGGGCCTGCCAGATGCGGGCGATCGCGGTCGCGATCTCGGCGTCGCTCGCGCCGCCGCGCACGAGTGCGCGCAGGTCGTGGCCGGTCGACGCGAACAGGCACAGGTACAGCTTGCCTTCGGTCGACAGCCGCGCGCGCGTGCAGTCGCCGCAGAACGCCTGCGTGACGCTCGAGATCACGCCGATCTCGCCGCTGCCGTCCGCATAGCCCCAGCGCTGCGCGGTTTCGGCCGCCGTGTGCGGCTCGAGCGGCACGAGCGGGAAGTGTTCGGCGAGCCGTGCGATGACGTCCGCCGACGGCAGCACCTCGGTCATGTTCCAGCCGTTCGACGTGCCGACATCCATGTATTCGATGAAGCGCAGGACCACGCCGGTGCCGCGGAAGCGCTCGGCCATCGGCAGGATCTCGCTGTCGTTGGTGCCGCGCTTCACGACCATGTTGACCTTGACCGGTGCGAGGCCCACGGCCTGCGCAGCGAAGATGCCGTCGAGCACGTCGGCGCTCGCGAACTCGGCATCGTTCATGCGCTTGAACAACGTATCGTCGAGCGCGTCGAGGCTGACCGTCACGCGCGTGAGCCCGGCGTCCTTCAGCGCGCGCGCCTTGCGCGCGAGCAGCGAACCGTTGGTCGTGAGCGTCAGGTCGAGCGGGCGGCCGTCATGCGTGGTCAGGCGGGCGAGGCGCTCGATCAGGAATTCGAGATTCTTGCGCAGCAGTGGCTCACCGCCCGTGATGCGGATCTTCTCGACCCCGTGTGCGACAAAGAGTCGCGCCACGCGTTCGATCTCCTCGTGCGTGAGCAGTGCGCTGTGCGGCAGGAACGGGTAGTCCTTGTCGAAGACGGCGCGCGGCATGCAGTACACGCAGCGGAAGTTGCAGCGATCCGTCACCGAAATGCGCAGGTCGCGCAGCGGCCTGGCGAGCGTGTCGGCCAGCGTGCCGTCCGGGGCGTGCGCGACGCCGGAGACGTCCGGCATCCCGCTGACGTCGGCGAGAGGAATGATGCGTCGGGACATGTTGAAAGAAGTGCGAACCAGACCTCTATTTTAGCCGCAAGCGGCGGGTCGGTCCGGTGGGCGGAAACCCGCAGCGCGGACGTGAAAAAGCCCGCCGGAGGCGGGCTTTTCCTGGTCGGACGATGCGTCGATCAGTGATGCGTCGTTTCGACCTGCTGCATCGGGGCCGTATCGGCCGGCGGCAGCGTCTTGCGTTCGCGCGGCACGCGCGCCGGACGCGGGAGGTGCGACGCGGCTTCCTGTGCAGCG
>NZ_CAJNKE010000979.1 GCF_905232215.1 Burkholderia sp. LMG 13014
CGGCACGAAGAAGCGTTCGTTCAGCTCAGCGAGCCCGAACATCCCGAGGATCTCGTTCAACCGCTCGCCGGGCCGCCGGCGCGGCAGGTTCTTGTACTGCGCGATGATCAGCTCGTTCTTCATCGAGTGCTCCCAGCCGACCAGCTCGGTCACGCTGACCTGGTAGCCGTGCGCTTCGAGCTGCAGGCAGCGCAGCACGTTGGTGATCTGGCTGCCGAATTCGCGCGTATGCAGCGGATGCCGCCACACTTCCGTCAGCGCGCTCGCGAGCGACTTGCCCTTGTTCCTGCGCAGCACGCCCGCGACTTCCGCCTGGCAGCACGGCACCAGCACGATGTGCTGCGCGCGCTTCGCGAGCGCGAAGCGGATCGCGTCGTCGGTCGCCGTGTCGCACGCGTGCAGCGCAGTGACGACGTCGACCGTTTCAGGCAATTTCGGCGACGTGATCGAATCGGCAACCGACAGGTTCAGGAACGACATGCCGCCGAACCCGAGCCGCGCGGCAAGCTCGGCCGAACGCGTGACCAGCTCCTCGCGGGTCTCGATCCCGTACACGTGCGACGCGAACGCCGGCGTGCCGTGCCCCGGCTGCTGCTTGAAGAACAGGTCGTACAGGATGAAACCGAGATACGACTTGCCGGCGCCGTGATCGACGAGCGTCACGCTGCTGCGGTCGGCCTGCACGCTGGCGAGCAGCGGCTCGATGAACTGGAACAGGTGATAGACCTGTTTCAGCTTGCGGCGGCTGTCCTGGTTCAGCTTGCCGTCGCGGGTGAGGATGTGCAGTTCCTTCAGCAGCTCGACGGACTGCTCAGGACGGATTTCGTGGGTCTTGTTCGACATCGTGAAGCGGCGCCGGGCCTCGGTCGGTCGACCACGGCCCGGCGGCGGGAATTCGTGAGGAATGGCGATAGTTTACCGAAAATGCGCGGTCAGGCTCGTGCGCCGAGCCGCCAGAGCGATGTGACCTCGGCCTGGCGTGCCGCGTGCAGCGGATCGTCGGCATCCATCGACTTCGGATGCGCGGGACGGATGTCGTCGCGGCCGAGCACGACGAGGCCCGCTTCGTCGATCCATTGCATTAGCGTGTCGCGCGGCCGCAGGCCGAGATGCTCGGCGAAATCGGACAGGATCAGCCAGCCTTCGCCGCCGGGCTCGAGGTGCGCGGCGAGCCCCGCGAGGAATCCGCGCAGCATGCGGCTGTCCGGATCGTAGACCGCGTATTCGATCGGTGCGCTCGGCCGGGCCGGCACCCACGGCGGGTTGCAGACCACGAGCGGCGCACGGCCGGCCGGAAACAGGTCGGCTTCGACGATCTCGACGCGCTCCGCATGACCGAGCCGGTCGATGTTCTCGCGCGCACAGGCGAGCGCCCGCGGATCCTGGTCGGTCGCGACGACGCGCGCGACGCCGCG
>NZ_CAJNKE010000980.1 GCF_905232215.1 Burkholderia sp. LMG 13014
GTTTCGCCGAGATCGGCGACGAGCCGTTCGAGGATCGCGTGGCGCAGCCGGCGCGCGCCCGCATGCAGCATCACGCCGGTGCCGAGCCGCGCGAGGCGCGGGCCGATCGCGTATGCGTTCTTGCGGCCCGGCTCGCGGATCACGAGGCCGCCGGCTTCGAGCGACGCGAGCATCCGGTGCAGCGACGCCTTCGGGATATCGACTTCGCGGGCGAGATCGGCGAGCGACACGGCATCGCCGGCCTGGACGAGATGTTCGAGCAGCGCGAAGGCGCGCAGCGTGGGCGTATCCGCGGGCAGCATGGCAGGCGTTCCGGAAACTGGACTGCGGCCATTGTACCGAACGGCCTGGAGAGCCGGCCGCACGGGGCGGGGGGCCATGCAATCCGGCACGGATTTTCGGCAACGGAACGAATCGTTCCATAAACAGGATCGACGCAGGCGCAATCGACGCCTGCGCAATACGCAACGACAGGAGCGCAACGCAATGGATGGGGTGGCGAACAAGCCGGACTGCATGGTGTCGGTCCGCGAACGGTTCGGGTTCGATTCGGACCTGATGGTGCCCGCGTTCAGCACGCGCGACGATCACGTGCCCGATATCGACGACGCGTACCGTTTCAACCCGGACGTCACGCTCGCGATCCTCGCGGGGTTCGCGCGCAATCGCCGCGTGCTTGTGCAGGGGATGCACGGCACCGGCAAGTCGACGCATATCGAGCAGGTCGCGGCACGGCTGAACTGGCCGTGCGTGCGCGTGAACCTCGACGGCCACATCAGCCGGCTCGATCTCGTCGGCAAGGATGCGATCGTCGTGCGCGACGACGTGCAGGTGACCGAATTCCAGGAAGGGATCGTGCCGTGGGCGCTGCAGCGCCCGGTCGCGCTGATTTTCGACGAATACGACGCGGGGCGGCCGGACGTGATGTTCGTGATCCAGCGGATTCTCGAACGCGACGGCAAGTTCACGCTGCTCGACCAGAACCGCGTGATCCATCCGCATCCGTCGTTCCGGCTGTTCGCGACCGCGAACACGGTCGGGCTCGGCAACCTGAACGGGCTCTATCACGGCACGCAGATGCTCAACCATGCGCAGATGGATCGCTGGAACGTGGTCGCGACGCTCGACTACCTGCCGCGCGACGAGGAGATCGGCATCGTGCGGGCGCGCGTGCCGGAACTCGCGGACGAAGCCGGCCGTCCGCTGCTCGAATCGATGGTGAGCCTCGCGGAGCTGACGCGCAACGGTTTCGCGACCGGCGACCTGTCGACGCTGATGTCGCCGCGCACGGTGATCAACTGGGCCGAGAACTGCCAGATCTTCCGCGATCCGGCGCTCGCGTTCCGGCTCACGTTCCTGAACAAGTGCGACGACGCGGAGCGGCCGGTCGTCGCCGAGTATTACCAGCGCTGT
>NZ_CAJNKE010000981.1 GCF_905232215.1 Burkholderia sp. LMG 13014
CCCGCGCAGCTCGATCGCTATTTCAAGCCGGTGATGCGCGGCGAGAAATCGACGTGCTTCGCGCTGACCGAGCCACACTCGGGCTCGGATGCAATGAGCATCCGCACCACGGCGGTCGAGGACGGCGATGCGCTCGTGATCAACGGCACGAAGCACTACATCAGCGGCGCGCCGTTCGCCGATTTCGCGATCGTGATGTGCGTGACCGATGCGTCCGCGACGCCGCCGCAGATCACGGCCGTGCTGGTCGATCTCGACCTGCCCGGGGTGAGCGTCGAGCACGAGTACGTGCCGATGTCCGGCCAGCACATCGATGCAGATATTCGCTTCGTCGACGTGCGCGTGCCGCGCGAGAACGTGTTCGGCGGGCTCGGAAACGGCTTCCGGCTCGGCATGTCGCGCATCAACGTGAACCGGCTGCTGCATTGCCCGACGATGCTCGGCCTCGCAATGTCGGCGTACCGGGCCTCGCTCGATTACGCGCGCACGCGCCGGCAGTTCGGCGGCCCGATTGCGCGGTTCCAGGCGATCCAGCACATGCTGGCCGACATGGCCGCCGCGCTGTGGGCATGCGAAAGCATGATCGCGCATACGGCCGCGCTCGCCGATTCGGGTGCCGACCTGCGGATGACGGCGGCCGCCTGCAAGCTGTACGTGTCGGAGCGCTGCTTCGAGGTCGCGGACAAGGCCGTGCAGATCCACGGCAACGTCGGCGTCACGCGCGGCCATCCGGTCGAGCAGACGTTCCGCAAGCTGCGGATGTTCCGGATCCTGACCGGCACCAGCGAGATCCAGCGCAACACGATCGCGAAGGCGATTCTCGAACCGGCCGGCGCGGGAGGCGGTGCATGACGGCCCGCGACGACGCGCGCAACGCGTGGCCTGCCGCCGATGGTGATGGCGACGCGCCCGACTGGTCCTGCCTGCGCGGCGTGCGGATCGTCGATGCCGGGCAACTGCTGCCCGGGCCGCATGCGTGCGCGTTGCTGCGCCAGCTCGGCGCCGACGTGATCAAGGTCGAGCCGCCGGGCGGCGACGCACTGCGGCAGTTCGGTGCCGACACGTTCGCGCAGTTCAATCGCGGCAAGCGCTCGATCGTGCTCGACCTGAAGACGCCCGACGGCCGCGCACGCTTTCTCGAGCTCGTGCGCGAGGCCGATGCGGTGGTCGAAGGCAACCGCCCCGGCGTGATGGCGCGGCTCGGGCTCGGCTACGACGTGCTGGCGCACGCGAACCCGCGCGTCGTGCTGTGCTCGATCACCGGTTACGGGCAGGACGGCCCGTATGCGAACCGCCCCGGCCACGACCTGAACTTTCTTGCCGACGCGGGCTACTGGTCGGTGCCCGCGCAACTGCACGACACCGTCGCGCGGCCCCGCCTGGGGCCAGTCTATTATAAAAAACAGACGCA
>NZ_CAJNKE010000982.1 GCF_905232215.1 Burkholderia sp. LMG 13014
TGTTCCACCTGTCACCGCCGTCCGACGCCGGCAAGATCGCCGTGCTCAAGCTCGCGGCGAAGGAGCGCGGGATCGCGCTCACCGACGACATCGCCGCCTACCTGCTGACCCATTTCCGCCGCGACATGCCTAGCCTGATGGCACTGCTCGACGCGCTCGACCGCTTTTCGCTCGAGCAGAAACGCGCCGTCACGCTGCCGTTGCTGCGCCGCATGCTGGCGCGTCCCGGCGACGACATCACACCACCGGGCACGGGCCCGAACCGCTTCGAGTAAAATGCGCTTCCATGACTAATCTGGCACTCTTTGACCTCGATCACACGCTGATCCCGACCGATAGCGACCACGAATGGGGCCGCTTCATGGTGAAGCTCGGCATCGTCGACGCGGAAAGCTTCTCGCGTCAGAACGATCAGTTCTTCGCCGACTACAAGGCCGGCCAGCTCGACATCCACGCGTACCTCACGGCGATGCTCACGCCGCTCGCGAAGTATTCGCGCGCGCAGCTCGCGCAATGGCACGAGCAGTACATGCACGAGGTGATCCGGCCCGCCATGACACCCGCCGCGCTCGAGCTCGTGCGCAAGCATCTCGATGCGGGCGACCTGTGCTGCGTCGTGACCGCGACCAACGAATTCATCACGCGCCCGATCGCCACCGCGTTCGGCGTCGACACGCTGATCGCCTGCGAGGCCGAAACGACCGACGGGCATCCCGATTCGCCGTACACGGGCCGGCCGACCGGCACGCCGAGCTATCGCGAAGGCAAGATCGTGCGGACCGAGGCGTGGCTCGCGTCGCTCGGCAAGCAATGGAGCGATTTCACGCACACCTATTTCTACAGCGACTCGCACAACGACATTCCGTTGCTCGAGAAAGTCACCGACCCGATCGCGACCAACCCTGACGACACGCTGCGTGCGCATGCAAGCAACCGCGGCTGGCGCATCCTCGATCTCTTCTGAACGTCGTGATCAAAAAATTCATCCGCAAGCTGCTCGGTCAGGACGAAACCGAGCAAACGTCCCCCGCAACGGCCCCGGCCGACGAAGCGGCCCCTGCTACCCCGCGCGCCCCGAAGGGCGCCCGTGGCGGCGGCGCGAAGAAACCGCGCAGCAACCATGAACCGACCGTCGTGCCGGCCAGCGTGCACGGCATCAACCCGGCGCTGATCTCGAAGAATGCCGTGCGCGTGACCGACACGCTGCAGCAGGCAGGCTTCCGTGCATTCATCGTCGGCGGTGCGGTACGCGACCTGCTGCTCGGCATCGCGCCGAAGGACTTCGACGTCGCGACCGACGCAACGCCGACCGAGGTGCAGCGCCTGTTCCGCCGCGCGCGCCTGATCGGCCGCCGTTTCCAGATCGTCCACGTGCAGTTCGGCCAGGAGCTGATCGAGGTGTCGACG
>NZ_CAJNKE010000983.1 GCF_905232215.1 Burkholderia sp. LMG 13014
AGCAACCGCACATAGTCGGAAAAGACGATCGAGGCCCGCTCGATGCGCGGGCGCTGCACGTAGTGCAGCAGCACGGTGAGCGAACAGGCGAGCGACAGTGCGACGAGCGCTACCAGCAGCGCGATGTTGCGCGCGAGCAGCGAGCGCGGCAGCGGGATGCGCATCACGGCTCGACGCCGGCCACCAGCATGTAGCCGATGCCCCAGACGGTCTTGATGAAGCGCGGCTTGCCGGGATCGTCCTCGACGATCTGGCGCAGCCGCAGGATCTGCACGTCGACGCTGCGGTCGAGTGCGGCATGGTCGCGGCCGCGCGCGCGGGCGAGCAGATTCTCGCGGCTCACCGCGCGGTTCGGCGACGAGCCGAGTGCGTGCAACAGCAGCATCTGCGCTGAATGAATCTCGACCGGCTTGCCATCGCGCATCAGCGTCTGCTGGCCGACGTCGAACGTGAATGCGCCGAAACGCAACCGCTGCGACGTGACCGTCGGCTCGCCGGCCGCCATCTTCTGCCGCCGCAGCAACGCGCGGACGCGGGCCACGAGTTCGTCGGGGAGAAACGGCTTCGCCAGGTAGTCGTCGGCGCCCGTCTCGAGGCCGACGACCTTGTCCGCGGCGTCGCCTTTCGCGGTGAGCATCAGGATCGGCAACGTCTGGCCTTCGGCGCGCAGGCGCCGGCACACGCTCAGGCCGTCCTCGGGCTCCATCATCAGATCGAGCACCAGCAGGTCGTACGGTTCGCGTTGCAGCAGGCGGTCGAGCCGCTTGCCGTCGGCGACCGCGCGCACCTGGAAGCCGTGGCCGGTCAGGAAGCGCTGCAGCATGTTACGCAACTCGGCTTCATCGTCGAGCACGACGATCCTGCAGGACTGTTCCATCGCTTGCCTCCCGGTGGCTTGCGCGGCCGGATGCTCGGGCGGGTTCAACGGGCCGCCATGCGCTGGCGCATGAAACCGGCGAGCTGCTCGAGCGTGACGTAGCCGTTGTGCTGCGTATCGATTTCGTCGAAGTGCTGCGCGACCATCGGCATGCCCGCGGCGGCCTGCTCGCGGGTGAGCTTGCCGTCGTGCGTCGTGTTCGCGCTGGCGAAGCGGGTCTGCAACTGCATCAGCGCACGCTCGACGCGTGCACCGCCGTTCGCCGCGCCGGGCGGCACCTGCTGGGCCGATGCTGCTGCTGAGACGATACACAAAACGACGACGGCAATCATCTTCTTGATGGACTTCATGGGGTTTCTCCTTGCGTGGCCGACGGTCTGCGCCGGCCGGGTGGTTGATGAAACGAATGGAAAACGAAACGAAGCGGCGCCGGGTCAGGCCCAGTGCGCGGGCACCCATACGCGGCCGGCCCAGTGGGCGGGTACCCAGATGACGGCGCGCGGCGGGTGGGC
>NZ_CAJNKE010000984.1 GCF_905232215.1 Burkholderia sp. LMG 13014
TGCGGCGCTTTCGTCCATCACGCCGTCCTGGTACGCGTACGGCAAGGTGCCGCGCGCCCAGCGTTCGAGAAAGCGCAGGAACAGCGCGGGCAGCACGGCGGTGGCGACCGGCGCCGCGCCGCGTGCGAACGATTCGACGAGCGTCGGCGCGATGAAGCCGGGGATTTTCGAGAAGCCGTCGGCCGCGACGCGCTGGTTCGTGTCGAGCACGTACGGGTTGCCGAAGCGTTCGAGCACGATGTCGCGGTAGTGCGCGAGATCGAGCGGGCTCGGCGTGAGGCACGGGATCACGTCCTGCGTCACGTAGTCGTGTGCGAAGCGGCGGATCGCCGCGTCGTGCGTGCCTTCGTGGATATACGTGTGGCCCGCGAGCGTGCCGGCCCACGCGATGCAGCTGTGCGTCGCGTTGAGGATGCGGATCTTCGCTTCCTCATACGGGTGTACATCGTCGACGAGCTCGGCACCCGCCAGCTCCCAGCGCGGCCGGCCGGCCGCGAAGCGGTCCTCGATTACCCACTGGATGAACGATTCGCCCATCACCGGGCATGCGTCGTCGATGCCGGTGGCTGCCAGCACGCGCTCGCGCACGTCGGCGGTCGGGCGCGGCGTGATGCGGTCGACCATCGCGCTCGGCGTGGCGACGTTCGCGTCGAACCATGCGAGCAGGTCGGCCTGCCCGCGCCGCTCGAGGAACTCACGCATCCCCGCGCGAAAGCGCGCGCCGTTGTTGCGCAGGTTGTCGCAGCTCTGCAGCGTGAGCGGGCCCGCGCCGCGCTTCGCGCGTTCGGCGAGCAGTGCCGCGAGCGCACCGTACAGCGTCGTGCGTGCGCCCTGCAGGTCGGCCGCGAGATCGGGGTTCGCGAGGTCGAGCCGGTTGTGTTCGTCGAGGTAGTAGCCGCCTTCGGTGACGGTGAACGACACGATCCGGCAGGCCGGATCGGCGCCGGCGTCGATCAGCGCGGCGAGATCGATCGACCACGGCAGCACGCGCGTGATCGCACGGATCGTCTCGTACGCGCGCTCGCCTTGCGGCGTGACGGTTTCGAGCGTGTAGGCGCCGTGCTGCGCGGCGAGCGCGTCCATCGTCGCGTGCATGTCGTCGCGGATGTTGCCGACGGTCAGCGACCAGCGCTCGTCGGCCGGGACGGCCGCGTTCACGCGATGCAGATACCACGCCTGGTGCGCGCGGTGAAACGAGCCCGCGCCGATGTGCAGCAGCACGGGCGTGCGGGCGGAGGGCGATGCGCTCATCCGGTGTCTCCTGTTCGTGCCTGACTTTCCTGTCGAATGCGACCGACGTGATCGACGTGATCGATGAATACGATCATTTGCTCTTTATGTGAGCGAATGATCGTATTCGGGCGAGCGAAAGTCAAGGCGGG
>NZ_CAJNKE010000985.1 GCF_905232215.1 Burkholderia sp. LMG 13014
ACGCGCTCACGCAGGCCGCGACACCGGCCGGCGACGCACAGCCCGTGATGCTGAACAACCTGCTGCGCACGAAGATCGCGGGCGCGCTGTCGGGCCTCGCGCTCGCGTCGCCCGACGTCGCCGCGCGCCGCGACGCGATCGATGCATTGCTGAAATCGCCCGACCCGGCACTGAAGCCGATGATCGACCGCGCCCGTGCGAAGGAAACCGATCCCGCGCTGAAGCGCCGACTCGACGCACTGTGGGCGATCGCCGCGCTGCACGATGCCGATCCGGCGAAGCGCCTCGAAGCCGTGCAGGTGGTCGCCGCGCGCCAAGACCTCGACATGATCGAGCAGTTGCGCCCGCTCGTCGCGAAGAACGCCGACGGCAGCTACGCGGAGCCCGACGCGCGCGTGCGCGACGCCGCGCAGCAAGGTCTCGACACGCTGCACGCGTTGCAGCGCCGCGGCGAGATTGCCGGCACGCTGTTCGCCGGCCTGTCGCTGGGCAGCGTACTGCTGCTCGCCGCGCTCGGCCTCGCGATCACGTACGGGCTGATCGGCGTGATCAACATGGCGCATGGCGAATTCCTGATGATCGGTGCGTACGCAACCTATGTCGTGCAGACGCTGATCCAGCGCTACGCGCCCGGCGCGTTCGACTGGTATCCGCTCGTCGCCGTGCCGGTGTCGTTCGTTGTAGCCGCGCTCGTCGGCATCGTGCTCGAACGGCTCGTGCTGCGGCACCTGTACGGCCGCCCGCTCGAAACGCTGCTGGCGACGTTCGGCGTGAGCCTGATCCTGATTCAGGCGACACGGATGCTGTTCGGCGCGCAGAACGTGCAGGTCGTGAACCCGTCGTGGATGAGCGGCGGCGTGACCGTGATGCAGAACCTGATCCTGCCGTACAACCGGCTCGCGATCCTCGCGTTCGCGCTCGCGGTGGTGTTCGTCGCGTGGGCCGTGCTGACGAAGACGCGGCTCGGCCTGTTCGTGCGCGCCGTCACGCAGAACCGCCGGATGGCCGCGTGCGTCGGCGTGAAGACCGCGCGCGTCGACGCGTATGCGTTCGCGTTCGGCGCGGGCATCGCGGGCCTCGGCGGCTGCGCGCTGTCGCAGATCGGCAACGTGGGCCCCGACCTCGGCCAGAACTACATCATCGATTCATTCATGGCGGTCGTGCTCGGCGGGGTCGGGCAGATCGCCGGCACCGTGCTCGGCGGCTTCGGGCTCGGCCTCGCGAGCAAGGCGATCGAGCCGTTCTGGGGCGCGGTGCTCGCGAAGATCGCGGTGCTCGTGATGATCGTGCTGTTCATCCAGAAACGTCCGCAGGGCATGTTTGCCCCGAAGGGCCGCAGTGCGGAGGCTTGACGTGACTTCATTCACCCATTCCCT
>NZ_CAJNKE010000986.1 GCF_905232215.1 Burkholderia sp. LMG 13014
CGCGGGCATCATCGCGCCGCTGCACACGCTGATGTTCTGGACCCTGTGCGGGCTGGTATCGCTCGAAGGCTTCTGGCGCCTGCGCGCGTACGTGCCCGAAGGTGCGTGGAGCTGGAGCGCATGGGCCTACGGCTTCGGCGCACTGCTCCTGCTGGTGTCCGGCCCCGGCTCGCGCCTGCGCTGGCCCGTCGCGGCGTTCCCGCGCGCGTACCAGGTGTGGGGCGCGGCACCGCTCGCCGCGCTGCTGTGGCTGTGGAGCATCGCCAGCGTGACCAGCGACGGCAACGCGGCGCCGCTCTTCTGGCTCCCGCTGCTCAACCCGCTCGACATCGCGCAGTGCCTCGTGTTCGTCGCGTTCGCCGTGTGGCTGCGCCGCCTGCGAACGCTCGGCATCGCGTGGCATCCGCGCGTCGTCGACTACGCGGCCATCGCCACCGTGTTCCTGTGGTTCAACGCGCTGATGCTGCGCACGCTGCATCACCGCTTCCACATGGTCTACGACATCGACACCGTGCTGTCGTCGTTCGGCATCCAGCAGGTGTTCATGGTCGGCTGGAGCCTGTTCGCGTTCGCCGGCATGTGGCTGACGCGCCGCGACGGCATCGCCCGCGTGTGCGCGCTCGCATCGCTGCCGCTGATCGTCGTGATGTGGGTGTGGACCTTCTATGCGAACTTCACGCAGGACGGCGGAAGCTGGGCGCGCGTACCGCTCTTCAATCCGCTCGACCTCGTGCTCGCGGTCGTCTATGCGCTCGCCGCGACGTGGTTCGTGCGTGCGCGCAAGCTCGGCTGGTCGTTCGACATCCATCGCGTCGCGCTGCTGAGTGCGGCCGGCGCGACCGCGTTCCTGTGGCTGAACGCGATCCTGCTGCGGACGCTGCATCACTGGGCCGGCGTGCCGTACGAACTCGGCGCGATGGCGGAATCGACGCTCGTGCAGGCGTCGGTCTCCGTGTACTGGACGCTCTGCGCGCTCGCGATCACGATCTGGGCCACGCGCCGCGGGCTGCGTCCGCTGTGGTTCGTCGGCGCTGCGCTGCTCGCGCTCACGGTCGTCAAGCTGTTCCTGTTCGACCTGTCGCACGTGACCGGCATCGAGCGCATCGTGTCGTTCATCGGCATCGGCGTGCTGCTGCTGTTGATCGGCTATTTCTCGCCGCTGCCGCCGAAGGCCGCCGCGCAACAGGACGACAAGGCATGAAACGACTCGCCGCCCTGCTCGGACTGAGCCTGCTCGCGTCGTTCGCGGCGGCCGACGGCACGCCCGGTGCCGGGCGCGGTACGCAGCGCTTCTCGCTCGACCTGGACGGCACCGCCGCGTACTACCAGCTCACCGTGCCGCAGCCCGTCTATGCGGCGAGCCG
>NZ_CAJNKE010000987.1 GCF_905232215.1 Burkholderia sp. LMG 13014
CGACGATCGCGCGATTGGCTTCCGGCACCGACTGCACGTACGCCCACAGCTGCAGCGCGGGCAGCAGCCCTTCGCCCATCGTGCGGGCGATCGGGTTGCGCGCGAACACGTCGGTCTGCGCCTTCTTGTAGATACCGACATCGTGCGTCAGGTAGCAGCCCGGACGCAGCACGACTTCCGCGAAGCCGGCGTTGGACGCCTTCGCGAATTCTTCCGCGACCACGTCGTACCACGCCGAACCGGCGCCGGACAGGATTGCCGGCGTACGCGCGAAGCGGCCTGCCTCGGCCAGCTCGCGTGTGAGAGCGACTGCGTCCTGCAGGAACGTGCGGATCTCGCCTTCCTCCTTCAGCACGCCTTCATAGAGTTCGATGCCGGCCAGCTTCAGCGTGTCCGGATAGCGCGCGATCGCGGCGAGCACGGCTTCGCGCTGCGCGGCATCGCGCACGCCTGCGCGGCCGCCTGGCACGCCGAGCTCGAGCAGCACGTTCAGCGGCTTCTTCAGTGCGCCGAAGAAGCGGCCGAGCTGGTCGACGCTGTCCGCCGAATCGACGAGGCAGAAGAATTCGAAGTCGGGATCGGACAGCAGCCCGGCGATGATCGTCATGTTCTGGCGGCCGACCAGCTGGTTCGCGAGCAGCACGCGCCGCACGCCGCCGTGATACGCGGCCTGCGTCTGGTGCGCGGTCGCGAGCGTGATGCCCCATGCGCCGGCGTCGAGCTGGCGGCGGAACAGTTGCGGCGCCATCGTCGTCTTGCCGTGCGGCGCAAACTTGACGCCGTACTTCTGGACGAATGCCTGCATCCAGTTCAGGTTGTGTTCGATGCGATCCTCATAAAGCACGGCGGCCGGCAGGCTGACGTCTTCCGCGAGCAGGTTCCACTCGAGGCGGCCTGCGTCGCCGAGCGGCACGCTCGCGCTCGGCAGATTGCCGAGGCCCTTGCCGAACGGATCGATCGTCGCTTCCTGATAGTTTGTAACTTTCATGTCATCCCGCTCCATCATCACTATGCATTGCACTGAAGTTGACACGCCGATGGTACAGAAAGTAGCATCGGCGCGGTGATGTTATTTAGTAACATCGAGCTTCGCACCCTTTTCCGCAGATGAATACGCCCGTCACTCCGTCCGTTCCGCTCGCGGCCGAACTCCATCCGGCTCCGGCTGCTCCGCCGCTCCTCGACATCGTCGCGAGGATCGCCGAATGCGCGCCCGAGCTGCGCGAAGCCGAGCGCAAGGTCGCCGCGTTCATCCTCGCCGACCTCGCGCGCGCCGCGCATGCGAGCATCGGCGCGCTCGCGCGCGACGCGGAGGTCAGCGTCGCGACGGTCACGCGTTTCGCGAAGGCCGTCGGCTGCCGCG
>NZ_CAJNKE010000988.1 GCF_905232215.1 Burkholderia sp. LMG 13014
GCAACCTCGATGCGCACAAGCCGGTCGGCGGTGGCGTCGTGCGCGGCTTCGCGCTCTACAGCAAGCTGTGGGAATGGGACGCGAACCTGACGCCGACGCTCGCGCTCGCCGAGGAAGCCGAAGTCAACGCGGACGCGACCGCATGGACGATCCGCCTGAAGCCCGGCCTCGAGTTTCATCACGGCAAGACGATTTCGGCCGACGACGTGATCTTCTCGATCCGGCGCCTGACCGATCCGCAGCTCGCGTCGCCATTCGCGGGCCTCGTCGCGGCGGTGGATCGCGACCGGCTCGAGAAGCTCGACGCGCGCACGGTGCGCATCCGCTTTCGCGCGGGGCGCAGCTTCCTGTCGCTGCCCGAGACCTGGGTGAACTTCGGCGGCATCGTGCCGACCGACTACCATCCGGTGACGAACCCGGTCGGCGCGGGCCCGTATCGCTACAAGGCGTTCGAACCGGGCCGCCGCTCGCTGTTCACGCGTTTCGAAAACTACTTCAAGCCGGGCCGGCCGTACGCGGACGAACTGGAGATCGTCAGTTTCCAGGACGAGACCGCGCGGATCGCGGCGCTCGAAGCCGGGCAGATCGATCTCGCGAACCAGATTGCGCCGGAGCAGGCCGTGCGCCTGCGCGCGAACCGCCGCGTGCAGGTGCTGGTATCGCAGACGACAGGCTGGCAGTCGTTCGACATGAACACGAGCCGCGCGCCGTTCGACGACGTGCGCGTGCGCCAGGCGTTCCGGCTGCTCGCCGATCGCGACGAACTCGTGCGGCGCGCGCTGAACGGGCAGGGGCGTGTCGCGAACGACCTGTACGGCCTCGACGATCCGACGTTCAATCACGGCATCGCGCCGCGTCCGCACGACGTCGCGCAGGCGCGCCGGTTGCTGAAGGCGGCCGGGCGCGAGAACCTGTCGGTGGAGCTCGTGACGGGACCGTCGACGCTCGGCGGCAACCCGGTCGGCGCGTCGCTGGTGTTCGCCGAACAGGCGAAGCAGGCGGGTGTCGACGTGCGCGTGAAGCAGCTCGACGCGGCGACGTTCTACGGCCCGCAGCGCGACGACTGGCTGTTCAGCAACGGCGGCGGCTTCGGCGGCAATTTCCTGCCGTCGGGGCTGAGCGCGGACGCGCCCGCGTCGGTGTCGAACAAGACGCACTTCCGCAACGCGCGCTTCGGCGAGCTGTTCGAGGCCGCGATGGCGCAGCCCGACGTCGACAAGCGCCGGCCGCTCGTGCACGAAGCGCAGCAGATCCAGTACGACGAAGGTGGGCTGCTGATCTGGGCATACACGAACTATCAGGACGCGGTCGCGGCGCGCGTCGGCGGCGCGACCGCGGAGAAGACGCTGTTCACCA
>NZ_CAJNKE010000989.1 GCF_905232215.1 Burkholderia sp. LMG 13014
TGGCGCTCGCGCCGCTGCGCAAGCGCGACCGCATCGACGTCGCGCTGCGCTACGGGCCCGGCACATGGCCGGGCGTCGTCGCCGAGAAGCTGATGAACGAGACGATCTTTCCGGTCGCGAGCCCCGCGTACCGCAATCGCGACGGCGTCGCGCCGCGCGCGCCGGCCGATCTCGTGCGCGCGACGCTGCTGCGCCATCCCGCCCAGCCGTGGGAACCGTGGCTCCAGGCCGCGCGGCTCGACCTCACCGAATCCGCGCGCGCGCCGCGCTTCACCGATGCGAATGCGCTGATCGACGCGACGCTGAAAGGTCGCGGCGTCGCACTCGCGCGCCGCTCGCTGATCGAGCCCGAACTCGCGGACGGCACGCTCGTGCGCGTCTCGACGGTGCGCGTGACCGACGTGTATGCGCACTACGTCGTGTGGCGCCCCGGCCATCCGCACGAAGCGGCGATCCGCACCTGGCTCGACTGGCTGCGCAGCGAGGTGCGGCGACGCACGCCGCGGCGCTGACGCAACACGATCGGCTGCTTGCGTTCATCATGAACGGCCAGGCTGCCGTGAACGGCTTCGTGCATCGCGTCGCGTGCCCGGGTAAAAGTGCCCGGCCCGCATCGCCCGCCGGGCAATATTGCACGCCCGCCATCCCGTTCAAACGACTGGTCAGGATATCGAAAGCATTCCGCGATGACGTGTCGGTCGCAAACGATTCACCGAAACGTCGCATCGCATCGGCATACTCGAAAACGTTTCCCGATCAGCCTGCCAGGAGAGAAGTCATGCGTCGCGTTTCCGTCGTCGTCGTTCTGTGTGCCGCCGCTTTCGTCGCCGCCTGCAGCGACGACGCGCCGCACGACGCACACGCGACCGACGCGTCACAGCAGGCCGGCGCATCGGCCGGCTCCGCCAGCGCATTCAACAACGATGCAGCCGCGAACACCGCCGCGTCCGACGCCGCGCCGCTCGCGCCGCCCGTCGTGCACTACCCGCCCGATGACGACGACGACGCGAAGCCCGCGGCGAACGCTGCCGCGTCGAGTGCCGCCGCGTCGTCGCCCGGCTGATCCTTCCGCTTCCGTCCCCCGACCGCAGCAGAAAAGTGAAGGCCGGTGACGACATCGCGATCAGGAACCTGTACCTGGAGCTGCGCAACCACGGCGGGGCTCACGTCACGCTGACGCTGACGCTGACCAACCACGCGTACGGCGCGCCGTCGCGGCAAGCGACGCTGCATGACGGCGACGCGCGTGTCGAGCAGTGGGCACTCGCATCGAGCCACCAATGGTATGACGTGACGGTGAGCGACGGCGCGGCCGGCACCTTCTCGCGCCGCTTCGCGGGCCACGTCGAGA
>NZ_CAJNKE010000990.1 GCF_905232215.1 Burkholderia sp. LMG 13014
CGCCGGTGACCGACAGCGACGGACGCCACGTCGAATTCAACAGCGCCTCGCGCGGATCGGTCGTGGTCGGCAGTACCGGCTTGCCGTCCGCGCCGCACGCCCACGGCAGCCCCTTCCACACGGCGTCGCCGAGGATCGACGCGGCCGCGTCGGCTTCGCGCACGCGGCTGTCGGGAATCTCGCAATGGAACACGCCCGGCAGCAGGTTGCCGTTCTTCGCGTCTTCGAGGCGCTCGAACAGCTGGCGCATCACGCGGAAGCTCGACGGCGCGATGCCGCCGAACACGCCCGAGTGCACGCCTTCCTCGAGCACCTCGACCTGCAGGTCGCCGGACACGAGCCCGCGCAGCGACGTGGTGAGCCACATCTGGTCGTAGTTGCCGGCGCCCGAATCGAGGCACACGACGAGCGACACCTGGCCGAGCCGGTCGCGCAGCGCGTCGACGTACGGCAGCAGGTCGTAGCTGCCCGATTCCTCGCAGGTCTCGATCAGGCCGACGCAGCGCGGCCGCTCGATGCCCTGCTCGTCGAGCGCACCGAGCGCGGCGAGGCTCGCGTAGATCGCATAGCCGTCGTCCGCGCCGCCGCGGCCGTACAGCTTGCCGTTCTCGTACTTCGGCGTCCACGGGCCGAGGTCCGCGCGCCAGCCGTCGAATTCGGGCTGCTTGTCGAGGTGGCCGTACAGCAGGATCGTGTCGGTGCTGCCCGAGCGCGTGGCGGGCGATTCGAAGAAGATCACCGGCGTGCGGCCCGGCAGGCGCACGATTTCAAGCTTCAGGCCCTTCACGGGTTGCCGCTCGGCCCACTGCGCGGCATCGGTGACCACCCGCTCGAGATAGCCGCGCTTCGCCCAGTCGGGGTCGAATGCGGGGCTCTTCGCGGGGATCGCGATGTAGTCGGTCAGCGCGTGGAGGATTTCATCGTTCCACTTGCGCTCGATGAAGGTAACGAGCTTGTCATGGTCGAGGACGGGGGTAGTGTCGACGGAGGTCATGGTGGGGGTGCCTGGATCGGGCTGACGAAAACCCAGATCATACGCCGATGCACCCGCGCCGGCGCCCCCTTCCCGGTCGTTCAGACCGCCTGCGGGAACGCGTCGCGCAGCCCTGCCGCGCACGCCAGCGCGTCGCGCCACAGCCGCCGCGTCAGTTCGCCCGCCTCCTCCTCACGCGCGAGCGCCGCAGCCTCGCCCGACCACAGCAGCGAGAAGTCGTCACGGCCTTGCCGCTCGAACGCACCGCGCAGCGGATCGACCGCGGCCGTCGCGAGCGGAAACGCCGGCGCGAGCGCACTCATCGGCCCCTGCTCGCGCATGAAGCGGGTCAGCAGCCCGCGCGCGGGGCGGCCCGT
>NZ_CAJNKE010000991.1 GCF_905232215.1 Burkholderia sp. LMG 13014
CGCGCGTGCGCGCGCTGCTCGCGGCCGCCGTCGTGATGCCGCGCGCCACCGACGTACGCGACGATCGAATCGACCGCTGGGCGCTGCATCCGGTGCTCGGGCTCGTGATTCTCGCGGCCGTGATGTTCCTGGTGTTCCAGGCCGTGTATTCGATCGGCAAGCCGATGACCGACGCGATCGGCGACGGCTTCGGCTGGCTCGGCACGCTGGCCGGCGCACACCTGCCGGACGGTCCGCTGCGCGGCCTCGTCACCGACGGGCTGATCGGCGGCCTCGGCACCGTGCTCGGCTTTCTGCCGGAAATCCTGGTGCTGTTCCTGTTCATCCTGGTGCTGGAGGAGTCGGGCTACCTGCCGCGTGCCGCGTTCCTGCTCGACCGGATGATGGTGTCGGTCGGGCTCACCGGCCGCTCGTTCATTCCGCTGCTGTCGAGCTTCGCTTGCGCGATTCCCGGCGTGCTCGGCACCCGCAGCATTACCGACCCGCGCGACCGGCTGGCGACCATCCTGGTCGCGCCGCTGATGACGTGTTCGGCGCGCCTGCCGGTGTACGCGCTGCTGATCGGCGCATTCATCCCGTCGCAGCGCGTGCTGGGCGTCTTCAACCTGCAGGGCGTCGTGCTGTTCGTGTTGTACGCGGCAGGCATCGGCGGCGCGATGCTGGTGGGCTGGATCATGAAGAAGGTGCGCGGCCCGCAGGGCGAGCACGCGCTGCTGATGGAGCTGCCGTCGTATCGCCTGCCGCGCGTGCGCGACGTGGCGATCGGCCTGTGGGAGCGCGGCTCGATCTTCATGAAGCGGCTGACCGGCGTGATTCTCGCGCTGACCGTGCTGATGTGGTTCATCTCGACGTTCCCGTCGCCGCCGCCCGGCGCGGTCGGCCCCGCAATCGACTATTCGTTCGCCGGCTACCTGGGGCGCGGCCTGCAGTACGTGTTCGCGCCGCTCGGCTTCAACTGGCAGATCAGCCTGTCGCTGATCCCCGCGTTCGCCGCGCGCGAAACCGCCGTCGCGGCGCTCGCGACGGTCTACGCGGTGAGCGGCGGCGACGCCGACATCGCGAGCGTCGGCCACGCACTCGCCGCCAACTTCTCGGTCGCCAGCGCGTTGTCGCTGTTGGCCTGGTTCGCGTTCGCGCCGCAATGCATGTCGACGCTCGCGGTGATTCGCCGCGAGACGGGCTCCTGGCGCAACGTCGCGATCTCGTTCAGCTACATGTTCGTGATGGCGTATGCCGCGTCGTTCGTCACCTACCAGATCGCGCGGGCGCTGACATGAGCGCGGCCCTTGCCTGGCAATACGCGGCGATCGCGGTGCTGGTCGCCGCCAGCGTGCTCTTCATGTTCCG
>NZ_CAJNKE010000992.1 GCF_905232215.1 Burkholderia sp. LMG 13014
GTGGTGCGCGGCCGGTGCCGGCAGGCAGGCCGCGTTGCCCGTGATCGACGAGCGGCACACACCGCTCGAGTTCCATGCATGGGATACGCACACGCCGATGCGCGAAGGTCATCACCGGATTCCGGAACCGGCGTCGGGCATCGTCGTCGTGCCCGACCTGTTGCTGATTCCCTGCGTGGGATTCGATCTGCAGCGCTACCGGCTCGGCTACGGCGGCGGCTACTACGACCGCACGCTCGCCGCATGGCCGGGCAGCGCGCTGCCCGTGACGGTCGGCATCGCCTATGAAGCGTGCCGCGTCGATGAATTGCCGGCCGAAGCGCACGATCTCTCGCTGCGCTGGATCGTGACCGATGGCGCGCTGTACCCCGCCGCCGGATGATGCGGCGGGCGGCGCCGCACCCATCGTCGCTCGCCCGTCAGCGCACCGCCACGCGCCACCCTTGGCGCAACCGTTTACAGCGACGCCGCCGCGCGCGCGGCCGTGTCGTACAGGCCCGATGCATGGCGCAGCAACTGCGCCGCGTCGCCGATCTGCTCGTTGGTGAGCCCGCTGTCCTTCAGCGTCTCGATCAGGCAGTGCTCGCGCACCTCGCGGTACTTCAGGCACAGGTCGCGGCCCGCGTCGGTCGCGAAGAAGAACACTTCCTTGCCGTTCTTCTCGCTCTTCACATAGCCGCGGGCGATCAGTTTTTTCAGCGCATAGGTCGCGACGTGCGTATCCTCGATATTGAGCACGAAGCAGATGTCGGCGAGCTTCTTCTTGCGTTCGCGATGGCTGACGTGATGCAGCAGCGACACCTCGACCGCCGTCATGTCCTTCGCGCCGGCCGCCGACATGCAGCGCACCATCCACCGGTTGAACGCGTTGCCTGCCATGATGAGCCCGTATTCGAGCTCCGACAGCTCCGCGCTCGAATCGGAAACGAGGTGTTCGGATGACACGATCTTGGTCGCAGGACGCTTCATGGAAAGGCGGCGCAAGCCGGATGACAGGGTGTGCCGAGTGTACGCCAGAAGCCCCGACATACGAGCTAGGCGAAAACGCTTATTGGGAAGTTGTCGATAATTTATTGACAATGTGCGCTAACATTGCCGTCCGAACCGTGCCAGTCCGATGACGCAACCCCGCATTTATCCGCTCGGCGATGCCGCCCTCGTCTGCGAGGTGCCGCCGCCCGCCACGCTCGATTGCCAGCGCCGCGTCTGGGCCGTTGCCGAGGCCGCGCGCGCGTGGCCCGACGTGATCGACGTCGTGCCCGGCATGAACAACCTGACGATCGTCTTCGACGCGCTCGCCACGACGGCCGAGTCGCTCACGCCGGCGCTGCGCGACGC
>NZ_CAJNKE010000993.1 GCF_905232215.1 Burkholderia sp. LMG 13014
GCGTCGGACGCTTCATCCATCGGCGCGCTGTCCGCGCGCTGCGCATCGGTCAGGTACGCGATGAACGCCTCTTCGAGCGTGCCGGCACCGCGCATGCGCACGAGTTCCCCCGGCGCGGCGCTGGCGAGCACCCGGCCCGCGTGCATCAGCGAGATGCGATCGCAGCGCTCGGCTTCGTTCATGAAGTGCGTCGAGATGAAGATCGTGACGCGATCGTGCCGCGCGAGCTCGATCATCAGCCGCCAGAAATCGTCCCGCGCGACGGGGTCCACCCCCGACGTCGGTTCGTCGAGGATCAGCAGTTCGGGCTTGTGCACCATCGCGACCGCGAGCGACAGCCGCTGCCGCATGCCGAGCGGCAGGCTTTCGGGCAGCGTGTCGAGCGCGCCGGCCAGCCCGAAGCGCTCGACCATTTCGGCGACCCGCCCCGGTACGTCCGCCTCCGGCACGCCGAACAGGCGCGCATGCAGCACGAGGTTCTGCCGCACGGTCAGCTCGCCGTACAGCGAAAACCCTTGCGACATGTAGCCGACCCGCCGGCGCGTGTCGATGTCGTCCGCCGCGACCGGCTGGCCGAACAGTGTCGCCGTGCCTTCGGAAGCGGGGAGCAGCCCCGTGAGCATCTTCATCGTCGTCGACTTGCCGCAGCCGTTCGAGCCGAGGAAGCCGAAGATCTCGCCGCGCCGGATCTGCAGGCTGACGTGATCGACCGCGACGAAATCGCCGAACCGCATCGTCAGCCCGTCGGCCTCGATTGCGTAACCGGCGGCGGCATCGGGCTGGAACGGCGCGATCCGGATCGGCTGGTGCCCGCGCCGCTGCGCGTCAGGGAGCAACGCGACGAACGCGTCCTCGAGCGTGCCGCATCCGGTGCGGGCCAGCAGCTCGTCCGGGCTGCCGGTCGCCAGCACCCGCCCGGCGTCCATCGCGATCAGCCGGTCGAACCGCCTGGCCTCGTCCATGTACGCGGTTGCCACCAGCACGCTCATCGCCGGCCGCGCGGCGCGAATGCGCCCGATCAGCTCCCAGAACTGGGCGCGCGACAGCGGATCGACGCCGGTCGTCGGTTCGTCGAGGATCAGCAGGTCCGGATCGTGGATCAGCGCGCAGCACAGGCCGAGCTTCTGCTTCATGCCGCCCGACAGTTTGCCGGCGGGCCGCTCCAGGAACGGATGCAGGCCGGTGCTGCGCGTGAGCGCGTCGATCCGGCGGCGCCGCTCCGCCGCATCGTGGCCGAACAGCCGCGCGAAGAACTGCAGGTTCTCCTCGACGGACAGCGTCGCATACAGGTTCCGGCCCAGGCCTTGCGGCATATAGGCGATGCGCCGGCAGAC
>NZ_CAJNKE010000994.1 GCF_905232215.1 Burkholderia sp. LMG 13014
GCCTTGTGGGGTGGGGGGTGATTTGTTTTTTTTTTCGTGGGTCGTGGCAGCGCGGCAGCGCGCGGCCGGGTGTCGGCGCGAGCAGGCCGCCAGCCGGGCGGGACAGGATCGGATCGTCCATGTGAAGCGGAAGTGGGCGAGCGGTTGTGGAACGCGCGGCTGGCGCGCGACGGTCAGTCCTCGTGCGAGGCTTCGGCGCGACGGCTGGCGAGTGGGTTGCGGCGCACCAGCAGTACGTGGACCTGGCGCGCATCGCCGCGCTGGATCTCGAACACGAGGTTGCCGAGCTGCAGCTTCTCGCCGCGATGCGGGACGCGGCCGAAATGATGCGTGATCAGCCCGCCGATCGTGTCGACTTCGTCGTCGGGGAAATCGGTGCCGAACGTCTCGTTGAACTGTTCGATCTCGGTGAGCGCGCGCACGCGGTAGCGGCCATCGGGCCCCGAGATGATGTTGCCGGCTTCCTCGTCGAAGTCGTATTCATCCTCGATGTCGCCGACGATCTGCTCGAGCACGTCCTCGATCGTGATCAGGCCCGCGACGCCGCCGTATTCGTCGACGACGATCGCGAGGTGGTTGCGGTTCACGCGGAAGTCGTGCAGCAGCACGTTCAGGCGCTTCGATTCGGGAATGAACACGGCCGGGCGCAGCATGCCGCGCACGTCGAATTCCTCTTCGGCATAGAAGCGCAGCAGATCCTTCGCGAGCAGCACGCCAATGACGTTGTCGCGGTTCTCCTCGTACACGGGGTAGCGCGAGTGCGCCTTCTCGAGGACGAACGGGATGAAATCTTCGGGCTTGTCGGCGATGTTGATCGCGTCCATCTGCGCGCGCGGCACCATGATGTCGCGCGCGCACAGGTCGGATACCTGGAACACGCCTTCGATCATCGACAGCGAATCGGCGTCGATCAGGTTGCGTTCGTGGGCGTCCTGGAGGATTTCCAGCAGCTCGGCGCGGGATTCAGGCTCGGGCGAGATGAAGTCGGTCAGGCGCTCGAGGAGCGAGCGCTTTTCTTGCGGTTTGTCGGTTGGCTTACGACTGGGATACGAATCGTTCATGGTGGTGCGCCCGGGTCATGCCGGAGCGCGCTGTCACGGAGTAGGCAAGGATACACCAAGGGCACGACGCGACCGTGTCACACCGGCCGCACGGCCAGGGTGGGCAGCGCGCGCGGGCCCCGCTCGGGAACGGTCGCGCCGGGCGCGACCTCGTCCTCGGTTCCATCCTATCTCAGAAAAGGGCGCGGGGCAGCGGCGAAAAAAATCGGGTGCGGAAGGGGCCGGGAACCGTGACGCGGGAAAGCGCCCGGCCGACGCGGCCAGCGGCGGCA
>NZ_CAJNKE010000995.1 GCF_905232215.1 Burkholderia sp. LMG 13014
CCGGCCTACAAGCGGCAGGCCGTGCTCGACCATTGCGTCGCGCGCTTTCGCGAGCGCTTCGACGAGCTGGCCGAGGCGCTGTGCATCGAGGTCGGCAAGCCGATCAACGATTCGAAGGGCGAAGTGACGCGGCTGATCGACACGTTCCGCGTGGCGTCCGAGGAATCGGTGCGCATCGACGGCGAGATCATCAACCTCGAGATTTCCGCGCGTGCGCAAGGCTATACGGGCTACACGAAGCGCGTACCGGTCGGCCCGTGCTCGTTCATCTCGCCGTTCAACTTTCCGCTGAACCTCGCCGCGCACAAGGTCGCGCCGGCGCTCGCGGCCGGTTGTCCGTTCGTGCTGAAGCCCGCGAGCCGCACGCCGATCGGCGCACTGATCATCGGCGAGGTGCTCGCGGAAACCGATCTGCCGAAGGGCGCGTTCTCGGTGCTGCCCGCGCACCGCGACGGCGCCGACCTGTTCACGACCGACGAGCGTTTCAAGCTGCTGTCGTTCACCGGTTCGCCGGCCGTCGGCTGGGCGTTGAAGGAGAAGGCCGGCAAGAAGAAAGTCGTGCTGGAGCTCGGCGGCAACGCGGCCGCGATCGTCGATGCGGACCAGCGCGACCGGCTCGACTACGTGGTCGAGCGTCTGGCGTTCGGCGCGTACTACCAGTCGGGCCAGAGCTGCATCGGCGTGCAGCGGATCCTCGTGCATGCCGATCTGTACGACGTACTGCGCGAGAAGCTGATCGCGAAGACGCGTTCGCTGAAGATGGGCGATCCGAAGGATCCGTCGACGTTCGTCGGCCCGATGATCTCCGAATCCGAATCGCGCCGGCTGTCGGGCTGGATGGATGCGGCCGTCGCGGCGGGCGCGAAGATCGTCGCGGGCGGCAAGGTCGATGGCGCGATGTTCGAGGCGACGCTCCTGGAAAACGTCGGGCACGAGCAGGACCTCTACCGGAAGGAGGCGTTCGGCCCCGTTGCGATCCTCGAGAAGTTCGACCGGTTCGACGATGCGCTCGCGCGCGTGAACGACAGCGACTTCGGGCTGCAGGCCGGCGTGTTCACCGATTCGCTCACGCATGCGCAGCGCGCGTGGGACGAACTGGAGGTCGGCGGCGTTGTGATCAACGACGTGCCGTCGTTCCGCGTCGACAACATGCCCTATGGCGGCGTGAAGGATTCGGGCCTCGGCCGCGAAGGGATTCGTTACGCGATCGAAGACATGACCGAGCCGCGGCTGATGGTCGTGCGGCGCCGGTAACGCGCGGGCAGCAGCAGGGTGCCGCGACGGCACGCGGGCGGGCGATCGGGCCGGCCCGCGTGCCGGTTTTCATGGCGGC
>NZ_CAJNKE010000996.1 GCF_905232215.1 Burkholderia sp. LMG 13014
GGGTTGGCGCGCGATGCGCGACGGCGGGGTGACGCGGCCGTGCCGATCGGCGGGCGAAGGGGCCTGGCTGCGGTTGCCGGTGCGTGATCGACGCGAGGGATTCGCCGCCCGGTCCGTATCGTCACGATATGGGCAGGGCGAGGCCGCGCGTTGTCGTCATGCTTCGTTCAACTGGCGATTCGGCGCGGCTGTCGGGCCGGTCGAATGGTACAGTTGCCGCGAACCCGTCACAAGAAGTCAGCGCGGTGTGAACAGGTCACACCGCGCTGACCGTGCGTTGCCCGTGAAAGAGAATCCAGCCATGCCGTCCCAGCCCGCCGATGAAACCGTCGAACTCGATCAGCCGTGCCCGATCCGCGATGTGCTCGACCGCATCGGCGACCAGTGGAGCCTGCTCGTGCTCGAAGCGCTGTCCGGCGGCACGATGCGCTTCAACGAACTTGGCCGCGCGATCGGCGATGTGTCGAACCAGATGCTGTCGCGCACGCTCAAGCGGCTCGAGCAGGACGGCTTCGTCAGTCGCACGTTGTTCGCCGAAGTGCCGCCGCGTGTCGAATATGCGCTGACCGACCTCGGGCATTCGTTCCTGACGCCGATGCAGGCGATGATCCGGTGGGCCGACGAACATCATCGTGCGATCTGCGCCGCGCGACGTCGTGCACGGGAGCTGGAGGGCGGCGGGCGCTGAGCGGGGCGTTCGCGCTGTCCTGTCGAAGGGCGTTGTGCTGCGATCGGATGCGACGCGACGAGATAGGGCGAAACTGCATGTGCATCGCCATCGAATGATTTCGTTATCCGAATGATTTGGTCGGGGCGGGCAGGGTCGCCGATGCTTCGGTGTATGCCGTTTGTCCCGAATGCGGTAATGCGCTGGCGGTGCCCCGTGTACGAGGCACGCGCCGGGGCGACCGAAATAGCGGGCCTCTACTGCGCGACGCACGACGGGTACGGCAGTATCCGGTCGATTCGCGAAGACGCCCCGTCGATCGGCGGGCATGTCGATGGTTCAGGGGACGTGGCCAGGCGCCTCGGCATCGATTTGGGCGCCGGCATCGGGGCGGAGTGGGGCAGGATTCGCGGAGGTGCCTGCCGGGTATCACGATGTCGGGGCCGAACGGCGCGGGTTCGCTCGCGCCGCCCGGTTGCAAGCCTACCTTAGGCCGGATGCCGGGGGCTTGCCTAGCGCCACGTACCGTCGACGTAGATCCACACCGGTCCCTGACGGCGCCAGTAGCCGGGCACCCACCTGCGCCCGGGGCGCCGCGCGACCCAGCGGCCGGACACCCATATATAGCGGCCACGCTGCCAGCGCCAGTAGC
>NZ_CAJNKE010000997.1 GCF_905232215.1 Burkholderia sp. LMG 13014
TTGAGGAGCGGATGGCGACCATGAGCATCGATTACCAGACGCTGAAGTTCGAATACCGCGCGCGTGCGCAGGACACCGCCGTTCACCCGGTGATCGTCGTCGGCGCGGGCCCGGTGGGGCTCGCGGCTGCGATCGACCTCGCGCAGCAGGGCGTACCCGTCGTGCTGCTCGACGACGACGACACGCTGTCGACCGGCTCGCGCGCGATCTGCTTCGCGAAGCGCACGCTCGAGATCTTCGACCGGCTCGGCTGCGGCGAACGTTTCGTCGACAAGGGCGTGAGCTGGCACGTCGGCAAGGTGTTCCTGCAGGACGAGCAGCTCTACGCGTTCGACCTGCTGCCCGAGGAAGGGCATGCGCACCCCGCGTTCATCAACCTGCAGCAGTACTACGTCGAAGGCTACCTGGCCGACCGGGCGTTCGAGCTGCCGAACATCGACATCCGCTGGAAGCACAAGGTGACGGGTGTCGAGCAATCGGCCGAGCACGCGGTGGTGACGATCGAGACGCCGGAAGGCATCGCGACGCTGCGCGCGCAGTACGTGATCGCGGCCGACGGCTCGCGCAGCCCGATGCGCACGATGATGGGCCTCGAAAGCCACGGCCGCACGTTCAAGGACCGCTTCCTGATCGCCGACGTGAAGATGAAGGCGGAGTTTCCGACCGAGCGCTGGTTCTGGTTCGATCCGCCGTTCCACCCCAATCAGTCGGTGCTGCTGCATCGCCAGCCCGACAACGTGTGGCGTATCGACTTCCAGCTCGGCTGGGATGCCGACCCCGTCGCGGAGAAGCAGCCGGAACGCGTGATCCCGCGCGTACGCGCGCTGCTCGGGCCGGACGTCGAGTTCGAACTCGAATGGGTGAGCGTCTATACGTTCCGCTGCCAGCGGATGGAGTCGTTCCGGCATGGCCGCGTGCTGTTCGCGGGCGATTCCGCGCACGGCGTGTCGCCGTTCGGCGCGCGCGGCGCGAACAGCGGCGTGCAGGATGCCGACAACCTCGCCTGGAAGCTGAAGCTCGTGCTCGATGGCCGTTCGGCCGACAGCCTGCTCGATACGTATGCGAGCGAGCGCGAGTTCGCGGCCGACGAGAACATCCGCAACTCGACGCGCTCGACCGACTTCATCACGCCGAAGAGCCCGGTGTCGCGCGTGTTCCGCGACGCGACGCTGAAGCTTGCGCGCGACTGCGAATTCGCGCGCAAGCTCGTGAACAGTGGCCGCCTGTCGGTGCCGGCGGTGCTGGCCGATTCGCCGCTGAACACGCCGGACCGCAGCGGCGACGCATTTGCTTGCGCGATGCGCCCGGGCGCG
>NZ_CAJNKE010000998.1 GCF_905232215.1 Burkholderia sp. LMG 13014
GCGGTGCGGCCGCGCGAGCGGGGTGCTGATTCGACGGCGCATCGGCCGCGACGGCATTCCCGGGGGATGCGCGTGTCGTGAACGATGGGCGTTCGCGCGATGCGGTGTCATCGAATCGTCGGAATGTGAATGCGTGTCGCCGGGTGCCGTCGGTGCCACTGGCGCGGCATCGCGCAGCACCTATGCTTGAAGGGCCCAGGCCGGGCGGAGCCCAAGGAGGATGGTCATGCGCATGCTTCTCAACATACGAATCCCTCACGAGCCGTTCAACACGCTGGTGCGCGACGGCAGCGTCGGCGACGTGATCGGGCGAATACTCGAAGCGGTCAAACCGGAGGCCGTGTATTTCACCGAGCAGAGCGGCGGGCGCGGGGCCGTCGTGATCGTCGACGTGCATGACCCGTCGCAGATCCCGGCGCTCGCGGAGCCGTGGTTCCTGATGTTGAATGCGGACTGCGAGTTCCGCGTGGTGATGTTGCCGGACGATCTCCGGAACGCCGGGCTCGCGCAACTCGGCGCGAAGTGGAAGTAGCGGGAAGCTGCCCATGCCCCTGCGCCTGCTCGAGAACCGGGCAGGCGGCATGGCGCGGCGCTCTCGCGCCGACTAACGTGCCGGCTGCGGTGGTTCAACGTTGGCCGCTTGCCCGTCTTTCGGTCGCAACAGCAACAGCAGGCCGCTCAGTGCCGCCGCGGCGACGAACACGAAAAAGAACCGCTCGTTCCATTGATACTCGCTGGCCGACGCCGTGCCACCGTGATTCCCGGCCGTGGCGCCGATCTCCAGCAGGAACGTGAAGACCGCCGGCACGGGCGCGGAACCGAGGTAGGCCAGGAACGCGAACTGCAGCCGGCCGCGGGTCAGGATCGACCAGACGTTCTTGCCCATCAGGCAGGCGACCAGCACCACGGGCGGGACGAGCACGATCGAGGCGGCACTGATCGCGCACAGAAACAGCCAGCCAAGTCCGATGATCGGAATGAGCGACATGAGTCGGGGCTCCAGTTTTCGGGCAATCTTGTTGTCGACGGGCATCCGCATCGGCATTACCGGACGACCACGGCATGCGGCGCTTCACGGAGTGTGCCCGATTCCACGCCGGTTGCCATCCATCAGTATCGATGCGGTCATCCGGCCGCGTCTTCCCCCAGCGCCTGGATGAAGCGCGAAAACAGCTCGGGCTGCGACGAAATCCCGAGCTTCGCGTACAGGTGCCGCCGATGCACCTTCACCGTTTCGGGTGATATCGCGAGCCGCTCGGCAATCGCCTTCGACGAATTGCCGCGCAGCACCATTCTCGCGATCGACATCTC
>NZ_CAJNKE010000999.1 GCF_905232215.1 Burkholderia sp. LMG 13014
CGCTCGAATCGGGCTGGGGCAAGCGCGAGATCCGCGCAACCGACGGCTCGACGAGCTACAACGTGTTCGGCATCAAGGCGACCAAGGGCTGGACCGGCCGCACGGTGTCGGCGCTGACGACGGAATACGTGAACGGCACGCCGCGCCGCGTGGTCGCGAAATTCCGCGCGTATGATTCGTACGAGCACGCGATGACCGATTACGCGAACCTGCTGAAGAACAATCCGCGCTACGCGGGCGTGCTGAGCGCGAGCCGTAGCGTCGAAGGCTTCGCGCACGGGATGCAGAAGGCCGGCTACGCGACCGACCCGAACTACGCGAAGAAGCTGATTTCGATCATGCAGCAGATCGGCTGACGCACAAGTCGGCGATCGCCCGTTGCCCCCTCTGGACCGCGCCCGGCAGCCCGCCGCGCGCGGTTTCAACGTTTGCGCGAAAAAAATCCGCAATTCGATCTAAACTTTCGGTCAGCACTGCCGCTAAGTGTGAGAGACCTGCGACCGGGCCCCCGTTCTGGCCCGGTTTTATTGCGCACCGGTTGCCCGGGCGCCCATGACAAGAAAGACCGGCTAGCCATGAATATCGAAACGTCGACGGACCCCAGCCTGGATGCAGGCCACTCCGGGCCCGACTATGCCCGCCGCAATCCGCTGGAAATCGGCGTGCAGCTGCGCAACCTCGTCAATCGCGGCGATTTCCTGACCGTCCAGTATCCGGGCGGCCAGCTTGTCACGCGCCTGCTCGAGGTGGATGTCGGCGCGCGGACGTTTACGTTCGACTGGGGTGCGCTGTCGGAGCAGAACGCCGGCATCCTCGGCGCGTCGCACTGCACGTTCGCGGCCGCGCCGGAGGGCGTGCGCGTCGAATTCTCCACGGGCACGCCGCGCGAGACGCGCTACGAGGGGCTGCCCGCGTTCGTCGCCGATTTCCCCGACGTGCTGATGTGCATCCAGCGCCGCGAATATTTCCGCGTCGACGCGCCGATCGTCGATCCGTTCCTGTGCCGCGGCAAGCTGCCGGACGGCGAGAGTTTCCTGTTCGAGGTCCATAACCTGTCGCTCGGCGGCGTGGGGCTGCGCACGTCCGACGAACGCGTCGAGGCGCTCGAGGTCGGCACGCAGCTGCCCGACGTCGAGCTCGAGCTGACCGGCCACGGCAAGCTGTCGCTCGACCTGCAGCTCGTGTCGCAGCGTTCGACGCAGATGCCGAACGGGTCGCGGCGCTACCAGCTCGGCTTTCGCTACCTGTCGCTGCCGGGCAGCGCGGAGAACACGCTGCAGCGGCTGATTACGCAACTCGAGATGAAGCGC
>NZ_CAJNKE010001000.1 GCF_905232215.1 Burkholderia sp. LMG 13014
TTTCTTCTGTTCGCCTTACCTTGATGCAGGACCATTCGTCATGACGCAAACCGCTTTCCGTTCCCAACTGCTGACCTTCAACGGCGACCCGGCGCAATCGAGCCAGGCCGCGAACTACGAGACCGACGGCCTCCTGATCGTCGACGACGGCAAGGTCGTCGCGGCCGGCCCGTACGCGCAGCTCGCCGCGACGCTCGCGCGCGACGCGATCGTCCATGACCTGCGCGACAAGCTGATCGTGCCCGGCTTCATCGACACGCACATCCACTACCCGCAGACGGACATGATCGCGTCGCCGGCGCCGGGCCTGCTGCCGTGGCTGGACAAGTACACGTTCCCGACCGAGCGCCAGTTCGGCGATCCCGAACATGCGCGCGAAGTCGCCGACTTCTTCGTCGACGAGCTGCTCGCGTGCGGCACGACGAGCGCGCTCGTCTACTGCACGGTGCACAAGCAGTCGGCCGATGCGCTGTTCGCGGCGAGCGACGCGCGCGACCTGCGGATGATCGCGGGCAAGGTGCTGATGGACCGCAACTGCCCCGAATTCCTGCGCGATACCGCGCAATCGGGTTATGACGACAGCGCCGAGCTGATCGGCCGCTGGCACGGCAAGGGCCGCCAGATGTACGCGCTCACGCCGCGCTTCGCGCCGACGTCGACCGAGGCGCAGCTCGAGGCGTGCAGCGAACTCGCGCGCCGCCATCCGGACGTGTTCGTGCAGAGCCACGTCGCGGAAAACGTCGACGAGGTGAAATGGGTGGCCGAGCTGTTCCCCGGCCATCGCAGCTACCTCGACATTTACGACCGCTACGGGCTGCTGCGTCCGCGCGCGGTGTACGGCCACTGCATCCACCTCGACGACGAGGACCGCCGCCGGATGGCCGAGACGCGCACCGTCGTCGCGCACTGCCCGACGTCGAACTTCTTCCTCGGCAGCGGGCTGTTCGATTTCGACAAGGCCGGCGAATACGACGTGCCCGTCACGCTCGCGACCGACGTCGGCGGCGGCACGTCGTTCTCGATGCTGCAGACGATGAACGAAGCGCACAAGGTCGCGCGGCTGTCGGGCCACCACCTGACCGCGACGCGGATGTTCTGGCTCGCGACGGCCGGCGCCGCGCAGGCACTCGACCTCGCCGATACGGTCGGCACGCTCGCGCCGCGTACCGAAGCCGACTTCGTCGTGCTCGATCCGCGGGCCACGCCGCTGCTCGCACGCCGCACGAAACGCGCGGATTCGCTCGAGGAACTGCTGTTCGCGTTCGCGCTGCTCGGCGACGACCGCGCGGTGTACCGCACCTATGCGGCC
>NZ_CAJNKE010001001.1 GCF_905232215.1 Burkholderia sp. LMG 13014
CTGCGGCGCGCGACGTCGGCCGGCCCTCAGTCTGACGACCGCTGATCGAAGGAGCGCAACCATGACCCAGATGGCCCTCGTCATCGACCTGAACGTATGCGTCGGCTGCCATGCCTGCGTGACGAGCTGCAAGGAATGGAACACGTCGGGTGAAGCCGGCAGTCTCGCCGACCTGCGCCCGTACGACGACGATCCGTCCGGCACGTTCTTCAACCGCGTGCAGACCTACGAAGCGGGCGTGTTCCCGATGACCGACACGATCCATTTTCCGAAGTCGTGCCTGCACTGCGAGGATCCGCCGTGCGTGCCCGTCTGTCCGACCGGCGCGAGCTACAAGCGCAAGTCGGACGGGATCGTGCTGGTCGACTACGACAAGTGCATCGGCTGCAAGTACTGCGCATGGGCGTGCCCGTACGGCGCACGCGAGCTCGATGAAGGCCGCAAGGAGATGACGAAGTGCACGCTGTGCGCTGACCGCATCGACAACCAGGCGCTGCCCGAGCGCGACCGGAAACCGGCGTGTGTGCTCGCGTGCCCGACGTCGGCGCGGCTGTTCGGCGATGTGCACGATCCGGAGTCGGACGTGTCGCGTGCGATCCGCGAACGCGGCGGCTATCAGCTGATGCCGGAATGGGGTACGCGGCCGTCGAACCATTACCTGCCGCGCGTGAAGACCGAAGCGTCGTGCGGTTGCGGGAGTAGCGGCGGGTGCGGCAGTGCGTCGAACGGCGTCGGCGAAGACGATTCATTCGAGGCCCGCGCGGCGCGCGGCGACATCAATCTCGTGTCGCTCGCGGCGCAGCGCTGAGCGCGAAGCCCTTCATTCATACGAAAAAACGGAGTCCCCATGCGCCCAGCCTTTTCGGTCGTTTTCCTCACCACACTGTGCGGCGCGGCACAGGGCCTGTTGCTGACGCTCGTGATCGTCGAGGCACTTGCGTGCGCGGCGGGCGTCGAGATCGCCGCGTCGTTCTACGTAACGGGCGCCGCGCTGTCGGTCGCGCTCGGCGCACTCGGCCTGCTGGCGTCGTTCTTCCATCTCGGCCACCCCGAACGCGCATGGCGCGCGATCGCGATGTGGCGCACGTCGTGGCTGTCACGCGAGTGCATCGCACTGCCGGTGTTTCTCGCGTGCGCGTTCGCGTATGGCGCGGCACACCTGTTCGGCTGGCCCGGCACGTTGCTGATCGGCGCGGCGGGCGCGCTCGCGAGCGTTGCGCTGTTCGTGTGCACCGCAATGATCTACGCGTGCCTGCGGTTCCTGCAGGAATGGGCGAGCCCGCTGACGCTCGTGAACTTCATGCTGCT
>NZ_CAJNKE010001002.1 GCF_905232215.1 Burkholderia sp. LMG 13014
CGTCGGCCGCCGCCGCATAGTCGAACGCATCGCCAAAGCCCATCGCGCGCGCGACTTCGGCGACGATGCGCCAGTCGGGCAGCGCGTCGCCCGGCGGCGCGACCGCCGCGCGCATCAGCGTCATGTTGCGCTCGGAGTTGATCATCACGCCGTCGCCCTCGGCCCACAGCGCGCCGGGCAGCAGGATGTCCGCGTAGCGGTTGGTCTCGGTGTCGAGGAATCCATCCTGCGCGATCACGAGCTCGGCGGCCTGCAAACCGGCGATCACGTTCTGCCGGTTCGGCACCGTGGCGACCGGGTTCGTGCAGATGATCCAGCATGCCTTGATGTCGCCGGCCGCCATCCGCGAGAACATATCGACCGTGCCTTGCCCGGTCTCCTTGCGCAACGTACCGGCCGGCACGCGCCACAGGTTCTCGACGAAACGGCGATCGTCGTCGGACGCCACCGAGCGCTGGCCCGGCAGCCCGGGGCCCATGTAGCCCATCTCGCGCCCGCCCATCGCGTTCGGCTGGCCGGTCAGCGAGAACGGCCCGCTGCCGGTGCGGCAGATCTTGCCCGTCGCGAGATGCAGGTTGCAGATCGCGTTGGTGTTCCACACGCCGTGCGTGCTCTGGTTGAGCCCCATCGTCCAGCAGCTCATCCATTCCTGCGCATCGCCGATCCATTGCGCGGCCGTGCGCAGGTCGGCTTCCGCGAGCCCCGTGATTGCCGCGACGCGTTCGGGCGTGTAATCGGCGAGGAACGCGGGCATCGCGTCCCACCCTTCGGTGTGCGCGTCGATGAACGCAGAATCGGTGCGGCCGTTCGCATGCAGCAGGTGCAGCAGCCCGTTGGTCAGCGCGAGATCGGTGCCCGGCCGGATCTGCAGGAACAGGTCGGCCTTGTCGGCCGTGCCGGTGCGGCGCGGATCGACGACGATCAGCTTCGCGCCGGCCTTCACGCGATCCATCATCCGCAGGAACAGGATCGGATGACAGTCGGCCATGTTCGCGCCGATCACGAAGAACAGGTTCGCGCGATCGAAGTCCTGGTACGACCCGGGCGGGCCGTCCGCGCCGAGCGACTGCTTGTAGCCGGTACCCGCGCTCGCCATGCACAGGCGCGAGTTCGACTCGATGTTGTTGGTGCCGACGAAGCCCTTCGCGAGCTTGTTGACGAGGTATTGCGCCTCGATCGACATCTGCCCCGATACGTAGAACGACAGCGCGTCGGGCCCGTGCGTATCGAGCACCGCGCGCAGGCGGCGCGCGGTGTCGGCGATCGCGTCGCGGGCCGGCAGCGGCACCAGGTCGGCCGCTGTCTG
>NZ_CAJNKE010001003.1 GCF_905232215.1 Burkholderia sp. LMG 13014
GTCGGCTTGTCGACCTTCGCCTGCAGCGTCGCGAGCGCGGCGGCGATCGCATCGCGCGCCGCCGCGGACGTCGCCCGCCGGTCGCCACCCGGCGCGATCGGTTCGCACACGTAAAGGTGCGCAATGATCGGGCCACCGCGCAACACCATGTCGAGCGACTTGCCGAGCGCCAGTTCGCCCGTGTAGGCCGGTGCGACCGACTGCCGCCGCTGCGCGTCCTCGTACATCAGGCAGATCGGCTGCACCGCGCAGCCGGCCGATACCGCGGACTGGAACAGGTTCGCATGGAACGGCAGCAGTTCCTGCCCGTCGGTCGTCGTTCCTTCCGGAAACACGCACATCAGCCCGCCGTTGCGCAGGCGCTCGGCCATCTCGTGCATGACCCGCATCGCCTCGGTGCGCTTCTCGCGCTGCAGGAACACGGTGTCGAGCTTCTCGGCGAGCCAGCCGACGACCGGCCACTGCCGCACCTCGGCCTTCGACACGAACGGCGTCGGCCGCCACGCGTTGACCGTGTAGATGTCGAGCCACGACACGTGATTGCCGACCACGAGCGCGCTCGCGTCGAGCCGCGCGCCGTCGTTATGGACGACGAGGCGCATCCCGCAGATCCGCAGCATCTTGAGCGTCCAGCGGCGCGTCATCTCGGCGCGCCGCGCGGGCGTGACGTGCGAAAAACGCAGCGCGACGATCGCCATGCCGCGCAACAGGTGGAAAACGAGACGCAGCTTGCGAAGGGCAATCATGGCGAAGGTCCGGCGTGGTTCAGGGGCGCTCGAACGCGATCTGCCCGGCGACGAGCGTCGTGCGCACGCAGGCGGGCAGTTCGTAGCCGAGGAACGGCGAGTTGTGGCCCTGGCTCTTCAGCGCACGCGGCTCGACCCGCCAGTGCGCGCGCGGGTCGAACACGCACAGGTCGGCCGCGCTGCCTTCGGCCAGGCGGCCGGCCGGCAGCTGCAGCACGTCGGCCGGTGCGGACGTGATGCGGCGCAGTGCCTGCGCGAGCGGCGTGCGGGTCTCGTCCGCCCACTTCAGCGTCAGCGACAGCAGCAGTTCGAGCCCCGTCGCGCCCGGCGTCGCTTCGCCGAACGGCAGCAGCTTCTCGTCGTCGTCGACCGGCGTATGGTCGGAGCAGATCGCGTCGATCGTGCCGTCGGCGAGCGCCACGCGAATCGCTTCGCGATCGCGCTCGCTGCGCAGCGGCGGATCGAGCCGGAACTGCGAATCGAAGTAGCCGATGTCGACGTCGATCAGGTGCAGGTGATTCACGCCGACGTCGCAGGTCACGGGCAGCCCCTC
>NZ_CAJNKE010001004.1 GCF_905232215.1 Burkholderia sp. LMG 13014
CGAAGGCGGCGGACGCCGGCACCGCTCATTAACGGAGAAAGGCATGCAATTCGACAAGCGCGCCTGGCTCGACAAGATCAAGCAGATGTTCGCGGGCTTCGACCGCCCGCTCGCCCTCATCGTGTTCCTGCTGCTGTGCGTCGGCATCGTCACGCTGTACAGCGCGGCGATCGACATGCCGGGCCGGGTCGAGGACCAGTTGCGCAACATCCTGCTGACGTTCGTGCTGATGTGGGTGATCGCCAACATCCCGCCCACCACGCTGATGCGCTTCGCGGTCCCGCTCTACACGTTCGGGGTCGCGCTACTGGTCGCGGTCGCGCTGTTCGGGATGACCAAGAAGGGCGCAAAGCGCTGGCTGAACGTCGGCGTCGTGATCCAGCCGTCGGAAATCCTCAAGATCGCGACACCGCTGATGCTCGCGTGGTACTACCAGCGCCGCGAAGGCGGCGTGCGCTGGTACGACTTCGTCGCCGCGTTCGGGATCCTGCTGGTACCGGTCGGGCTGATCGCGAAGCAGCCCGACCTCGGCACGGGCCTGCTCGTGTTCGCGGCCGGCTTCTTCGTGATCTACCTCGCCGGCCTGTCGTTCAAGCTGATCGTGCCCGTGCTCGTCGCGGGCGTGATCGCGGTCGGCTCGATCGCCGTGTTCGAAGAACGCATCTGCCAGCCCGAAGTGCAGTGGCCGCTGATGCACGACTACCAGAAGCACCGCGTGTGTACGCTGCTCGACCCGACCTCCGACCCGCTCGGCAAGGGCTTCCACACGATCCAGGCCGTGATCGCGATCGGCTCGGGCGGCGTGCTCGGCAAGGGCTACCTGAAGGGCACGCAGGCGCACCTCGAATTCATTCCGGAAAAGCACACCGACTTCATCTTCGCGGTGTTCTCCGAGGAATGGGGGCTCGTCGGCGGGCTCGTGCTGCTGACGTTGTACATGGCGCTGATCGCACGCGGGCTCTATATCGCCGCGCAGGGCGCGACGCTGTTCGGCCGCCTGCTCGCGGGCTCGCTCACGCTCGCGTTCTTCGTCTATGCGTTCGTCAACATCGGGATGGTGAGCGGCGTGCTGCCGGTCGTCGGCGTGCCGCTGCCGTTCATGAGTTATGGCGGCACCGCGCTCACGACGCTCGGCATCGCGATCGGGATGATCATGAGCGTCGGGCGGCAGCGGCGGCTGATGAAGAGCTGACCGCGCGGCACGCATCGCACCAAGAAAAACGGCGCCTCGGCGCCGTTTTTTTTTTGACCGCGTGTGCCGAACGCGGCCGCGCAGCGTAGCGCGGCGCCCGCTC
>NZ_CAJNKE010001005.1 GCF_905232215.1 Burkholderia sp. LMG 13014
CTGCCTAACCAACGGATCTCCGATGAGCTCGACCTCCTTCGCTTCGTCACGACGTCACCCGCCGGTGCTCGTGCCCGGCAATCATCCGGGCGTGGTGCACATCGACGCGGGCATGAAACTCATGAGCGGCACGCTGTGTTCGGACAGCCGCGACTGGTACGAGGAGCCGCTCGAAAAAGGGCTGAAACTCGTCCTCGTGCAGAGCGGGCAGTTGCGCTGCCGCGTGCCGGGCCAGCCCGAGCAATGCATCAAGGGGCCGGGCCTGTGCGTAATTGCCAACGACGGCGAATTCACGACGCACCAGATCTACGATCGCGATGTGCCGTTGCGTTACACGATCGTGCAGCTCGGCATCGACGCACTCGACCGCAACCTGAGCCTGCTGCCGGAGAAGATGCTCGGTCCGACGGGCGGCGATCCGCGCATCGTCAGTTGCCCGGCGTCGAAGGCGCTGCAGGCGCTTGCGGTGCAGATCGCGACGTGCCAGTTCGAGGGCGCGGTGCGCGAGTACTACCTGAAGGCCAAGGCCTTCGAGCTGACCGCGCTGAGCGCGCAGTTGCTGGCGACGCAGCGGCAGTTCGCGCCGGTCGACGTGCGCGTCACGTCGTCGGACGTCGAGCGCGTGTATGCGGCGAGCGACATCCTGACGCGCGAGCTGCAGCAGCCGCCGACGCTCGACGCGCTCGCGGGCCGTGTCGGGATGAATTCGCGCAAGCTGACGGCCGGTTTCCGCAAGGTGTTTGGCGCGAGCGTGTATGCGTACCTGCAGGAATACCGGTTGCGGACCGCACACGCGATGCTGTGCGCGGAGGACGCGAACGTGTCGACCGTCGCGTACCGCGTCGGCTACAGCCCCGCGCATTTTTCGATTGCGTTCCGCAAGCGCTACGGCATTTCGCCGAGCGATATTCGTGCGTCGTCGAACGCGATCGACGACGTCGAACCGGAGCGCGCGGCAATCTAAAACAACTGACCGGCAGCCTAAAACAATCGACCGTGTTCATGGGTGTGGGTGAGATAGATTTTCATCCACGGGTGGCCGCTACCGCGCGGATCCGCCATCGAACGACCCATGCAAGGCGTGCTCATGAGCCAGACCGCTGTCGATTCCAGAATCGACCATTCCTGTTTTTCTCCCATTGCCTTTCGCTCGCAGTTCGTCGCGATGATCGCGGCGTTGCCGCTCGTCCGTTCGCCGGAAACGGTCCGCGTGCCGCGCTTCAGCCGCGTCGCGCATGCGCCGGGCGCGGCCGAACTCGCGTGCCTGCACGCCCGCAACTGGC
>NZ_CAJNKE010001006.1 GCF_905232215.1 Burkholderia sp. LMG 13014
CGATCGCGGGCAGCATGAATGCAGCGGTCTTGCCCGAACCGGTCGGGCTCGAGACCAGCAGGTCACGGCCGGCGATGCCGGCCGGAATCGCGCGCTGCTGGACCGGCGTCGGCTTCACGTAGCCGGCGGCCTGCAGCGCGGAGACGATCTCCGGCGACAACCCGAGCGACGCGAAGCTCGGCTCGTCCGACGCCGGTTCGACCGCGGCCGGTACGGCGGCGTCGTCGAGACCGAGCGCCTGGTCGGCGATCGCGTTGAGCGGGCTGGAGTTGATGCTCGAAGTCATAACAATCCTTGAAACACAGTGGGTGAAACGTCGGCGCCAATCGCGCATACCCAAGTCGTCGGATTCAGCGAGCAAATCGGGAAACGGGGGTGCAATCCGCCGAACCTTCAGCGGATGAGGCATTAGAAGCTGTTTTGGGTGCGGCGCGCTTCAGGAGCGGGGCCGCCAGCCTGATAAGTGACGACCGTGAAGGTCGAAGCAGGAGGGGACAGGTTCTAAACCGGATTGGAGCTTAACGCTACTAGGCGTCAGGCCGGAACGGCTTGCGAGCCGAGCGCGGAAGATGACGCAGGCAGCATTATAAAGAGATTTGCTGCGCTGCGCCACTGATTTGATTGCCTATTGCGGCCGGGGGCGATTCGGTCAGGAAGCCGTGCCGTTTTTCAGCGATTCGACGAGTTCGATGTACTGTTGCTTTGCCGCATCCTGCGACGTGCCCTTCAGCGCGTCCCAGGCGTCGTACTTGTATTTGCCGACGATGTCGGTGAAGCCCGGCTTGTCGCCATGGGCATCGCCGTCGGTCGCCTGCTTGAAGAGCGCGTACAGGCGCAGCAGGGTCAGGTTGCCCGGACGTTCGGTCAGTTGCTTGACGTCGATCTGGGCCTGGTCGAATTGGGTGGTGAGTTCGCTCATCGGGTGTCTCCGTAAGGGTTTCAGGTCGGGCGATCTTAACAAGCGGACCGCCGCGCGGGGTCGAGCGATCCTTCCAAACCGCCATCCGGCCTGCGCATGCACGCGGATCGGGCCCGATCGCCCGTCGGAGCGGGGCGTCGCATTACAATGTCGCCCATGACGCAAACAGTGCTCCTCGCCATCGATACGTCGACCGAATACTGCTCGGTCGCGCTGCTGCGCTCGGCCCACGCCGATGACGCCGTTTCCACCCCGCAAACCTGGGTCCGCCACGAGCTGACGGGCGCCGTGTCGAGCACGCGCGTGCTGCCGGCCATCCAGGCGCTGTTCGCCGAATCGGGGCTGACGCTCGCCGATTGCGAT
>NZ_CAJNKE010001007.1 GCF_905232215.1 Burkholderia sp. LMG 13014
TGGGGCTGGTTCTTCGCCATGATTCGGTACGCAGGGCAGGCGCGTTTGGGCGCGCGGGCAAAAAAAAGCCGCTGCACGGCGGCAGCGGCTTGTCCGGCCAGACCCGCTTCGCGGCAGCGGACGCCATTGTAGCGCCCGGCGCGACAGGTCTCGCGGCTTACTTCTTGTCGTGCAGGCTTTCGAGGTAGCGCTGCGCGTCGAGCGCGGCCATGCAGCCCGTGCCGGCGCTGGTGATCGCCTGGCGGTACACGTTGTCCTGCACGTCGCCCGCGGCGAACACGCCCGCGACGCTCGTCGAGGTTGCGTTGCCGTGCAGGCCGCTCTTCGTCAGGATATAGCCGTCCTTCATTTCCAGCTGGCCCTGGAACAGGTCGGTGTTCGGCTTGTGGCCGATCGCGACGAATACGCCCTGCACGTTGAGGTCTTCCGTTGCGCCGGTCTTCACGTTCTTGATGCGCAGGCCCGTGACGCCCGAATCCTCGCCGGTCACTTCGTCGAGCACGTGATCCCACTTGATCACGACGGCGCCTTCCTTTTCCTTCTCCAGCAGGCGGTCGATCAGGATCGGCTCCGCGCGGAACTTGTCGCGGCGGTGGATCACCGTGACCTTCTTCGCGATGCCCGTCAGGTAGAGCGCTTCCTCGACGGCCGTGTTGCCGCCGCCGATCACCGCGACTTCCTGGTTGCGATAGAAGAAGCCGTCGCAGGTCGCGCAGGCCGACACGCCCTTGCCCATGAACGCTTCTTCGGACGGCAGGCCGAGATACTGCGCGGACGCGCCGGTCGCGATGATCAGCGAGTCGCACGTGTATTCGCCCGAGTCGCCGATCAGGCGGATCGGCTGCTCGTGCAGCTTCGCGGTATGGATGTGATCGAAGATGATTTCGGTGTTGAAGCGCTCGGCGTGCTCGAGGAAGCGCGTCATCAGCTCCGGACCCTGCACGCCTTTCGCGTCTGCCGGCCAGTTTTCGACGTCGGTCGTGGTCATCAGCTGGCCGCCCTGCGCGATGCCGGTGATCAGCACCGGGGACAGGTTGGCGCGTGCTGCGTAGACGGCAGCCGTGTAGCCGGCGGGGCCGGAACCGAGAATCAGGACTTTGGCGTGTTTGGGCGTGGACATGTGCGAATCCGTAAAAGGCGGCCGCGGCGGGCGGGGTGGGGCTCGCCGTACGATCCGGGTTGACCGGGATGCCGTCATAGATGGGTATCAGACGCGCATTATAAAGGCCCCGTTGCTGCGTTGCCGAACGAGAGTTTCAATCGAGGCGATAGTGTCGGGCG
>NZ_CAJNKE010001008.1 GCF_905232215.1 Burkholderia sp. LMG 13014
GTGCATACGGTCACCGTGCAGGCCGACCCGTCATCTCACCCGGCCGTCGATCCGCGCAGCTTCATGCACGGCATCGGCGTGGCCGACGCCGGCAACGGCAAGCGCTGGGTGTTCTTCAGCAGCTCGGGCATCGTCCCGCGCGGCGCGATGCGCAACGGCAACTGGCCGCATGACGTGTACGTCGGCGAATGGCTGCCCGGCAAGCCGCACCTGCTGCACGTCCATACGTTCATCAGCCGCCCCGAGGCGCAGGAACCCGTGTCGATCGCGCAGAACGCGCGCGGCGACATCTTCGTCACGTTCGAGGACGGCTGGAACGCACCGCAGGAGGTCAGCCAGCGCTACGGCGTCTATCGCCGCGACCTGAAGCCGATCAAGCCCTATCCGAACGACGTCGAATCGGGCGGCCACTCGGGGCATGTCGCGACGGCGGCCGACCGCTTCGTCGTGTTCTATTCGGCCGACTGGATCGACGGCGGCGGCGTCGACAATCTCGGCACCGGCAACGGCGTCTACGTGAAAACCTACGACGCGGCCGGGCGCGTGCTGAATCATGTCGAGGTCGCGCCGCACCGACGCGAATGGTGGCCCGTAATCGCCGGTTCGCCGCACACGGCGCTGCTGGTCTGGCAGAAGTTCATCGACGACAGCACCGACGCGAAGCTCGAGTACGCGCTGTTCGATCCGGTGACCGCGAAGCTCGATATGCTCGGCGAGCTGAACGACGCCATCCAGTATTACGTCTATTCCGCGGCCTACGTGCCGGCGATCGACCGCTTCATCGTCACCACGACGACCGCGAACGGTCGCGGCGTCGCGATGCTGATCGCTCCGGACGGCCAGCGTACCGCGACGCTCGAGTGCCTGCCGGCGACGGTACGCGAATCCAGTATCGGTGTCGCCGGGGCGCGTGCGTACGTACCGATCCGCGACGGGCGGCTCCTGACGCTCGCGCTGTCGCCGGCCGGAATTGCCGCGAGCGGCGCGCAGCCTTCGCCGATTCCGTGGGGCACGACCGGTATCGCCGGTTTCCCGGCACGCGGCGACGCGATGCATTTCGTGTCGCTGACGCCGTCGGGCACGCGCGAAGCCGATTTCGAACCGGAGCATGAAACGCCGTTGGCGAAGAGCGAAGTGCGTTGTTCGAGTCATTGATGGAGGCCCGGTAGCACGATCGCCGTGAACGTGGCTGGCCCGCGTGCTTTCACCCCTGCCTGCCCGTCTCCTCGTCTCCTCGTCTCCTCGTCTCTGCCGTCTCTGCCGTCTCTGCCGT
>NZ_CAJNKE010001009.1 GCF_905232215.1 Burkholderia sp. LMG 13014
TGCTGCTCGACCAGGATCGCAGCCGCTGGGATCCGCTGCTGATCCGGCGCGGCCTCGCGGCGCTCGAACGCGCGACGAAGCTCGGCGGCGTACGCGGGCCGTATGCGCTGCAGGCCGCGCTGGCCGCCTGCCATGCGCGCGCGCGGCAGGCGTCGGATACGGACTGGGCGCAGATCGTCGCGCTGTATGACGCGCTTGCCGAAGTCGCACCGTCGCCCGTCGTCGAGCTGAATCGTGCGGTGGCCGTGGGGATGGCGTTCGGGCCCGCTGCGGCGCTCGAACTCGTCGACGCGCTGCGCGACGATCCCGCGCTCGCGCGCTATCACTGGCTGCCGAGCGTGCGCGGCGACCTGCTGGCGAAGCTTGGCCGCACCGACGAGGCCAAGGCCGAATTCCGCCGCGCGGCGGAACTGACGCGCAACGAGCGCGAACGCGAATTGCTGCTCAGGCGCGCGACGGACGCGTGACGCACGCAGCACGGACGCGGCACGCATGCAGCACGCACGGACGCACGGACGCACGAACGGACGAACGGACGAACGGACGAACGAACGGACGGACGAGCGGACGAGCGGACGAGCGGACGAGCGGACGAGCGGAAGAGCGGACGCAGCACGCAGCAAGCACGCGGAACACCGCACACTTATATACCTGGCGCACCCGGCCCCACGCCCCACGCCCCCCCGGGCACTATCGCCCGGATTGAAAAAGCCTATTGGGGGATGCGAACGCGAGCGCCTAGATTGAAGAGCACGATGCGCGCGCCCCGGCACCCGCATCGTTCCCCACATACCCGATCGGTCCGGCTTCGCACGCGGCCGCGCCGACTCGAACGGAGGCGCAAATGGCTCAACTCAAGGGCAGCAAAACCGAAGAGAACCTGAAGGCCGCATTCGCGGGCGAATCGCAGGCGAACCGGCGTTATCTGTATTTCGCTTCGAAGGCTGACGTCGAAGGCCAGAACGACATCGCCGCGCTGTTCCGCTCGACCGCCGAAGGCGAAACCGGCCATGCGCACGGCCACCTCGAATATCTGGAAGCGGTCGGCGATCCGGCCACGGGCTTGCCGTTCGGTTCATCGCGGCAGAATCTCGAATCGGCGATCGCCGGCGAAACGCACGAATACACCGACATGTATCCGGGCATGGCGAAGGCGGCGCGCGACGAAGGTTTCGACGAAATCGCGAACTGGTTCGAGACGCTCGCGAAGGCTGAACGCAGCCACGCGAACCGCTATACGAAGGCGCTGGACAGTCTCGTCGACTGACGGG
>NZ_CAJNKE010001010.1 GCF_905232215.1 Burkholderia sp. LMG 13014
TAGCACGCGCACAGGCGCTCGGCCTGCTCGTCGGGTACGAAGAAACCGGTGTCGGGCATGCCGATCGGATCGAACAGCGACTGCTTCAGGTAGTCGGCGAACGGCTGCCCGGAGATCTTCTCGACCAGGTAGCCGAGCACGTGCGTCGCGACCGAATAATTCCATTCGTCGCCCGGCGAGTAGTCGAGCGGCAGCCGGGCCAGATCCGCGATCATGCCGTCGAGACCGCCCGGGTTGCCCGGTTCGCCGAGCGCGAGTTCACGGTAAGCGGCATCGACGTTCGTGCGGGCCTGGAAGAAATACGACAATCCGGCCGTATGGCGCAGCAGATCGACCATCAGCATCTCGCGCGTGACCGGCCGGGTCTGGAACCCGCCGAGGCTCCGCGCGCCGGCCACCGCAACGCCCAACTCCTTCCATGCCGGAATCACGCTCGACACGGGATCGTCGAGCGCGACCAGCCCCTGCTCGACCAGCGTCATGAACGCGACGCTCGTGATCGGCTTGGTCATCGAGTAGATGCGGAAAATCGCATCCTCGCGCATCGGCTTCGCCCGCTCGACGTCCATCGATCCGACGACGTTCACGTGCGCCAGCTCGCCACGGCGATGGATCATCGTCACCGCCCCCGGCAAGCGCCCGGACGCCACATACCGCTCGTTCAGCCGCGTGTCGAGCGCTTTCAGCCGCTGCGACGACAAACCCGGATGTGCCACCTTGGTCATGCCCCTGCTCCTCTGTTCTCTTCGGTCTCGACACGCCGGAACCCGCGTCGCTGCGCTTCAGGCAGCACGCTTGCCCGGTTTAAACATTCTAAAAATAGAACTATATCATTTTAGGAGGCGCTCGAACCATCGCGGCTTGTCGGCGACACGCGGCGCGCCGCATCCCGGCCGGTTGCCCGATTCGAGACGCGCGGGCATGATGTCGCGAACCCTGGCGGCGGCCCTGCGAGCCGCTCACCGCAACGCGCCGTAGATCGCGCCGCCCGGGATCCGCTTCGTACACGGCTGCCTCTGCCCACCTCCGTCCGCCCATGTCATTACGCGCATTCAGAACGCTGGTCGCCATCGCCCGATACCGGACGTTCGCGCGCGCCGGCGAAGCCATCGGCCTCACGCAATCGGCGGTGAGCCTGCAGATCAAGACGCTGGAAAGCGAATACAACGTGCAGTTGTTCGATCGCTCGCGCCGGCAGCCGGTACTCACCGAGGCCGGCAACATCCTGCTCGCGCAGGCCGAGCAGGTGCTCGCGATGGTCGACCGGATT
>NZ_CAJNKE010001011.1 GCF_905232215.1 Burkholderia sp. LMG 13014
GCTCGCGATCGCGACGACCGGAAAGCCGGCCTGCGCGAAGCGCTGCGCGACGCAGCGCGCGAGACGGCCGGCGCCGATGAAGCCGAGGCGGGGTGTGTCGGGGAGGGACATGGCAGCGGGCGTAAGGGAAAACGAAGCAACCGCCAGTATCGCAGGAATGACGGCGGGGTCGCGCAAGGGCCATTTCCGCGTGGATGCGGGTGTGGATGACCGGCATGCGGCGTGATCGACACGTGTATCGGCGCTCGGCGTCACGGTCGATTCACGATCGTCGAATCCGACCCCGAAACATATCGCGCCCGTATTCCGCTTGAAATGTCGGCATCTTGTCTCAAATTTGTAATCGTTCATTACGGTCGCGTGCCCGCCGTGCGCGCCGTATCCGGTAAGACTGACCGGCCATGATGTTGCGACCCGACTCGTCGGACGGAATCGCGCGGCTCGCAAGGGTCGCCGCAGGCGCTGCAAGCCGCGCCGCACGGCGGCTCCGGCCGCGTGCAATTGCAATTTGCAACAAATGCACGATACGCGAGGGGCGGGTTTTCGCTACATTGCTTCCATGCGACGTGCATGTCCGCCGTTGCCGACAGGGGCGCATAAAATACCGCTCCAGCAGGAGAATCGAAGTGAAAAAGCTCATTCCGTTCATCGCCGCCGCCGCGCTGGGCCTGGGTGCCGCAAGCGTCGCGCAGGCTCACGTGTCGATCGGGGTCGGCATCGGTATCCCGGTCGCACCCGCGTATCCCGTCTATGCACCGCCGCCGCCCGTGTACTACGCGCCGCCGCCGCCCGTCTATTACGCACCGGCACCGGCGTACTACGCGCCGCCGCCCGCCGTGGTCGTCGGCGGCTATGGTGGCTACTACGGCCGTCCGTACTGGCGTCACGGTTACGGCGGCTGGGGCCATCACGGCTACTGGCGTCGCTGATTCGTGCCGCGCGGCCTAGCCGCGCGTGGCAAAACGGCGCAACGTCCCGCGAGGGGCGCTGCGCCGTTTTTTCTTTGGAGTCGCTGCCTGACCTCGGTGAACTACCCGCGCAAGCCGGCTGCGATTACACCGCGTGCACGATCAGGTCGCGGTAGCCGCCGACGATCACGCTGTACGAGAAATACGCGAACAGCAGCGCCGACGCGATGTGACACGCGCGCATCAGCCCGGCGCCCGCGCGCTTGCGGCCCTGGCTCGCGAGCGTGCACATGAAGAGCGTCCACGCGAGGCCGCCGAGGAAAAAGCCCGACAGGAACACCGACGCGGTGGCCG
>NZ_CAJNKE010001012.1 GCF_905232215.1 Burkholderia sp. LMG 13014
TCTGGTAGAGTTCCCGGTTCTGGAAAGTCCCCACAGGAGTACAACCCATGCGATTGCTGCATACGATGCTGCGAGTCGGCGATCTCGACCGCTCGATCAAGTTCTACACCGAGTTGCTCGGCATGAAGGTGCTGCGCCGCGACGACTATCCGGAAGGCAAGTTCACGCTCGCATTCGTCGGCTACGGCGATGAAAGCAACAACACGGTGATCGAACTGACCCACAACTGGGACACGCCGTCCTACGACCTCGGCACGGGTTTCGGCCACCTCGCGCTGGAAGTCGACGATGCCTACGCGGCCTGCGACAAGATCAAGGCGCAAGGCGGCAAGGTCACGCGCGAAGCGGGCCCGATGAAGCACGGCACGACCGTGATCGCGTTCGTCGAGGATCCGGACGGCTACAAGATCGAGTTCATCCAGAAGAAGGCGCACTGAGCGCCGGATGAACCGGGCTGCGGCGCGCGATGTGCGCCGCGGCCGCAAAAAAGGGCGGTGCGGGGTGACCCGCATCGCCCTTTTTCGTTGGCGGCGAAGCCGTGCGCGTCAAAGCGACGGCAGCAACTCGGGCGGGTGATGCTTGAGCGTGTGCCGCGCTTCGCGGAACTCGGGGAAGATCGATTCGACGGTCTGCCAGAAGGCCGGGCTGTGGTTCATCTCGCGCAGGTGCGACAGCTCGTGCGCGACGACATAGTCGATGATCGACATCGGGAAATGGATCAGCCGCCAGTTCAGGCGGATCTTGCCGTCGCTCGAGCAGCTGCCCCAGCGCGTCGCGGCCGACGACAGCGCGTACATCGAATACGTGACGCCGAGCTTCTCAGCATAGACCACGAGGCGTTCCCCGAAGATCCGCTTGGCTTCGCCCTGCAGCCAGCCCTGCACGCGATCCTTGATCTGCTGCATGTCGGCCTGCACGGGCAGCGGCAGCGAGAGCCGCAGCGCATCCGCATCGAACGCGACGGCGCCCGCGCCGAGCGCGATCGTCACCGTCTTGCCGAGATAGGGGAGTTGCGCGCCGTCGCGCCAGTCGATCTGCGGCAGCGCGCGCTGCTCGGTGCGCGTCTTCCACTCTGCGAGCTTCGCGAAGATCCAGCGTTGTTTCTCGGCGATCGCGGCTTCGATGTCGGCGAGCGTGACCCAGCGCGGCGCGGTGATCGACAGCCCGCTGCCGTCGATCGTGAAGCCGATCGTGCGGCGCGCGGAACGCTTCAGGCGGTATTCGAGCACGCGGCTGTCGAGTGCGAACGTCCG
>NZ_CAJNKE010001013.1 GCF_905232215.1 Burkholderia sp. LMG 13014
ACGCGGCGATCGATGCATGGAGCCCGGTGATGGCCGGCAGGCCGGCCGCCTGCGCGTAGCTCATGCCGACCGGCACCAGCACGGCGGACAGCGCGATGCCCGCATAGAGGTCGCGCGGGAGCCATGAACGCCGGTAGTTCGTGAGCAGCGCAACGCCCGGGAGCAGGTGGGCGACGCGCTCGGACAGGGGCCGGTTCATCGCGGCTTCATCCCCGGGACGACCGGGCGAAAGGTGCGGCCGGCGCCGGCCAGCGCACGGTCATCGGGAGGCGGGCAACCCGGGCGGATGGATGAAACGGCAGCGCGGGAACGGCCATTGCATCGGATGACGGGGCCGCCGCCGTCGCGCCGAATGCCGGCGGGGCGGCACGGCCGCGCACTGCGTCAAGCGGCCTTGAGCGCCGACAGTTGCAGCGCCTGTGCGAAACGGGCCAGCGTGGCGACCGATCCCGTCACGCTTTCGTAGCGTTCGCGCCCGATCTGTCCGTCGAGGATCACGAGCATGCCGGCATCGCGTGCGAGGGCGACGAGCGCCTGCGTGTCGAGGGCGGCTGCGTCGGACGCTTGGTCCGGGGCGGTGCGGGTGTTGGCGTGTGACATGACGTCTCTCCTCGTGCCTGCGTTCGGTTGGTCGTGCAACCGTTCTCCGTGATTTCAGTATCGTCGTCGGCACGGGACGATTCAATCAGCCTTGCCCGAAGCTGCGGTAGGAATCGTGCAGATGCCGTCGGCGGATTCCTACACGGCGCGCCGCTTCGAGCCCGCATCGCAGCGCGCCGGCGCGCGTTCCCGACGCAGCGCATACCAGCTTCCGATGGCGTGCCAGATCTGCGCGGCCGATTCGCAATAGGTGAACAGCTCGAGGTCGCGGCGGTCGATCATTCCTTCGTCGGCGAGGAAGGCCAGGTCGACCGCGCGGCGCCAGTACGCTTCGCCGACGAGGATGACCGGCAGCGGCGGGATCTTGCGCGTCTGCAACAGCGTCAGGACTTCGAACAGCTCGTCGAACGTGCCGTAGCCGCCGGGGAAAAATACCGCCGCTTTCGCGCGCTCGAGCAGGTGCAGCTTGCGGATCGCGAAGTAGTGGAACCGGAAGTGGAGCGCCGGTGTGATGTACGGATTCGGCGCCTGTTCGCGCGGCAGCTCGATATTGAAGCCGATGCTCGGTGCGCCGCGCTCGTAGGCGCCGCGGTTGGCTGCTTCCATGATGCCGGGGCCGCCGCCCGTCACGATCGCGAGCCGGGCGGT
>NZ_CAJNKE010001014.1 GCF_905232215.1 Burkholderia sp. LMG 13014
TCGGCTTCGCGTTCGACGGCGACGGCGACCGCCTCGGCGTCGTCACGAAGGACGGCCAGATCATCTATCCGGACCGCCAGCTGATGCTGTTCGCGGAAGAAGTGCTGTCGCGCAACCCGGGCGCTCAGATCATCTATGACGTGAAGTGCACGCGCCACCTCGCGCAATGGGTGAAGTCGAAGGGCGGCGAGCCGTTGATGTGGAAGACGGGCCACTCGCTCGTGAAGGCGAAGCTGCGCGAGACGGGTGCGCCGCTCGCCGGCGAAATGAGCGGCCACGTGTTCTTCAAGGATCGCTGGTACGGCTTCGACGACGGTCTCTACACGGGCGCGCGCCTGCTCGAGATCCTCACGAAGACGGCCGATCCGAGCGCGCTGCTGAACGGGCTGCCGGACGCGATGAGCACGCCTGAACTGCAGCTGTGGCTCGAAGAAGGCGAGAACTTCCGCCTGATCGACAAGCTGCAGAAAGAGGCGAAGTTCGACGGCGCCGAGGAAGTCGTGACGATCGACGGCCTGCGTGTCGAGTATCCGGACGGCTTCGGCCTCGCGCGTTCGTCGAACACGACGCCGGTCGTCGTGATGCGTTTCGAGTCCGAGACGCAGGAAGGGCTCAAGCGCATCCAGGAGGACTTCCGCCGCGTGCTGACGGCCGCGAAGCCGGACGTCAAGCTGCCGTTCTGAGCGTCGGCGGCCTGCGGGCCGCCAACGGCGCGATGGTGAGTCCGATCGTCGCGCCACCCCCGAAAAGCGGCGCACGCTACACGCGTGCGGCCGCTTTTTGCCTGTGCGACGCCACGAGCGCGATAAAATCGCTCCTTTCTGCTTGTCGCCGGCTGCCTGCCGGCGTTTTTTCAGCGTGCAAAAGATCCTGATCGTGCGCGTGTCGTCGCTGGGCGACGTCGTGCACAACATGCCGGTGATCGCCGATATCCGGCGCCGTCACCCCGATGCGCAGATCGACTGGCTCGTCGAGGAAAGCTTCGTCGACCTGGTCAAGCTCGTCGACGGCGTGCGCAACGTGCTGCCGTTTTCGCTGCGCCGCTGGCGCAAGAAGCCGTTCTCGGGCGCCACGTGGCGCGAGATCCGGGCCTTCCGCCAGCGCCTCGCGGCCGAGCAGTACGACCTCGTGATCGACTGCCAGGGCCTCATCAAGACGGCCTGGGTCGCAAGCTGGGCGCGCGGCCCGCTCGTCGGGCTCGGCAACCGCACCGACGGCGCGGGCTACGAGTGGCCCGTGCG
>NZ_CAJNKE010001015.1 GCF_905232215.1 Burkholderia sp. LMG 13014
GAGCAGACCTGCCTGGCGCAGCAGCTTGCCGGCCTGGCTGTCGTCACCGAGCTGTTCGAACGTCAGCGCCGGCGGGCTCAGTTCGTTGAACGGCTTCAGGATCGGATCGGGCGCGACGCCCGGGTGCAGCGGATACTCGAAGCTGATGTGGCCGCCCGCCATCAGTTTCTGCGCGCGCTCGCTGACGAGATACGCGACGAACTTCTGCGCTTCCGGCTGGTGCTTCGAAGCCTTCAGCACCGCGGCGCCGGACACGTTGACGGCACCGCCGACGTCGCCCTTGCCGAAGTGGTAGATCGCGCTGCGGGTCGACTTGTCGCCGAGCTGGGCGTGCAGGCGGTCCCAGTAGTAGTTGTTGATGATGCCGGTCAGCACGCCGCCGCGGTTGACGGCCGCCGTCACGCCTTCGTCGTCGTCGAAGATCTGCGCGTTGGCCTTCAGGCCCTTCAGCCATTGCAGCGTCGCGGCTTCGCCGTGCAGTGCGAGCACCGCGCTCACGAGCGGCAGGAAGTCCGCGTCGCTCGGCGCGACGCCGACCTTGCCCTTCCACTCGGGCTTCGCGAGATCGAGCAGCGATGCGGGCAACTGCTGCGGCTGGATTTTCGCGGTGTTGTAGACGAGCACGTTCTCGCGCGCGAGCACGCCGACCCAGTTGCCGTCGGCCGGATTGAAGCGCGCGGGCACCGACTGCAGCGCGGCGCCGTCGGTCTTCGCGAGCAGGCCCTTGCGGTCGAGCAGCACGAGCTCCGGCGAATTCTCGGTGAAGTACACGTCGGCCGGCGTGCGGTCGCCTTCCGTGGCGAGCTGCGCGGCGAGTGCCGGGCCTTCGCCCGAGCGCACCTTCACGGTGATGCCGCTCTGTGCTTCGAAGTCCTTGACGAGCTGGTTGACGACCTGCTCGTGCTGCGCGTTGTACAGCGTGAGCGTCGCGGCGTGCGCGCGCGCGGCGTGCAGCGCGCCGGTCAGCATCAGCGCGGCTGCGGCCGCGGAAATCAGGTGCCGCAGCGGGCGGCTAACGGGTGAAGTGTTCATGTCTTGTTTAGCAGGTTGCACCCGGCCGGGCCGGGAAGGAGTGCCTTGACTTGCGTTGCGTGTCGTCATGCGTCGAACAGCGCGGCGCCGATGTACGAACCAGGTTGCGCGCCCGGCGGGCACGCGAAGATCGCGCTGCCGACGTGCGTGGTGAACTGGTTCATGATGTCCAGCTTCGCGAGCTTCTCGTTGATCGGAATGAAGCCT
>NZ_CAJNKE010001016.1 GCF_905232215.1 Burkholderia sp. LMG 13014
CCGAGCCGCGCGGCCGCGCTGAACGCAAGATACAGGCCGACCCCGTGCCCGCCCTGCGTGCTGTCGACCGGCATCGCGCCGAGCGATTCGCGCAACGAGGCCGGAATGCCGGGCCCGTCGTCGCATACCTCGAATTCGATCTCGTCGGCCGTGCCGGCGTGCGCAACCTTCGCGGCCAGCGTCACGCGCTGCGGGCTCGCGCGCGCGGCGTTGTCGAGCAGGATCGTCAGGATCTGGCCGGCCGCGACCGTGTCGTCGAGCGCGACGCCCGCCGGACGCGCGCCGAGCAGCTCGAACTGCACATGCGGATGCCGCAGGCGCCAGTGCTCGACGAACGTGTCGAGCCAGTCGTCCACCGGCTGGCGGCTCGCGGGTGCGCTCGCCCGGCTGCGCAGGCGCGCGAGCGCCGACGTGCAGAGCGACATCTGCTCCTCGAGCACCTTCAGGTCGGCCTCGTAGCGGGCCAGCCCCGGATCGTCGCGCGCCGCGTCGCGCAGCTCTTCGGCGAGCATCGCGATCGTCGACAGCGGCGTGCCCATCTCGTGCGCGACGGTGGCGGCCTGCACGCCGAGCGCGACCGCCCGCTCGTCGCGCAGCAGGTGCTGCTGCGCTTCGCCGAGCGCCGCGTCGCGCTGGCGCAGCGCATTCGACATGCGCGCGACGAACCAGGCGATCAGCCCGACGCTGACCATGAAGTTCGCCCACATCCCGGTACGGTAGTAGTCGAACAGGTTCGCGGGATTGTCCATGTTGAGCGGCACCGAGTCGAAACCGAGCGCCGCGTAGCATGCGACCGCGAACGCCGCGAGCCAGATCATCAGGTGCCACGGCAGCACGGCCGCCGCGATCGCGAGCGAAGGCAGGTACAGCGACACGAACGGATTGGTGGTGCCGCCCGACAGGAACAGCAGCGCGGACAACGCACCGAGGTCGACCCACAGCTGGCCGAGCAGCTCGAAATTGGTCTCGGGCCGCGCGCGCAGCACGCGCACCCAGGTCAGCGCGTTGAAAACGATTTCGAGCGCGATGACCATCAGCATCGCCGGCAACGGCAGATGCACGCCGAAATAGGTCTGCACGACGCCGATCGTCACGAGCTGGCCGATGATCGCGAGATTGCGCAGCCAGAACAGGTGACTGAGGTTGACGCGCCCGGTGGTGGTGATTCGTTGCATCCGAGCAGTTTACCCGTTTAGCGGGCGACGCCTCTAGCGGGGCCGGATCGGAGCGCGGCGACCG
>NZ_CAJNKE010001017.1 GCF_905232215.1 Burkholderia sp. LMG 13014
CCGTCGGCTGCACGTAGACCGGCGGCGCGTTCTTGACGATGCGCACCTTGCCTTCGCCTTCCGTGACTTCCAGCTCGGAGATGCCGGATTCGGAAACGAGGTCGATCAAAGTTTTCAGCTTACGAAGATCCATCGGGAATTCCCCTTTCAATACGTGAAAGCGCCGGTTAGGAGCCGGCGCTGAATCTAGATCGCGAAATCAGCCGCGCGACGTGCCTTGCAGCTTGTCCAGCGCGTACTCGAGCGCGTACAGATAACCTTTCCAGCCGAGCCCGCAGATCACGCCTTCGGCCTGGTCGGAAAAGTAGGAGTGGTGCCTGAACGCTTCGCGGCGATGCACGTTCGACAAGTGAACCTCGACGAACGGGATGCCAACGCCGGCGATCGCGTCCCGGATCGCGACGCTCGTGTGCGTATACGCGGCCGGATTGATCAGGATGAAATCGGTCTGTTCCTCCCGCGCGGCCTGAATGCGGTCGACCAGCGCGCCTTCATGGTTGCTCTGGAACGACGACAGTTCGGCGCCGGCTTCCCGGGCGCGCGCGGCAAGCGCCTGATCGATCTGTGCGAGCGTGACGCGGCCGTACACCTCCGGTTCCCGGGTGCCGAGAAGGTTCAGGTTGGGGCCGTGCAACACCAGCAATCGTGTCATGGTCGCTTCTATTTCTGCGGAATTGCGCGAACTTTAGCGCTATTTAGAGAAATTTGTCTAGTTTTGCCGAACGGCCGGGCGCGCCGGACCTGCAAGAATTACCGGCACGCATGCAAAGTATCGGCGAATTCACGCGAAATTGCGGCGATCCACGGGCAAATCGCCGCCAACGTGCGGGCCGCCGTTCGGGCAGATTACAGCGCGTCGAGCGTCTTTTTCAACTCGGCCGGTTGGATTTGTCCCAATTTTGTCTCGCGAATTTTGCCCGTTTCGTCGATGACGACCGTAAACGGCAACGCGCCGGCGGTATTTCCGAAATTACGGGCCAGATCGGCGCCCGCATATCCGCTGACGAAGACCGGATAGTCGACCTTCACCTTCTGCAGAAAGTTCTTCACGTTCTGTTCGGAATCGACGCCGATCCCGATGAAACGGATGCCCTTCTGTTTGTATTGGTGCGACAGCGCGACGAGCTCCGGCATCTCCTCGACGCACGGTCCGCACCACGACGCCCAGAAATTGACGACGACCTTCTGGCCCTTGAAGGCGGACAGCGTGGCCGGCTTGCCGTCGGTGCCCGTCA
>NZ_CAJNKE010001018.1 GCF_905232215.1 Burkholderia sp. LMG 13014
GAACATCTGCATCAGAGACCGTTGATCTGGAGGCGCTTCAGCGTCTGCACGAGCGTGTCGTTGTCCGGCTCGAGCTTCTGCGCGGCGCGCCACGCGGTACGCGCGTCGTCCTGCGCGCCGCTCTTCCACAGCACTTCGCCGAGATGCGCACCGATTTCGGCGTTCGGCTGCAGTTCGTACGCGCGCTGCAGCACCTTCGCCGCGCCGGCCGTATCGCCCATCCGGTACTTCACCCAGCCGAGGCTGTCCATGATGTACGCGTCGTTCGGTGCGAGCGTCATCGCCTTGTCGATCAGCTTGCTGGCTTCGGGCAGCCGCTGGTTGCGGTCGGCGAGCGAATAGCCGAGCGCGTTGTACGCCTGCGGATTGTCGGGCTGCGTGCGGATCAGCTCGCGCAGCTGCTTTTCCATCGTCGTGTAGTGGCCGGTCTTTTCGGCCGCCATCGCGTAGTCGTAGCGCAGGTCGGGATCGTCGGGGAAGTCCTGGACCGCCTGCCCGAGCCGGGCCTCGGCTTCCGGGTAGCGCTTCGCGGTGAACAGGATCGACGCGTCGGTGCGTGCGACCACGGCCGCATCGCGCGGATCCGTGATCGGCAGGTCGTCGAGCACCTTGCGTGCCTCGTCGGTCTTGCCTTGTTTCTGCAGCAGTTGCGCGCGCGTGATCTGCGCGGGGAGGTAGTGCTGGCTCGTCTGGTCGACCTTGTCGAGCCATTGCGACGCCTGCGCGTCGTTATCCTGGTCGATCGCGATCTGCGCGAGGTAGATGTAGCCCTGGCCGACGTCGAGGTTCGGCTGCTTGTCGCCGAGCTGTACGTATTGCTTCAGGTAGACGGTCGCTTCGTCGAGCTTCTTCTGCTGGATCTTGATCAGCGCGAGCGCCATCAGCGGCGTCGGATCCTTCGAGTCGAGCTTGCGCATCGTCTCGAACTGCTTCTGCGCGTCGTCGAGGCGATCGTCGGCGAGATAGAGCTGCGACAGCGCGAGCCGCGCATCGCGCGATTTCGGATTCTGCTGAACATACTTTTCGAACGACGCGATGCCCGCCGCACGTTCCGCGGGCCCCATCTGCGACAGCATCAGGGCGGCCGGCAGGTAGTCGGGGCGGATCTGCAGCGCCTGCTTCAGCGACTGCGCGGCGCCGTCCTTGTCGTCGACGGCAAGCTGCTGGCGCGCGATCGCGAGCTGGGCCTCGGGCCGGTTCAGGTCGTTCTTCAGCATGTCCTTCAGCACTG
>NZ_CAJNKE010001019.1 GCF_905232215.1 Burkholderia sp. LMG 13014
TGATCTACGTCGGCCAGATCGCCGAACTGCAGCGCCTCGTGGAGCGCGACGACTGGATCGAGATCGGCGCGGGCGTGACGGTCGAGAACGCGTATGCGGCGCTGGCCGGCCAGTATCCGGAACTCACCGAGATGTGGAAGCGCTTCGCGTCGCTGCCGATCCGCAACGCAGGCACGATGGGCGGCAACGTCGCGAACGGCTCGCCGATCGGCGATTCGATGCCGGGCCTGATCGCGCTCGGCGCGCGCGTCGTGCTGCGCGGTGGCGACACGGTGCGCGAACTGCCGCTCGAGGCGCTGTACACGGGCTACCAGCAGAAGGACATGGCGCCGCATGAATTCGTCGTCGGCCTGAAGGTGCCGACCCGCACCGGCGCGCGCGAGAAGCTGCAGTTCCGCACGTACAAGCTGTCGAAGCGGTTCGACTCCGACATCTCGGCCGTGTGCGCGGCGTTCGCATTCATCGCGGACGGCGACACGATCCGCGAGCCGCGTATCGCGTTCGGCGGGATGGCCGCGACGCCGAAGCGCGCGACGCAGACGGAAGCCGTGCTCGACGGTGCGCTGTGGCACGAAGCCACCGCGCAGGCTGCGATGCAGGCGCTCGAGCGTGACTACCAGCCGCTGTCCGACATGCGCGCGACGAGCACGTACCGCCTCGATACCGCGAAGAACCTGATGTACCGATTCTGGCTGGAGACGCGCCCGCATGACCCGCTGCCGCCGCAAGCCCTGAATGTGCGTGAAGTGGCCGCCGAAGTCGGCACCGACGCGGCGCGCGTCTGAAGACGGAGAACACCGAACATGAACCAGCAAGCAGAACCGTTCCTGAGCACCCTCGACCCGCAAGCCGACGCCGCGCAGGTCCACGTATCGCGCGCGCACGAATCCGCGCACCTGCACGTCAGCGGGCGTGCCACTTATACCGACGACATCCCGGTCGTCGCGGGCACGCTGCACGCGGCGCTCGGCCTGTCGGCGAAGCCGCACGCACGGATCGTGTCGATGAACTTCGATGCGGTGCGCGCGACGCCGGGCGTGGTTGCCGTGTTCACGGCCGACGACATCCCGGGCGTCAACGATTGCGGCCCGATCATCCACGACGACCCGGTGCTCGCGAAGGGCATCGTGCAGTTCGTCGGCCAGCCGATGTTCATCGTCGTCGCGACGTCGCATGAAACCGCGCGGCTCGCCGCGCGCCGCGCAAAGGTGGACTACGAAGAGTTG
>NZ_CAJNKE010001020.1 GCF_905232215.1 Burkholderia sp. LMG 13014
CCCCCGACAGATGACTAAACCACCCTCCCCCCACCACCCCCCGCCGGCCGCCGGGCCGGCCGACCGGCACGATGCGCACCCTGCACACCGCGCCGGCCCGCCTGTCGCCCGTCAGCCGAGCAGCAACGCGTCGTCGTCGAGCTGCTCGTGGCGCACCTTCTCGAACATCTGCAGCAGGTCCGGCACGTCGAGCCCCTTGCGCGCGTCGCCCGACACGTCGAGCACGACCTGCCCCTGGTGCAGCATCACCGTGCGGTCGCCGTAGTCGAGCGCCTGCCGCATGCTGTGCGTGACCATCATCGTCGTCAGCTTGCTCTCGGCGACGATGCGCGCGGTCAGTTCCAGCACGAACGCGGCCGTCTTCGGGTCGAGCGCGGCCGTATGCTCGTCGAGCAGCAGGATCCGCGACGGCCGCAGCGACGCCATCAACAGGCTCACCGCCTGCCGCTGGCCGCCCGACAGCAGCCCGATCCGGTCGGTCAGCCGGTTCTCGAGGCCGAGGTTCAGGAGCCGCAGCTTGTCGCGGAACAGTTCGCGCGACGGCCGGTCGAGCGCCCCCCGGAAGCCGCGCCGTGCGCCGCGCGCCATCGCGAGCGCCATGTTCTCCTCGATCGTCAGCGCCTCGCAGGTGCCGGCCATCGGATCCTGGAACACGCGCGCGACGAGGTGCGCGCGGTCCCACGCGGCCTTGCGCGTGACGTCCGTGCCATCGATCGAGATGCGCCCCGCATCGACGGCCTGGTCGCCGCTGACCGCATTGAGGAAGGTCGACTTGCCGGCGCCGTTCGAACCGATCACCGCGACGAACTGGCCGTCGGGAATCTCGAGCGACAGCCCGCGCAGCGCGCGCGTCTCGATCGGCGTGCCGGGGTTGAACGTGAGTTTCAGGTCTTGTGCGGACAGCATGTCAGGCCCCTCCGTTCTTGCGCGCGAACAGCTTCTTGCGCGTCGCCGGCAGCACCAGCGCGATCGTGACGAGCGCGGCCGTCACGAGGTTCAGATCCTGCGCCTTCAGCCCGATGAACTCGCTGTTGAGCGCAAGCGCGATGAAGAAGCGGTAGACGATCGCGCCGAGCACGACGGCGAGCGTCGTCAGCACGAGCCGGCGCGCCGGCAGCAGCGTCTCGCCGATGATCACGGCAGCCAGCCCGATCACGATCGTGCCGATCCCCATCGAGATGTCCGCGCCGCCTTGCGTCTGCGCGAACAGCGCACCGGCGAGCG
>NZ_CAJNKE010001021.1 GCF_905232215.1 Burkholderia sp. LMG 13014
CACCACCGAGCGGGCTTCCACGCGGGGGCGGCCGCGCCGCTCACTCCGTGCGGGTTCCGAGCAAAACAGACCCTCGACCAGCGCCCACTCGTTATCTCTCAAATCGTCGAACAGCATCATGTCCTCACCTCAGCGAAGCTAACTCCGGTGCGCTGCCCTGCGCCGCGCACTCTTCAAGCACTCGATCGTCGAGTGCCGGGTGGGGGCGTCCGGTTGGCCGGCAGCGGCGTTTCTGCTCTTCCGTCCGACGAAACCTGCGCCCTGTGCGCCAGGTAATGCACGAAGCGTGCCATGTCGGAGGTAATTCCCTCGAGAGCCGCTTGGCAGCGAGCTAACGGCTTAGTCAGCTAGGGGCGTATGAGACGCCAAAATAACCCGCCAGCAAATCGGGACAATCACCAATCTTGTGCAGTTCGCCCGCGCCACGTGCGTTCGCGGATGTATTGCACCGCAGCGAAACATGTGGGGTAGGTGCCTGATTCGCACATCGACCCCGGATCGCGCATTAAAATCACGCATCGATATCGACGATTGATGAGGTCGGGAAATGAACGTCACGCTGCGCCAGCTTCGCGTTTTCATCGAGGTCGCGCGGCTCAAGAGCTTCAGTCGCGCGGGCGGCGAGATCGGGCTCACGCAGTCCGCGGTCAGCCGCTGCGTACGCGAGCTCGAAGCCGAGCTCGGGCTGAAGCTGATCGACCGCACGACGCGCGACGTGCAGTTGACCGATGTCGGCGCGAACCTGATCGCGAGCGTGTCCCGTCTGCTCGACGATCTCGACGACACGCTGCGTGAGATTCGCGAGATCGGCGAGCAGCGCCGCGGGCGCGTGATCGTCGCGGCCAGCCCGACGATCGCATGCAGGCTGATGCCGCGCGTGGTGGCGTCGTGCGAGCGCCAGTTCCCGTTCGTGACGCTGGGCTTGCGCGATGACGTGCAGAGCGACGTGTTGCGCAAGGTGAAGTCGAGCGAGGTCGATTTCGGCGTCGTGATCGGGCCGCTCACGGATGTCGATCTGGTCTGCGAATCGCTGATGACCGATTCGTTCTGCCTGGTCGCACGCGCCGACCATCCGCTCGCGGCGCGTGCCGAGGTGCCCTGGACGGCGCTGGACGGCGAGCGCCTCGTGCTTCTCGACCATGCGTCGGGAAGCCGGCCGCTGATCGATGCCGCGCTGGCCGCCCATCGCGTCAACGCGACGGTCATGCAGGAACTCGG
>NZ_CAJNKE010001022.1 GCF_905232215.1 Burkholderia sp. LMG 13014
GCGTTCCTTGACGTGGCCAAAGCCCTTGACCCGCGCCGGCCAGCGGGCGATCTCCAGCGCCAGCGGCAACCGGTCTGCCCGCAGGTCGCGCAACACCTCCTCGACCGCGGCCTCGTACTCGCGGATCAAGGCCCGCTCGGTGCGCCGCTCCTCCGTGTGGCCGAAGGGGTCGAAGGCGGTGCCGCGCAGCCCCTTGAGCCGGGCCAACACACGGAACGCCCCCATCACCCAGGGGCCGTATTCGCGCTTGACGAGTTCGCCCTTGTCGTTGCGCCGGGCCAGCAGCGGCGGCGCCAGATGAAAGCGCAGCGTGAAGTCGCCGTCGAACTGCTCGCGCAGACGCTGCAGGAAAGCGCCGTCGGTGTACAGGCGCGCCACCTCGGCAGGCCGTTGCCAGCGAACCCGCGCCGCCCGGGTGGCGCCGCCGGGCGGCGCGCACAGGCAAAATCGACGTGTTTATGGATTGACGCCGTGCGGCGCGGGCGTGACCCGCGCCGCATCGGCAGGTGGCCCTCAGCCCATCAGGCCTTCGGCCTTCATCGTCTCGATCACCGCCGGGCGGCTCATCACGCGGCCGGCGTAAGCGCCGATGTTCGGCCAGGCCGACAGGTCGAGCTTGGCGTACTGGCACCAGCCGAGCATGGTGGCGAGGTAGCAGTCGGCCACCGTGAAGGTGTCACCGAGCAGATACTGCTTGCCGGCCAGCTGCTGGTCGAGGTAGCCAAGGCGCTTGCCGATCATCTCGATGGCTGCTTTCTTGGCGTCGTCGCCGGCCGCCGGGTTGAACAGCGGACCGAAGTTCTTGTGCAGCTCGGTGGAGATGAAATTCAGCATCTCCATCAGGCGGTAGCGCTCGAGCGTGCCGGCGGCCGGGGCCAGTCCGCTGCCCGGCTTCTGGTCGGCGATGTATTGCAGCACCACGCCGACCTCGGTCAGCACCTGGCCGTTGTCGAGCTGCAGCGCCGGCACGTAGCCTTTGGGATTGATGGCGGTGAAGTCGGCGCCCGATTCGGTTTTCTTGGTCATCAGGTCGACCTTTTCCAGGTCGAATTTCAGGCCGGCTTCGCGCAGGGCGATGTGCGGGGCCATGGAACAGGCGCCGGGGGTGTAATACAGCTTCATGGAACGCTCCTTGCTCTTGAATGTGCCAACGAGGAAAACACCGAAAAAACCCATCCCTGGGATTTTTCGGCCCGCCGCAGCGCGGGTCG
>NZ_CAJNKE010001023.1 GCF_905232215.1 Burkholderia sp. LMG 13014
ACGACGAGCACATCCTTGCCGAGCGACGCGAGCGCCGCCGCCAGGTTCACGACGGCGGTCGTGCAGCCGACACCCGCCGGCCCGCCCGTCACCGCGACGATGCGCGACGCGCGCCCGGCCAGCAGGCGCCGCAGCCCTTCGGCCTGATCGATGATTCGTTTATCCAAATCGCACCTCGTGCAGCTCGGCGGTGGAACGTGCGGTCAATGCGGAAAGCAGCGTCGGCATGTCCTCGTCTTGCGGCACGAAGGGCGAGCCGTCGCGCGGTACGCAGAACGCGCTCTTCAGCAGGAAGCGGGTCGATGCGACGTACAGGTTCTCCGGCACCTTCTGGCCGGTCGACACGTAGTGGACCGGCAGCTTGTAGCGGATCACGGTGTCGAGCACGCCGCCGAGATGGGTCGCCTCGTCGAGCTTCGTGAGGATGCAGCCGGCCAGGTCCGGATGTTCGCCCGCGCTGCGGTACGCCTGCACGACTTCGTTGAGCGTGTCGCCATGGCTCGTCGCGTTGAGCAGCAGCAGGCGCTGCACCGGTGCGTTCGCGCCGTGCAGCATCGCGATCTGGTCGGAAACCGCGCGGTCGCGCTGGCTCATGCCGATCGTGTCGATCAGCACGATGTGCTTGTTGCGCAGCTCGGACAGCGCGAGCGCGAGGTCGCCCGCATCCTTCACCGCGTGCACCGGCACGCCGAGGATCTTGCCGAAGATGCGCAGCTGCTCGTGGCCGCCGATCCGGTAGCTGTCGGTGGTCAGCAGCGCGACCTTGCTCGCGCCGAAGCGCATCACGCAGCGCGCGGCCAGCTTCGCGGTGGTGGTGGTCTTGCCGACCCCAGTCGGCCCCATCAGCGCGAACACGCCGCCGCGCTCCATCAGCGCGTCCTCGCTGTCGAGCACCGGCAGGTTCGACGCCAGCACCGACTGCGCCCATTCGGCGGCCTGTTCGATGGTCTGAGCATCGTCGCCGGCCGGCAGGTTGTCGACCAGCATCCGCACGAGCTGCGCGGAGAAACCGGCCGCGAACAGGTGCTTCGTCAGCGCGCCATGCACGGCGCTGCGACGCTGGCGGTCGTGCCACATCAGGCTGTCGAACTGCTCTTCCATCATCCCGCGCAGTTCGCCGAGTTCCTGCATCACCGTATCGTTGACGATCCGCTCGATGCGCGACTTCACCGCATCGGCCACCACGGCGGCCGCGTC
>NZ_CAJNKE010001024.1 GCF_905232215.1 Burkholderia sp. LMG 13014
CGGAGCCTGACGGATGAACACGCATTTCCGCTGGACCCAGTTGCTGCCGCTCGTCGCGGTCGCCGCGCTCGCGGGCATCACCTGGTGGCTGCTGCAGGCCACGCTGCCGCCGCCCGGCGAGGGCACCGTGCAGCCGAAGCGCCACACGCCCGACTATTTCGCCGACAACTTCTCGGTCACCGAGCTCGACCAGTCCGGCGCGACCCAGTACCGGCTGACGGCCGCGAAGCTGATCCATTACGAAGACACGGAAAGCAGCGACCTGGCCGATCCGGCCATGCGCGCGTTCCAGCCCGGCAAGCCGGTCGTGACGACCACCTCGAAGCGCGGCACCGTCAACGGCGACGTGTCGATCGTCGACTTGTACGACGACGCACGCATCCTGCGCGCGGCCGGCGGCGGCGATCCGCAGATGCAGGCCGATTCCCAGCATTTCCGGATCTTCGTCAATGACGATGTGATCCAGACCGAAAAGCCGGTTAAACTTCAGCGCGGCCTGTCGCTCGTCAACGCGACCGACGGCATGAAGTACAACAACGTCACCCGGGTCATCGAGCTTTACGGCAACGTGCGCGGCACGATCGCCGCGCAGGACACGTCCGGCGGCTCGAAAGGTCAACCCAAGTGACGCATCCCTCACGTGACTGCATGAACGAACCGTTCCCTCGACTGATTTCCGGCGGCGCTGCGCGCGCCGTCCGCGCCGCGCTTGCCGCGACGCTCGTGGCGCTCCCGCTGGTCGGGCTGGCGCCGCTCGCCCATGCCGAGAAGGCCGACCAGAACAAGCCGATCAACGTCGAGGCAGACAACCTGACCTATGACGACCTGAAGCAGGTCACGGTCGCGACCGGCAACGTCGTGATCACGAAGGGCACGATCATCATCAAGGGCGATCGCGTCGAAGTGCGCCAGGACCCGGAAGGCTATCAGTACGCGACCTCGTTCGGCAGCGGCAAGAAGCACGCAACCTTCCGCCAGAAGCGCGAAGGCATCGACGAATACATCGACGGCGACGCCGAGCGCATCGACTACGACGGCAAGCAGGACCTGACCACGCTGACCACCGCCGCGACCGTGCGCCGCCTGCAGGGCACGACGACCGTCGCCGATACCGTGCACGGCAGCGTGATCACGTACGACGGCCAGCGCGACTTCTACACCGCGAAGGGCGGCAAGGACGTCGCCGCGCCGGGC
>NZ_CAJNKE010001025.1 GCF_905232215.1 Burkholderia sp. LMG 13014
GGTAATACCCCCTGAAATCCACCGCTGGGAGAAGTAGAATTTTCTCGTTAAGAGGGAGTTCTGCAGATGAAGAAGTCGAGATTCACAGATAGCCAGATATTGGAGGCGCTCAAGCGCGCGGAGGCTGGGCTTGCGGTGCCGGAGCTATGCCGGGAACTGGGCATCAGTTCGGCAACGTTCTACAAATGGCGCTCGAAGTACGGCGGGATGGACGCGTCGATGATGTCGCGCATGAAGGAGCTCGAGGCGGAGAATGCCCGGCTGCGCAAGATGTACATCGAGGAGAAGCTCAAGGCTGAGATTGCCTCGGAGGCGCTGCAAAAAAAGTTCTGAAGCCATCTCGCCGGCGCGAGATGGCAAAGCAGGTTGTGCAACAGCGCCGCGTGTCAATTCGTGTGGCGTGCACAGTGTTCGGCATCAGCGAGTCGTGCTACCGATACGAGGCGAAGTTGAACACGGAGAACGAAGAGATTGCAGACTGGCTGATGCGTATCACGGGCTGTCATCGCAACTGGGGCTTTCTGCTGTGCTATTACTACTTGCGTAACGTGCAGGGATTCGGGTGGAACCACAAGCGCATCTACCGGATTTATCGGGAGCTGGAGCTGAACCTGCGCATCAAGCCGAAGAAACGCTTGGTGCGCGAAACGCCGCAGCCGCTGTCGGTGCCGCATGCCATCAACGAAGTGTGGTCAATGGACTTCATGCATGACCAGCTCGTTGACGGGCGCAGCATCCGGACGCTGAACGTGATTGATGATTTCAACCGCGAGGCGCTGGGCATTGAGGTGGATTTCTCGCTGCCGTCCGAGCGGGTGATTCGCACGCTGGAGCAGCACATGGAATGGCGTGGCAAGCCGAAGGTAATTCGTTGTGACAACGGCCCAGAATACCTGAGCACAGCCATCGTGACTTGGACGCAGAAGCTAGGTATACGGCTGGAATACATTGAGCCGGGCAAGCCGCAACAGAACGCGTACATCGAACGGTTCAATCGGACCGCGCGATACGAATGGCTCTCGCAATATCTGTGGGAAGACCTGGAGCAGGTTCGGCAGGCAGCGGCCGACTGGATGTGGACTTACAATCACGAGCGCCCAAATATGGCATTGGGCGGCTTTACCCCGAAGCAGCGGCTGGCCATGGCCGCTTAGTTTCTACTTCTGCCGACTGTGGAAAACGGGGGCATTACC
>NZ_CAJNKE010001026.1 GCF_905232215.1 Burkholderia sp. LMG 13014
GCGCCGTCGACGATCAATGCGACGCCACGCTCGAACGTTTCGTCGCCGCTACGCGCGCGCAGCGCGCCCCAGCCCTTTGCCAGCAGCGGGTACTCGGCCGCGTCCGGCAGCGGTGCATCGGCGCCGCCGCCCGGTTCCGCCTGCTCTTCCAGCACCCAGCCCACCACGAAGCGGCCCAGCGCATACATCACGTCGATCGCTTCGTCCGGCGCGAAACCCGCGTCACCGAGCAGCGCGACCTTGCGCTCGATCGAGCTGAAATGCAGCGCGCGCGGCCGCGTGCCGGCATGCAGGCGCGCGCCGTCGCGATACGCCAGCAGCGCGCGACGGAAACTGCGCGCGTTGTCGACCAGCCACACGTCCCACGCTTCGCCCGGCCGCGGCAGCGACGCATCGTGACGCTCGAGCATGATCGCCTCGGCCATCGCGTCGAGCAGTTCGGCCTTGTTCCGGAAATGCCAGTAAAGCGTCGGTGACTGCACGCCAAGCCGCTCGGCGAGCTTCCGCGTCGACAGCCCGTCGATGCCGACTTCGTCGAGCAGTTCGAGCGCCGCGCGCAATACCGTGTCGCGCGTCAACCGCGCCCCTGTGTCCTTCATCTCTATCACCGATAGGGAAAGCTGTGGAATAATCGCCACTCTATCACCGATAGAGTCACGCTCTTGAATCCGTCCCTGATTGCCATCCTGGCCACGGTCCTGCTCGACGCAATCGGCGTCGGGATCGTGATGCCGATCCTGCCCGGGCTGCTGCGCGCTCTCGCCGACGCAGGCAGCACCGACACCCACTACGGGATCCTGCTCGCGCTGTACGCGTTCGCGCAGTTCCTGTGCGCCCCGCTGCTCGGCGCGCTGAGCGACCGCTTCGGCCGCCGGCCCGTCCTGCTCGTCTCGCTCGCGGGCGCGGCGCTCGACTACCTGCTGATGGCGCTCGCGCCGACGCTCGCCTGGCTTTACGTCGGGCGGCTGATCGCGGGCATCACCGGCGCGAACGTCGCGGTCGCGACTGCGTACATGACCGACGTCACCACCGAACCCGACCGTGCACGACGCTTCGGCCAGCTCGGCGCGATGATGGGCATCGGCTTCATCGCGGGCCCGTTGATCGGCGGCCTGCTCGGCGCGCTGCATGTGCGCGCGCCATTCGTCGCGGCCGCCGTGCTCAACGCGCTCAATCTCGTGTTCGTCTGGC
>NZ_CAJNKE010001027.1 GCF_905232215.1 Burkholderia sp. LMG 13014
GCCGAGGTCGGCGAGCTCGGCGAACAGCGCGGCGGCCGCGTCGGGCTCGCGCGATATCGCGCGCAGCACGTCGAGACACATCACGTTGCCCGAGCCTTCCCAGATCGAGTTGACGGGCGCCTCGCGGAACAGCCGCGCGATCGGGCCGTCGTCGACATAACCGTTGCCGCCGAACACTTCCATTACCTCGCCGGTCAGTTCGACCGCGCGCTTGCACACCCAGAATTTCGCGGCGGGTGTGACGATGCGTTTCCACGCGCGTTCGCGCGGCGAGTCGTCGCGCTCGAACGCGTCGGCGAGACGCATCGACAGTGACAGCGCCGCTTCGCTTTCGAGCGCGAGATCGGCGAGCACGGTGCGCATCAGCGGCTGCTCGGCGAGCGCGCGGCCGAACGCATGGCGCTGGCGCGTGTACGCGATCGCCTGCACGACGCCCTGGCGCAGCATCGCCGCGCTGCCGAGCACGCAGTTCAGCCGCGTGTAGGTGGCCATCTCGATGATGGTCGGAATGCCGCGGCCTTCATCGCCGAGCATGATGCCCCACGCGTCGTTCAGCTCGATCTCGCTGCTCGAGTTGCTGCGGTTGCCGACCTTGTCCTTCAGCCGCTGGATCTCGACCGCGTTCTTCGTGCCGTCCGGGCGCCAGCGCGGCACGTAGAAGCACGACGGGCTGCCGGCTTCGGTGCGCGCGACGACGAGATGCGCGTCACACATCGGTGCCGAGAAAAACCACTTGTGGCCGCGCAGCCGGTATTCGCCACCGCGTCCGCCCGCGCCGACGGCGGTCGCGAGCGTCGTGTTCGCGCGCACGTCGGAGCCGCCCTGTTTCTCGGTCATGCCCATGCCGAACCAGATCGAGCGCTTGTCGGCGACCGGCACGTCGCGCGGATCGTAATCGTTGCTGTAGAGCTTGTCGCGCAGCAGTTCCCACAGCGCGGGCTCCTTCTGCAGCACCGGGATCGCGGCCTGCGTCATCGTCGCCGGGCACAGCGAACCGGCCTCGATCTGGCCATGCAGGTAGAAGCCGGCCGCGGTCGCGGCCCAGCGGCCGCGGCGCGACTCGCGGAACGCGAGCGACACGAAGCCTTCGTGGCGGTACTGGCCGAGCAGCGCGTGCCAGGCCGGGTGGAATTCGACGCGGTCGATGCGCCGGCCGCGCCGGTCGAACGTGTTCAGTTCCGGCGTGT
>NZ_CAJNKE010001028.1 GCF_905232215.1 Burkholderia sp. LMG 13014
ATGACGGTTGTGCAGGCGGCGGAGCAGGATCCCGATACCGAGCCCGACGCCGCTGCCGAGATAGAACAGGCCCGCGACCATGAACGGCGACATCGCGCCGATCAACGCCTTGGCGAGTGGTGTCGCGGCGCCGAACAACGCGGCAGCGGTGAGCGCGACGAGAATCGCGGAATGTCTCGAGTGCATGATTCGATTTGAATTGACGTTGAAAGGCGCCGGCTGTGGCGTCGGGTCGTGTCGCAGTCGGCTTTCCGTACCTTTCGAAATGCAAGCTGCATCGCGCCGGCCAGCTTGCTGCGCGACCTGACGACCCGGTCGAGATTATCGCGCGTCATCATGTCACGACGACCGGATGCGAACACCCGCATGCCAATCGACGGTTCCGGCATGACTCTATTTTAGGAAACCGAATTAATTGAATGAAGCGTTGCCGCGTTAAGAATGGGCGTACCGTCCGTGCGCATACGACAACGTCGACACATCGCGCATGCAGCGCCGATCGACGAACGTTCTTCGTCCGGTCGCGTGGTCGGTTCGAGGCGGGATGGATGAGGACCCGGCACGTCGAGCGCCGGTGAGAGCAGTCCTGACCTGCCTCTTTCGAGGCAGGTCAGCCTGTCGTGTCATTCGCCGCACACGATATGCATGCGAGGCAGTGCCGTGCGGTATGCAGCGGCGCGGTGCCGGTTACTCGTTTCCGGCCGTTTGCTGCTCGACCTGCGGCGCGGCGTCGGTTTGCGGCACTGCGTCGGTTTGCGCTTCCACGTTCGCCGGTTGCGGCTCGACTGCGGCGGCCTCGGCTTGCTGCTCGGCCTTCGGCTGCTGCTGCGCGCCCTTGGTCGATTGCGCCGTGCCCTTGCCGGGGCGGCGCGCCTTCAGCCGGCGCGCTCGCGCTGCGTCGTCGTGCGTGACGCGCCCTGCTTCGTTGCCCTGCAGGTCGACCCGCACCGCGTCTTCGACGAGGCACGACCAGTAACGGTTACCACGGCACCACGTCGACATCGCTTCGCGCAGTTCGGCTTCGTTGAGCCCGACGGCCTGTGCTTCACGCGCGAGGTCGTCCCAAATGCCAACTTTGAGCGGCACTTTAGGGGCCGGATTCTTCGGGAACGCACGCGGAAACTTACGCTGCAGTTTGCCGATCGCCACGATGACCGGATCGACCGGCGCCGACGGCTTCGCCGCA
>NZ_CAJNKE010001029.1 GCF_905232215.1 Burkholderia sp. LMG 13014
GGCGCCGGTCACGACCGCAACTTTGCCGCCTTGCGCCGGGACGTGGCGCGCGCTCCATGCATGCATGTCTGCCTCCATCGGCGCGACCGGGCGGCCGCGGCGCGTAATCGTTACATTGAGTGGTGTAACGATAGTGTGCGCGGGCGTGGCAGACAAGCGGGGGAATTAGACCGGTGCTTCTAGGGCCGGCGCATCGTGTGGTGCCGCGTGCCGTGACGCGCGGCCGGCAGGATTTACCTGCCGCCGGCCAGCGCGAGCACTTCGGCGGCGGAGATCATCGCGGCCGCATTCGCGGGTGCCGGGCGTTCGGCCGGGCGGAACACTTCGTCGCCGCGGTGGATCACCTGGCGCGACAGCGCGCAGGTGCCGGTGCGTTGCGCGAAGCGGCGGCGCCAGCGCTGTTCACCGTAGTGACAGCGGCCGGGTTCGACCCAGCGGACGACGAGCAGCGTATCGGAACGTTCGAGGATTTCGACGTGGACGTCGGCGGGATCGAGCGCAGGCAGGGATTTGGAGGCCTTCATTTTGCCGTTTCCTAAAGCTCGTGCGGTTCGGCCGTGGCAGTGGATGTCACTACCCGATGGCGAATCCGTAGCGGTTTCCATGAGTGGTGCGCTAAATGTAAGCGTCTGTGACCGGAAAAAACATCCTGTCTGGCTCAAATTACCTTTTGCCGATTTAGAAACAATCCACGCTTATTTTCTTTGGAAACCACAGACAAAAACGCCCCGGACACGAAGTCCGGGGCGGAAAATCGGCCTGCGCGCCGTGTCTGCTCGCCCAGTCACGGAGCCCATCGCCGGGGGACGGAGGTGCCCGCAGGGATCGAACGCGGGCGGGGTGGCGATGGACCGGAAGCGCAGTCCGGTACGCCATGATGGCGTGCGCATCCCGTTGAGACCCTGACGCGAACATGACTTTTTTGTCAGTTTGGCGTGCTGCCGTGCCGGGCGTGTGCTGTCAACCGGCCAGGAAACCCGCCGGTATTGGGGTTGTACGAATCCCTGGACGCGCTCCCGGGCACCGTCGAACGCCGAATCTCTGCTCAACCGCCCGATTTCCCCGCCCGGGTAAATACTGAATCCCGATTCCGTGACAAACGCGAAATCACTTCCTATGATTGGTTGGACCTTTAGTCCTTTGTGCCAATCGGCCGACGGGTGGCCGGCTTTTTCGGGGGAG
>NZ_CAJNKE010001030.1 GCF_905232215.1 Burkholderia sp. LMG 13014
AGTCTGTACCCGGAGCTGGCATCGCCAGCCGGGCAGGCCGAATGCGCGCAGTGCGGCGCGCGCGGCCCGAAAGACGACTGGCTCTGCCCGCGCTCGACGAACCCGCATGCACAGTGCGCACGCGCAGGAGGGCGGTCCGCATGAAGATCGCTGCCTTGATCTGCGCCGTCCTGGCTCTCGCCGCGTGCCGCGAGGACATACCCGACAACCGGATTCTGCTCGACCGGGACGGCTGCGCGTTCTTCGCGCGGCCTGGCGTCGGCGACACCACGTTCCTGAAGCGCTTGCCGGACGCTGATGAGCCGCGCTGCAAGCTGGGAGGGAAGGGCGCATGAGCCAATCCCGCACCCGTGACCTCGTAGAGATGGTGAAGGCCGCGGGCCTCGACGCCGTTCGGCAATACGGCAAGTCGGGCCGGGTCTGCGTCGACGCCCGCGCGCCGAACAGCGCGGAGCGAACGTTCTCACTTTCCCACCGGCAGGGGGATTTGCGCGGCGACGCAAACCAGCAGGCGGAGATACGCCGCTGGGCGCGCGCCAACATGCCACCGCCACCGCCGCCCGTCGAGCTGCCGAAACCCATCATCACCGTCAAACCCAGAAGGAGCACCGTGAAGAACCCGACCGATACCAAGCAGGCACAACCGTCGAGCGCCGAACAGGAGATGACGCCGCGCGAGTTCTACCGCCTCTGCGAGTGGCTGAAGCAGGTGAGCATCGACGTGTCGGGTATCGACGTGCTCGCCCGCGCCGCGTCGAACGCGCTCGGCCAGGAGATCAGCGCGGACACCATGCGCGAAGCGATGGAGGTGACTGGCACGCCCGAGCCGGACGCATGGAACCCGCTGCCCGATCCGCACGTCGTGCTCGCACGTGAGATCGAGTCGCTGACGAAGGCGCTTGGTCACGAGCCGTCTCCACACTTCCGCCGGCTGCTTGCGGCCCTGTCGTCCTGATATGAAATGTTATCCACAGGTGCAATGTCATGAAGCGAATCATTCTCAACGGCCTGAGCATCGCGGGCTTCGGGCTCGCTGGGCTGATCCGATCGTCCGGGCGTGCGATCGGCCGCTACAGCTCGATCACTCAGGCGCGCGCTATCCAGTACGGCAAGCCGCGGCCGCCGATGCGCACGACGGCGGCCGGCGTGAAGCGCGCCGCGGCGAAAG
>NZ_CAJNKE010001031.1 GCF_905232215.1 Burkholderia sp. LMG 13014
ATGCGCTTCGTGCTGCAGTTGCCGCTCACGCTGTCGGTGATCCGCAGCCTGCTCGTCGAGGTCGGCGGCGAGCCGTATGCGTTTCCGCTTGCGCACGTGCGGCGCACGCTCGAACTCGCGCACGAGAACATCGACGTGCTCGAAGGGCAGCCGCATTTTCCGTTCGACGGCCGGCGCGCGGGGCTGGTCGCCGCGCACCAGCTGCTCGACGCGGGCGAACCCGACGCGGCGCGCACGAGCACGGCGGTCGTGGTCGTCGGCGGCGAGCCCGAGCTGTATGGTGTCGCGGTCGACCGCTTCCTCGGCGAACGGATGCTCGTCGTGCAGCCGCTCGACAGCCGCCTGCACAAGATCCAGAACATCGCGGCCGGCGCGCTGCTCGAGAACGGCGACCCGGTGCTGATCGTCGACGTCGAGGACCTGATCCGCTCGGTCGACAAGCTCGTGCGCGGCGGGCAGCTCGCGCGGCTCAAGCGCGACCCGCAACTTGCGCTGGCCGACCGGCGCCGCCGCGTGCTCGTTGTCGACGATTCGCTGACGGTGCGCGAGCTCGAACGCAAGCTGCTGGAAAAGCGCGGTTACGACGTGACGGTCGCGGTCGACGGGATGGAAGGCTGGAACGCGGTGCGCAGCGATGCGTTCGATCTGGTCGTCACGGACGTCGACATGCCGCGCATGGACGGCATCGAGCTCGTCACGCTGATCAAGAGCGATCCGATGCTCAAGCGCGTGCCGGTGATGATCGTGTCGTACAAGGATCGCGACGAGGATCGCCGGCGCGGGCTCGATGCGGGCGCCGACTACTACCTCGCGAAGAGCAGCTTCCACGACGAGGCGTTGCTCGATGCCGTGCACGACCTGATCGGAGATGCACGCGGATGAACATCGGCATCGTCAACGACCTGCCGCTGGCCGTGGAGGCGCTGCGCCGCGTGATCGCGCTGCGCACGGACCACCGCGTGCTGTGGGTCGCGACCGACGGTGACGAGGCGGTGGATTTCTGCGTCGCGCATCCGCCCGATCTCGTGCTGATGGATCTCGTGATGCCGAAGGTCGACGGCGTCGCCGCGACGCGCCGGATCATGGCGCGCGCACCGTGCGCGATCCTGATCGTGACGGCGAGCGTCAGCGCGAACACGTCGTCGGTCTACGAGGCGATGGGCGCCG
>NZ_CAJNKE010001032.1 GCF_905232215.1 Burkholderia sp. LMG 13014
CGGTTTCGGCCGGCGCGCCGTGAGCGGCAAGCGCCAGGCCGGCGAGCACAGCCGCCGTGGCCAGCGTGCGCAGCGTTTGCAGGCCGCGTGCATCGCGGCCGTCACATCGAACTCCTTCACTCACGGCGCAATGAACCCCGTCTTGTCGCAAGCGAGCGTCGTGCCCGACTGGTTGCACGACGCGAGCAGCTTGCCGGCTGCCGAATATGCGTGGAACACCCAGCCGGTCGCCGGGGCGGCGCGGCGTTCCATGATCAGGAAGCCGAAGCTGTTGTTGTGCGACAGCCGCTCGATCACGGCGCCCGGTGCGGGCGTCAGCCCGGCCGGGAACGGGTCGGGCAGCGCGACGTCGAGATTGTCGCCGCCGTTGCCGGACACGATCGTCGCCGGATGCCCGGACGAGAAGTTGATCGCCTGGAAGTCGTGCACGTGCCCGTGCAGTGCAACGTGCACGCCGGGCGGGTAGTACGCCTGTGCGTTGAGGCTCGACATCACCGACTGCAACGCGAGGTTGCCCGGCGCGGGCGTGCTGCCGGCGATCGGCGCGAACGCGAGGATCGGATGATGGTTCGTGAAGATCGTCGTCGTCATGCCGGCCTTCGATGCGAGCGCGGCAACCGTCTGGAACTGCTTCTGGTAGATGCCGAATTGCGCGTCGGTCGTCTTGAGCGGCGTGCGGCCGACCTTCGCGGTGTCGAACACGATCACTTGCGAGCCGCCGCCGAGCGACACCGCATAGGGTTCCGAATAGTTCGCGTTGTTGTCGTTGGCCGGATCGTCGCACGAGCGCGCGGCCGAATACGGACGCGGATCGAGGAAGCGGAACCAGCCCTGGCCCGCGCGCGCGCATTCCTCGTGGTTGCCGCGCACGACGACCCACGGCGCCTTCGCGAGCAGCGGCGCGGCCGGGCGGAACAGGTCGGCCTGCCACGTATCCCAGCCATAGCCCCACGGGCTGTCCTTGCAGCCGGCGACGTCCGGCGGGCACGCGTTCTCGCGATAGTGGTAGTCGCCGATGTGCATCACCAGATCGGGCGACAGCTTCGCGACGCTGGCCGCGATCGTGTCGAGCGGCCACACCGTCGCGTCGTTGCACGCCTGCCATGCGTTGTCGGCTTTCTTCATGCGACAGCCGGTGTCGGCGATGAGCGCGATGCGTTGCGGCTG
>NZ_CAJNKE010001033.1 GCF_905232215.1 Burkholderia sp. LMG 13014
TCGCCGGAGCCGAGCCCGAGGATGAAGCGTCCGCCCGACAGCGTCGCGACCGACAGCGCGCCTTTCGCGATATGCAGCGGATGACGCAGCGGCAGCACGATCGCGCCGCTGGCGAGTGCGATCCGGCGCGTGCGTGACGCCAGTGCGCCGAGCAGGACCCACGGGTCGAGGTGGCCGACCGGGTCGGGGTAGTCGGCGCTGTTCAGCGGCACGTCGCGAATCCACAGCGCGCGAAAGCCGAGCGTGTCGGCCAGCGCCGCGAGTCCGAGCTGCTCGTCGAAGTCGGCGACGATATGGCCGGTGCGAAGCAGCGGAAGCGTGAGGCCGATCGACAACTGCCCGGCCGAAAAGACGCGATGCGCGACATCGGGTTGGGCAGGGGCGGGCGTAGTCATGGGGAATCCTTGGCGGCGGTGCAAAGCGAACACGCGACGTGGCGTGTCCGAATGCTAGCGTGTTTGCACGTCGGGTGCGCGGCACGGGATGCGCAGTGACGGGTCGGGCGTGACCGGTTGGTGTCGAGACAACGCGGGCCATGCGGGCAGCGGGCCGGGCATAATCGGTGCCTTCGGTCATTGAAAACAACGCATCCGGATGAACGTCCTTCAACACATCGCGATCGGTCTGGCGGCGAGCGCGGCGCTCTTCGCGGTTGCGTCCGATGCGCTCGCGGACGATGTGGAACGCGCCGCTATCTGCAAGACCGCCGAGGAAACGGGCTACACGGCCGACATCCGCAATTGCCTCCGGCTGAAATACGAAGCGGCTGACAAGCGGTTGAATGCAGCCTACAAGGCGAAGATGGCGAACCTGGATGAGCCGGGCAGGGCGAAGTTGCGCAACGACGAGCGCCGCTGGCTCAAGGCGCGGGATGCTGCCTGCGCCGAATCGCGGCAGCCCGATGCAGGCGGCACGCTCGGGCTCGTGGAGGTCGACAGCTGCTTCGTCGACGAAACCGAGCGTCGCGTGAAGGTGATCGACGCCTTTCGTTGAGATGGATTGAGGTGTCGCGCCGGCCCCGGCGCTATGTCACCCGCAGCGTCGTGCCGCGCAGCGTGAGGCCAAGGCGCGACGCCACACGTTGCGATGCGCGGTTGTCGCTGTCGGTGCTGTAGAACAGCGTGCGCGTCTGAAGCGACGGCAGCCGCGACCACGCGGCGGTTA
>NZ_CAJNKE010001034.1 GCF_905232215.1 Burkholderia sp. LMG 13014
GCGCGATCGCTCGCCGAATCAGACATACGCGTCTTCCGCCTTGCCGCCGATCGCGATCGCGCCGCTCTCGGCCAGGTTGCGCACGATCTGCAGGATGCGGCGCTGCTGCGTCTCGACGTCGGACACGCGTACCGGGCCGCGCGCGTCGAGATCCTCGGCGAGCAGTTCGGCCGCGCGCTGCGACATGTTCGCGAGGAATTTCTGGCGCAGTGCCGGCGGCGCGCCCTTCAGCGCGATGATCAGCGTTTCCGACTCGACTTCCTTGAGCACCATCTGGATCGCGCGATCCTCGAGGTCGAGCAGGTTCTCGAACACGAACATCTGGTCGATGATCTTCTGCGCGAGTTCGGCGTCGTACTGGCGCACGCTTTCGAGCACGCCTTCCTCATGCACGCTCGTCATGAAGTTCAGGATCTCGGCCGCGGTGCGGATGCCGCCCATCGGGCTGCGCTTCAGGTTGTCGCTGCCGGACAGCAGGCCCGTCAGCACGTCGTCGAGTTCACGCAGCGCGGCCGGCTGGATGCCGTCGAGCGTCGCGATCCGCAGGATCACGTCGTTACGCAGCCGCTCGGTGAAGCACGACGCGATTTCCGACGCCTGGTCGCGGTCGAGGTGCACGAGGATCGTCGCGATGATCTGCGGATGCTCGTTCTTGATCAGTTCGGCCACGGCGCCCGAATCCATCCACTTCAGGCCCTCGATGCCGCTCGTGTCGCTGCCCTGCAGGATGCGGTCGATCAGCACGCCGGCCTTGTCCTCGCCGAGCGCCTTGGTCAGCACCGAGCGGATGTACTCGCTCGAATCGAGCGACAGCGCGGTGTGCTGCTCCGCTTCCTTCGCGAATTCGTGCAGCACGTCCTCGACCTGCTCGCGCGTGACGTTCTTCAGCGCGGCCATCGCGGCGCCGATCTTCTGGACCTCGCGCGGCGCGAGGAACTTGAATACCTGCGCGGCCTCTTCCTCGCCGATCGACATCAGCAGGAGCGCGCTCTTGGTCAAGCCTTCAGCGTTCATCGGACACCCAGTTCTTCACGACGGTGGCGACGATCTTCGGATCCTGGCGGGCGATCGTGCGCGCGTAGTCGAGGTTGCGTTCGTAACGGTTCTTTTCGCTCTCGAACCCGAGCAGCAGCGCGTCGGATTCCTCTGCCTTCTCCG
>NZ_CAJNKE010001035.1 GCF_905232215.1 Burkholderia sp. LMG 13014
TGTCATGCTCTACTCCTTGCAATGACGCGCCGCGGCGCGCTACGCGACCCACGCATGGCGTTGCCGGTCGATGCGCGTGAACGGTGCCGGGTCGATCCAGGCGCGCGCATCGAAATCCTGTTCGAGAAAGCCCCACTCGACGAGGAAGTCCTTGAACGCGACCAGCCCGTCGATCGACGTCTGCGCGAGCCCCGTCTCCAGATGGCGGTGCACATCCGCGCCGTACGCATAGCGCACCCACTCGTCGGACGCGCGCGTCTCGCGGCCGATATACGCGACCGTCTCGGCCGGATGGCGCGCGGCCCAGTCGCCCGCGCCCACCACGACCGACAGGAAGCGGCTCACGAGATCGGGGCGCGCGTCGATCAGTGCGCGGTCGACGGTCAGCGTGCGCGGCGTGCCGTTGCCGATCCGCACGAGCGGATCGGGGTGCGCGCCGAGATCGATGACGACCTGCGCGTCGATCAGGTGCACGGTTTCGAGCCCTTCGACACCTTTCACGAACACCGCGTCGACCTCGCCGCGCACGAGCGCCGCGATCTCGATCCCGTACTCGTGCGGACCGCGCGCAAACGATGCGGGCCCGGTGCGGCGTTCGCGTTCGTCGGGCAGGTCGACCCATTCGGCGTCGCCGTGCCCGAGCCCTTCCAGTTCGAGCGCACTCAGGAAGCCTTTCAGCGCGGCTGCGCGCCAGAAGTCGATGCTGATCGGATGGCGCGGCAACCCGAGCCGCCGGCCGCGCAGATCGCGCACCGAGCGGATGCCGCGATCGGGCAACGTGACGATCGCCTGGAATTCGTTGGTCCACGACAGGCCGATCACGCGCGTATCGGCGCCGCGAGCCCGCGCCCACAGCGCGGGAATGTTGCCGCCCTGCCGGAACGAGTGCGGCAGGCTGTGATCGAAGTGCGATTCGCGCTTGCCGGCGTCGGCCGTCTCCTGCAGCGAATTCAGCGTGATACCTTCCGGCCCGAACTCCTCGTCGAACCAGCCGCGATGCACGGCGATGCCGAGCGCGGTCGGCACCGGGCAGCGCGTGTACCAGAGTGCGTCGCAGGCCGTAGCCTGCGCAGCGAGTGTCGTCATGGTGAATGTCCTTGTCGATGTCGTTGGATGGCGCGGCAATGCCGTCGCGCTCATGCGCCGGCTACGCG
>NZ_CAJNKE010001036.1 GCF_905232215.1 Burkholderia sp. LMG 13014
CGTGGAGCGGGTCGAGAAGATCCTCGCGGATACGGCGAAGGCCGCGAAGGCGAAGAAGCGGTAGCCGGCGCGAGCCGGCGGGAAACGGGCCCTCATGCGGCGGTGCGCTGCGTGGGGGCTTTGTTTTTCAGCGCGGGGGGCCTTTGTTGGGCGGGTGGTGGGCAGGTTGTCGCGTGCGGTGTAGGGCGTGTGCTTGACCGGTGGTCGGTTGGAAGGGGGCGGTTGGTGACGCGAGAGGGTGATGTCAGAGGGTGACGTCAGAAGGTGATGCCAGAAGGTGACGCGAGAAGGTGACGCGAGAAGGTGATGCCAGAGGGTGATGTCAAAGGGTGATGCCAGAAGGTGTAGCCGGCAGGATTTGACTCGACTGACAACGTCCGATGATTTCTCGTTCTGTCTCGCGGCTCACTTTTTCCTTGCAAGCTGCTTTGGAACGTTGAAGATGGCCCGTCGGACCTCAAGACGGGATGCGTCAAGGAACGAAACGGACGGCAATGCCTCGGACACTGTTCGTCGGGTCGAGTATCGGCTGATACACAGAAGGTGACTCCAGAAGGTGACTCCAGAAGGTGACTCCAGAAGGTGACTCCAGAAGGTGACGCCAGAAGGCCGCGCCCAGGCAGTCCCGGTGGTGGAAAGTCGGTCGAGGACGGCTCATGCGGGCCGTAGCGCGGCCCGACACCCGAAGGCTACCCATCGCACGCCAACCCGACGTGCGGGCGCGCTCAGGCCATGAAAAAGCCCCCGCGCAGCGGGACGCCGCACGGGGGCTCGGGAACGCGGACCTTTCGGGTCAGACGGCCCGTTCGGGTGCCGGCGTGACGATGTGGGCGGGGCGGGCCGGCTTGAAGCTGGCCGACCACGTCATCGCGGGCCGTTCGAACATCCGGTAGAACACATACGCGACCGGGATCGCGGCGGCCATGAACGCGAACGACGGCCAGATCGACAACTGCAGCTCGGAATGGAACAGCACCGAGCCGAGGCAGACGAACAGCGGCAGGTGGATCAGGTACAGCGAGTAGCTGAAGTCGCCGAACCAGCTCAGCACGCGCAGCGGCGGCGTCGGGCGCGGCGGGCGGGCAAGCGCGCGGTACAGGAAGCATGCGAAGCCGGCCGACCAAAGCTGGAACGCGCCGTACTGGCCGAAATG
>NZ_CAJNKE010001037.1 GCF_905232215.1 Burkholderia sp. LMG 13014
CCCCGCGCAACCAGACCGCGCAGTATTACGAGTTCGACCCGAACCGCAAGCCTGCGCAGCGCAAGAAGGACAACGCCGCCGCGATGGCGCTGCTGAAGCGCATCGACGCCGGCGAAGTCGATGCGGCCCGGCTGTCTCCCGAGGAAAAGCTGGCGCTGGCGAAGTATTCCGGCACCGGCGGCGCGCTGATCGGGGCCGACGGCAAGAAGGGAAGCGCCTACGAGTATTACACCCCCAAGCCCATCGCCGAGGGCATCTGGGACTTGATGGCCGAGTTGGGCTTCGCCGGCGGGAAGGTGCTCGACCCGTGCGCTGGCGTCGGCATCTTCGGCGCCACCGCGCCGCTGAACGCGGCCATCGACGCTGTGGAGCTGAACGAAACTTCCGGCCGCATCAACGGCCTGGTGAATGCCGGCCCTGGCTACACCGCCACCGTGGCGCCCTTCGAGCGCGTGGCCGCCGCCACGCCCGACGAGCAATACGATGCCGTCGTCACCAACGTGCCGTTCGGCGGCGTCGCAGATCGCGGCGGCAACCAACTGCTGGACGGGCGCTATCAGAAGGAGCCGCTGCAAAACTACTTCATCCTGCGCACGCTGGAGAAGCTGAAACCGGGCGGTCTGGCCGTGTTCATCACGCCGCCGCGCTGCGTCTCCGGCAAGGGTGGCAAGGAGGAAGAACTGCGCGTGAAGGCCAGCTACATGGCCGAGTTCCTGGGCGCGTACCGCCTGCCGAACTCCGTGTTCGGCACGGCCAGCGCGGACACCATGACGGACGTGATTGCCTTCCGCAAGTACGGGCGGGAGGCGCTGGACAAGATCGCCGAGCTGCGCGAGCAGTCGCCCAAGGCCCTGATCGACGCCAATGTGCAGTGGCAGCCCTTCATCGAGGGGCGCTACTTCGACGGCGAAGGCAAGCGGTTCATCTTGGGCGAGTTCGTGCCGAAAGACCCCAACAAATTCCGCGACGTTGATCGCGTGACGACCGACCGGCCCATTGCCGAAATCGCTCGGATGCTGAAGAAGTTCCCCGGCTCGCGCGTGGATTGGGACATGCTGGGCACGGTCGAAACCACGCCCATCACCTACCGCGACGGCGACACCATCACACAGGCCGGCCAGACCCTGCAAATGCAGGATGGCCGCTGGG
>NZ_CAJNKE010001038.1 GCF_905232215.1 Burkholderia sp. LMG 13014
TCTCCGCGCCGATGCCGCGCGCGCCGCCGGTGATTGCAGCCACCTTGCCGCGCAGGTCGAACAGCTCTTCGATGAGTTTCATGTCGTCTCCATGGTTTTGTTCAGACGGGCCCGCCCGCATTGGGGCAAGCCTTCAAGGGCATCCGGCGTTATCGCGTATTCCGCGTCGCAAGAAAATCGAGGCATTCCCGATTGAAATAATCGGCGTGTTCCACCATCACCCAGTGGCCGCACCGGTTCATCAGCACGAAGCGCGCATCGCGGCAGTGTTCGAGGAACTTCAGCGCGCCGCCGACCGGATTGAAGCGGTCGTCCGTGCCCCAGAAACCGAGCACCGGGGTACGCAGGTCGCCGAGCGCGTCGGTCAGGTTCGGCACGCTCATCGTCGACAGCACTTCGGTCGGCTGCTCGACGCACACCTTCATCCGCTCGGCGACGAGCGCGTCGGTGACGATCGCCGGGTCGTGCACGAGCAGCGTCAGCAGTTCGCGCATCGTGTCGTCATTCATCTGACGATGAGTGAACAACTTCACCATCCGCTGGATGCCTTCCATCCGGAAATAGGTGTCGCGATCCTCGACGCCGCCCGGCGCCATCATGATCAGCCCGTCGACTTCGTCCGGGTAGTCGAGTGCGTACTTGAGCGCAATCGCGCCGCCGAGCGAGTTGCCGAGCAGCACGGCCGGCCCGATCCCGAGCGCCTTCAGTTGCGCATGCAGCGCGCCGACGAAGAAATCGAGCGTATAGGCGACGTCGGACGGCTTCGACGACTGCCCGTAGCCAGGCAGGTCGACGACGATCGCGCGATAGCCGGCCGCCGCGAACGCGGGCACGTTGTGCTTGAAGTTGCTGAAACCGCTGGCGCCCGGGCCGCTGCCGTGGATGAACACCACGGGCCGGCCTTCGCCCGCCTCGTAGTGGTGCAGGCGCAGGCCGCCCGGCACGTCGGTGAAGATGCCGGCCGGCGGCGTCGTGGGGATCGTCATCGCGGGTTGTCTCCTTCGTCGTTCGATGGATGCCTGCCACGATGATTGCGCCGCCAGCGCCGGCCGGCATCATCCTTTCAGACTACGAAGCCGCGCGCGCTTCTTCCTATCATCGGCCCACCGAAACGGAGGCAACGATGAACGGATTCGACTACAGC
>NZ_CAJNKE010001039.1 GCF_905232215.1 Burkholderia sp. LMG 13014
GAGCGGCTGCGACGCGGCCGCACGCGCAAGGTGCAGTACGCGTCGATCTCCGTGGCCGATGTGCTGCACCTGCCCGACGGGCCGGCCGCGCAGGCGCGCAATGCGCGTCTCGCCGAGCGCGACAGCGTGCTGCATCACCTGGACTGGATTCACGATTTCGACGCGCTGGCCGGGGAGCCGAGCGAACGGCAGGGTGGCACGTGGCTTTGAGCTTGCCACCTTGAGCCCGGCGTCAGGCCCGAAAGGCCCGCCGGGATGGCGTTCGCGGAATACGGGGCTGGTCGTCGGCCTGCTGGTCACCGGTCACCGGCCGGCCAGACGAACACGGGCGGGGCAGCGCCCGCCCGCCGTCATTTCACGCATTCGAGCGCGTACTTCAATCCCTGCCCGAGCAGCCCGCGCCATACGTCCCACGTATGCCCGCCGTCGACGATGCGCAGTTCGGCCGGGTTCTGCGCGCGGCGCAGGTGCGTGTACAGCACGCTCGATTCCGCCTGGATGGTCAGGTCGTCGTCGCCGGCCGCGATGAACATCGGGATCCGCCAGCTGCGCGCGAAGTAGCCGCGCATCAGCGCCGGGTAGTTGAGCTCGTGCCACACGCGCGGATCGAACTGCCGGTCGCCGAACACGCCGACGTAGCGCGCGGCGGAATTGAGCGGCGGCTCGTTCGCGTAGATCGCGGGGCTCAGCAGCATCGCGCCGCAGAACAGCCCGGGTTCGAGCAGCGAGAAACGCAGCGCGCCGAAGCCGCCCATCGACACGCCGCCGATCGCGCGGCCCGCGCGCTGGTTCGACACCGCGAAGTGCGCTTCGACTTCGGGCAGCAGGTCGTTGAGGAACGCGCTCTGCATCTTCTCCTTGCGATCGACGTACCAGTCGGTGCCGCCCTGCGGCATCACGATCACGACCGGCGGAATCTCGCGGCGCTCGATCAGCGTGTCGGCGGTGGCCTGCAGCCGGCCCTGCGTGACCCAGTCGTTCGCGTTGCCGGCGTTGCCGTGCAGCAGGTACATCACCGGGTAGCGCGCGCCTTCCGGGTTGTAGCCGGGTGGCAGGTAGACCGTATACGACCAGTCGCGCTTCAGCGATGCCGACCGGAACGTGCGCAGCACGACGCTGCTGCCCGGGTTGACCGCGGGCTCCA
>NZ_CAJNKE010001040.1 GCF_905232215.1 Burkholderia sp. LMG 13014
ACCAGATGTGCCAGCCCTTGCGCTCGGCGTCGTGCAACTGCGGCCAGCCGACGAGATCGGCCGGCGTCGCCGGCATGCCGAGCCGCGCGACGAGGTCGGGCGACGCAAGCGCGACGATCTCCACCGTCAGCAGGCGCTCGCTGCACAGCCCGATGTAGCGCCCGAGGCCATGACGGATCGCGACGTCGACACCGTCGCGCGAAAAGTCCGCCAGTGCGTGGCTCGTGACGACCTGCAGGTCGACGTCCGGGCAAGCCTCGCGGAACCGGGCGAGGCGCGGGACGAGCCATGCGGATGCGAAGAACGGCGTGACGCTTACCGTCAGCACGCCGCTGTCGGCGGCGCCGGACACGCGCTGCGACGCATCGGCAATCTGCCTGAACGCGTTGCGCACCGGCGGCAGGTAGTCGCGGCCGGCGGCCGTGAGCAGGATGCCGCGGTTGACGCGCTCGAACAGCTGTACGCCGAGATGCGTCTCCAGCGTGCGAATCATCTGGCTTACCGCGCCGGGCGTGACCGACAGCTCCTCGGCCGCCGCCTTCACCGACAGGTGGCGGGCGGCCGCTTCGAATGCGCGCAGCGCGTTGAGGGGCGGCAAGCGGGAACGATTCATTGAGTTTTTCTAAATCGAAAGTCCGACGAAATATCGTTTGAGACGATGCGTACGCACGAGTACCGTTGACGCATCGGATCGCCTGCTTCGCGACTGCTCGTCGGCAGCCGATGCGATCAACATAGTTCAACTATATCCATGAGGCAATCCGGTCGCTGCCGGCGGCCGGTGGAACCTGAGAGGAGCATCGTCATGAACCGCCCGGGCGCATCGCGCCTTTTTTACGGCTGGTACGTGGTTGCAGCCGCGTTCGCCGTCACGTTCGTCGGTTTCGGCAGCGCGTATACGTTCAGCGCGTTCGTCGAGTCGCTGCAGCGGGATTTCGCCGCGTCGCGCGGGCAGATCTCGCTCGTGTTCTCGCTCGCCGGTTTCCTGTATTTCGGGTTCGGCATCGTCAGCGGGCAGCTGGCCGACCGCTTCGGCTCGCGGCGGCTGGCCATCGTCGGGATGCTGCTGACGGGCGCCGGGCTCGCGGCTGCCGGCGCCGCGCATACGCTGGTGCAGGTCTATGTCGCGTACGGGCT
>NZ_CAJNKE010001041.1 GCF_905232215.1 Burkholderia sp. LMG 13014
CCGGCTCATCACGCCGCGCTTGATCGGCCGCGGCATCCGCGCATCGGTATGCCGTGAGAAATAGCTGCCCCACAGCCCGCGCAGCGCCATCGGAATCACCGGCGCCGGCGTGCGGCCCAGGATCTCCGTGATGCCGTGGTGGAACGTGTTGATGTCGCCCGTCTTCGTGAGCTTGCCTTCGGGGAAGATACACACGAGTTCGCCTTCCTTCAGCGCAGCCTCGCAGGCATCGTACGCGCGCGCGAGCATCGCGGGATCTTCGTGGCGCGGCGCGATCGGGATCGCCTTCGCGTGCCGGAACACCCAGCTCGCGAAGCGCGTCTTGAAGATCCGGTGATCCATCACGAAACGGATCGGGCGCGGGCTCGCGGCGGCCAGCACGAGCGCATCGACGTAGCTGACGTGGTTGCACACGAGCACGGCCGCCCCTTCCGCCGGAATCCGCTCCGCATGCACGAGGCGAATCCGGTAGAAGGTGTGCACGAGCACCCACGCAACGAAGCGCAGCAGGAACTCGGGCACGAGCAGATAGATATACGCGGCGACGATGACGTTCAGCAGCGCCGTGACGAGGAACAGCCCCGGGATGTCGACGCCGGCCTTGGTCAGCCCCATCGCCATCACGGCCGACAGGATCATGAACAGCGCGTTCAGGATGTTGTTCGCGGCGATGATCCGCGCACGGTGCGTGGGTGCGCTGCGGCTCTGGATCAGCGCGTACAGCGGCACGCTGTAGAAGCCGCCGAACATCGCGAGCAGGAACAGGTCGGCGAGGATACGCCAGTGGCGCGCGCCGGCCAGGAACTCGCCGACCGACAGCAGGTGGCCGGGCGACGGCAGCGCGTGGCTCGCGAAATACAGCTCGATCGCGAACACGCTGATGCCGATCGAGCCGAGCGGCACGAGGCCGATCTCGACGCGCCGCTGCGACAGCCGTTCGCACAGCAGCGAGCCGAGGCCGATGCCGACCGAGAACGTCGCGAGCAGGATCGTGACGACGTCGGGGCTCGCGGACAGCACGTCCTTCGCGAAATTGAAGAACGACGTGAGGAACGTCGCGCCGACGAACCACAACCACGAGATGCCGAGCAGGCTCAGGAACACGGTGCGGTTCTGGCGCGCGAGCCCGAGGTTGC
>NZ_CAJNKE010001042.1 GCF_905232215.1 Burkholderia sp. LMG 13014
CGCGCAATTGCGGCGCAACCATCCGGGGCTCGTCATCGAACTGGTGCCGACCGACCGCATCCAGGACGTGCTCAAGCGCGAGGCCGACATCGCGGTCCGGATGGCGCCCCCCGCGCAGGAGGCGCTCGTTGCACGGCGCATCGGCGAAATCGAAGTCGGGATGTTTGCGCGCGACGACTACCTGGCGCGCAACGGCGCGCCCGCGACGACCGACGAACTCGCGCATCACGCGCTGATCGGCTTCGATACGGTCACGCCGTTCATCCGCTCGGTGGGCCGCAGCATGCCGCTGTGGAAGCGCGAGGCGTTCTCGCTGCGCACCGACAGCAGCCTCGCGCAGCTCGCGATGATCCGCGCCGGCTACGGGATCGGCTTCTGCCAGACCGGGCTCGCGAAACGCGACACGCGGCTCGTGCGCGTGCTGCCGGACGGGCCCGCGATGCAGCTGGAAACCTGGGTCGTGATGCACGAGGACCTGCGATCGAGCCCGCGCTGCCGCGCGGTGTTCGATGCGCTCGCTGACGGGCTGCGTGCGTACGTGAACGGCGAAGCCGTCGAATAGACGGTTCGCGGCAGCGCACACGCGCGAAGAAAACGAAGCGCCCGAGCGGCGCTATTCATAGATTTTCCCGGCGAACAGGATGTCCGCCATGCGCCGCCACGGATTGTCGGGCACGTCGTAGAAGCGCAACCCTTCCTCCGACGCCTCGGCCCAGTCGACCATCGCGTCGAGGTACTCGCCGATCGAGTGGTTTTCCCAGCCGAGCGCGGCGCGCGCGTACGGCGACGGCGGCACGTCGGCCTCGAGCTGCCGCTCCTTGTTCCAGTCGTGCCCGAGCACGCGCAGGAAGTGGATCAGCGAGCGCTCGTCGATCACGCGCTCCAGCGCATCCTGCAGCTTCGCGGCCATCTGGCGTTGCAGTTCGTCGTTCATTTTCTTGTTCCTTCGCGCGCCTCTCAGATACGCGCCGCCGCAGGTCGTGCGGCCCGGTTTACATCAGCAATTGCCGCGACAGCACCTCGCGCGCCTGCGTGACGGTTTCGCGTTCGCCGGGCATCGGCGGCGTCAGCGAAAACACCGCGTCGGGCAGCGGCGGCAGCCGGTATTTCGTGCCGAGCCGCATCATGCCG
>NZ_CAJNKE010001043.1 GCF_905232215.1 Burkholderia sp. LMG 13014
GCTCAGCGCGGGCGACAGCGCGAGCTCGTCGGAGCGCAGCGCATCGCCGATCAGGTGGTAATGGGCCCACGCAGCGCGATCCGCGCGGTTGAGCTCAGCCAGAAACTGCCCGTTGTCCGGGCCATCGAACATTTCGCCATCGACCAGCGCGGAAAGGCGCTCGCCGCGCGAGCACGCTTGCGACTGCGTATTGACCGACCCCATGATGCTCCCCATCTTGCACACCCCGTCGTGACTTCACGACTCTATCCGTAACTAGACCCCGACCCGCGTCGCTCCGCCTGTCGCGCTTACCAGCGCTTGCCTTCGGGCGTATCGAGCAGCGGACGCAATTTGGCAGCGATTGCCTCGCGTGCACGGAAGATCCGCGACCGGACCGTCCCGATCGGACAGCCCATCATTTCCGCGATCTCTTCGTAGCTCAGGCCCTCGATCTCGCGCAGCGTGATTGCCTGACGCAGTTCTTCGGGCAGCAGAGCCATCGCAGCGTTGACCGTCTCGGCAATCTGCTTGCTCATCAACATCGACTCAGGCGTGTTGATATCCCTTAGTTGGTCTGCGTCGGAGAAAGTTTCCGCTTCCTCCGCATCGGCCTCGGTCGAGGTCGGCGCCCGGCGGCCTTGCGTCGCAAGGTAGTTCTTCGCCGTGTTGACGGCAATTCGGTACAACCACGTATAGAACGCCGATTCGCCGCGGAATTGCGGCAGCGCACGATACGCCTTGATGAACGCGTCCTGGGCCACATCCTCGACCTCGGCGGGATCCCGCACGAGGCGCGAGATCAGCCGAATGATCTTGCGGTGGTATTTGGAGACCAGGAGTTCGAACGCTGCCTTGTCGCCCTTCTGTACGCGCTCGACCAGAGCCTGATCGATTTCTTTTTCACTCACCTGACAAATCCGTTAACTAGGGATGCAACGCGGAGCAATATTGTAGCGTTCCCGCGCCGGACGCTGGTTACGGTGCGTAACCGCGCCGCCGTCACGCCCGCCCCGCCGCGCCCGCCGTTCTCGCCAGCACGGAAAGCGCGCTGAACGACGCGGCATCGAGCGCATCGGCCGGAATCAGCAGCGGCCGCGTGACGGGCCATGCGCACTGGAGCAGCCTGTTGCTGGTGCTGT
>NZ_CAJNKE010001044.1 GCF_905232215.1 Burkholderia sp. LMG 13014
CCCCGGAAGGACGCTCGATCGTCGCGCTCGCGAAGCAGCGCTTCTCGCTGGACGTGACGGCAGCCGCCGGCAGCATCACCGTGCCGTTCAGCGCACGCACGCGGATGAGCGGCCTCGATATCGGCGAGCGCCAGGTGCGCAAGGGCGCGGCGTCGGCGATCCGCGCGCACGTCGATGCGCTCGGCGGTGTGTTTCCTCAAGCGGTTGAGACGGCGGTCAACGATATCGCTCGACGTGGCGGTACGCCGCTCGTCGTCGCCGACGGATCGCGCGTGCTCGGCGCGATCGAGCTGAAGGACATCGTCAAGCACGGGATCGCCGCGCGCTTTGCCGAGCTGCGCAAGGTCGGCGTGAAGACCGTGATGATCACCGGCGACAACCGGCTCACCGCGGCGGCGATCGCGGCGGAAGCCGGCGTTGACGACTACCTTGCCGAAGCGACGCCCGAGGACAAGCTGCGGCTGATTCGCGAGCACCAGGCGAAGGGCCATCTCGTCGCGATGACGGGTGACGGCACCAACGACGCGCCGGCACTCGCGCAGGCCGACGTGGCCGTCGCGATGCACAGCGGCACGCAGGCGGCGAAGGAAGCGGCCAACATGGTCGACCTCGACAGCAACCCGACCAAGCTGATGCAGGTGGTCGAGGTCGGCAAGCAGATGATCATGACGCGCGGCGCGCTGACCACCTTCAGCGTCGCCAACGATCTCGCGAAGTATTTCGCGATCATCCCGGCCGCATTCGTCGCGACCTATCCGGCACTCGGCGCGCTGAACGTGATGGGGCTGCACAGCCCGACGTCGGCGATCCTGTCGGCGGTGATCTTCAATGCGCTGATCATCGTCGCGCTGATCCCGCTCGCGCTGAAAGGCGTGAAGTATCGCGCGGAGCCGGCCGAGAAGCTGCTGGGGCGCAACCTGCTGATTTATGGTGTGGGCGGGATCATCGCGCCGTTCATCGGCATCAAGCTGATCGACATGTTGTTGACGCCGTTTATCTGACCGAACGCGCCGTCGCGGCCCCGCTCACGCCTTCGCGGCGTGTGCGGGGCCGTTCGGCGTTTCAATTGCCGGAAGCGATCATGGATGTGAATGTGAACGTGAGCGAAGCGAATCG
>NZ_CAJNKE010001045.1 GCF_905232215.1 Burkholderia sp. LMG 13014
AGCGCGGCGGCCGGGCCATGCAGGTTCAGGCCGCGCGCGGCGTCGAGCGCGAGCCGGCCGTCCACGTCCACCGTGTACGGGCCGTGCGACTGGAAGTTGCCGTTCGCGCGCACCGGGCCGCCGAGGAAGCGGCCGGACAGGTCGTGCAGCGATGCGCCGGCCTCGGTGAACCGGACACTGCCGCGCAGTGCCGACAGCGGCGGTACGCCGCTGGTCGTCAGCGTGTTACCGCCGAATGCGAGCGCGCCTTCGACGTGCGTGTGCGGATGCGCGACGTGCTGTGGAATCGTGATCTTGAGCCCGAGCGACGCGGGCCCCTGCGCGTCGATCCGCTGGCCGATATGCCCGCTCATCGTGCCGAGCGAGCTGTTGTCCGCGTAGTCGATCAGGTCGGCCAGCGGGCCCTGCGCATGGCCGTCGATGATCAGCGGCGAGTGGGTCGGATTGCCGAGATCGTCGATGCGGCCTGCAACCTTCGTCAGCGCGACGCGCTTGTAGTGCGCGCGGTGGATGTCGAAGCGCAGCTTGTTCTGCGCGAGCTCGAACACGCCGTCGATCCCGTCGAGCGCCGGCCAGACGCTCGGCGTGCCGTTCGCGAGCTTGCGCGGCGGGTACGGCGTCGGCTCGAAACGGCCGCCGGTGAACGGCGCGACGATGTGGAACACGCCGGCGTCCGGCTCGTGTTCGAACGGGAATTTCTCGAGCGGGCCGCGTGCGACGATCGACGCGCCCTTGGTCACCTGGCCGTCCTGCAGCGCGTGGCCGAGATAGTCGCGCAGGTGTTCGGACATCCCGGTCGGCAGGTAGCGCGGAATGCGCGCCACCGACGCGCGGGCGAAATCGGCGCGCAGGTCGAGCGTGCCGCGGCCGTGGCCGGGGTTCGTGTACGAACCGGACACCGCGATTTCGGCATCGGGGTTCGAGACGAGCAGGTCGGGCAGTGTCACGTCGACGCGCGCGTGCTTGTCGCCGGCCGCCGGTGTGATCACCCATCGGGCGTTGCCGCGCAACCGGTCGAACGTCAGGCGCGGCTCGTCGAATTCGCCGGGGACCGTGACGGCCGCGTTGACCGTGTCGAAATGCGCGCTGCCGCCTGTTTCGTTCGCATCGA
>NZ_CAJNKE010001046.1 GCF_905232215.1 Burkholderia sp. LMG 13014
ACCCGTATCACGGCTCGATCACGTTCGCGGTCGTTGCGCTCGCATTGATCTTCGCGGTGCGGGCCGTCGGCGATTTCCGTTACGTCGGCTTCTTCAAGCGGATTCGCGGGTCGCGTTTCGCGCGGATGGACACGTTGTATTACTCGCCGCTTTGCGCGGCACTGTCGCTGTCCATCGCGTCGATGTTCTGGCCGTGGTGAGCGCGCGTCCCGGCGCGCTGGCGTACCCCTCTCCATAAGGAATCCCGCCGGCACGGCGTCGGTCAGCCCTGCGCCGTTTTCGGCGACGAAGCGCGGGTGGCCTTGCCGATGCATGCGCGGTGCCTCGACCTCGAAACGGGCGCGTCGTTGCGCGTGCCGACGGCCAGCGCCGTCCGGAGGTCCGCCGACCGATGCCCGTGATGACGGGCACCGGCAGTTCTTTCTTCCAGGTACGCATGAGGCGCGGCGGCTGCCAGGCCGACATGCAAACCGGCCCCCTCGGCTACCCCGTGTGGCTGGAAAGAGACAGCCTTCGGCAGCGCTCGACACACAACAATCCTCTGCCTGATACCCGCATCGACCGGTAATCGCGCGATCCTTGCGTGTTCCAGCTTCCGGATTTTTCAATTGTTGCGATTTTCAATGCATTGAATTGCATTGGCGCGTCTTTTATTGGAACCGGTTCCATATATAATCCGCGGCACTTGTCGCCGGATCCGAAAGAGGGTCGTGCACGTCGCGCTTGCTGTCGGCAAACGTGACGTCTAAGTTGAATGAGGGTCATGAGCGATGAGGGGCAAATACGGGCAGATGCCGGTATTTGTCAGACGATAAGGCCCGTGAGAGGTCGATCCGTGCGGCGCAGCCTGAACCGGCGCGCTGCGCGGTTGCATGAAGGCGCTGCTGCGCGTTGCACGAGCGGTGCCTGCATCGAGGTTGTTCGCAACAGACGAAACAACAGGACGGCCAGCCGCGTGCGGCATGGCTGCCATCCCGGACGTACCGCATGCGGAGTGCGCGCGTCCGGGCCCCGATCCCCAACGATCAACATCCGACCATGTCCACGTCACCTGACAAACCCAACTCGCGCCGCCGTTTCCTGCGCACGTCGGTCGCGCTCGTGCCGA
>NZ_CAJNKE010001047.1 GCF_905232215.1 Burkholderia sp. LMG 13014
GTGAGGAGGAAGCACCAGCTGGCGACGGACATCGCCAGCAGCACATAGGCGACGGCGTGCGTGATCGCATCGCCGCTTTCGAGGTAGTGGACAACGCCGGTGGGTATCGCCATCGGAGTTTCCCCGTGGGGTCAGCGCAGGCCGAGCACGTCCTGCATGTCGAACAGGCCGGCGCCGCGCGCCGACAGGAAGTGGACCGCGCGCAACGCGCCCTGCGCGTACGACACGCGGCTCGACGACTTGTGCGTGATCTCGATGCGCTCGCCGATCCCGGCGAACAGCACGGTGTGGTCGCCGACGATGTCGCCGCCGCGCACCGCGGCGAAGCCGATCGACGACGGGTCGCGTTCGCCCGTCACGCCGTGGCGGCCGTACACCGCGCAATCGTCGAGCGAGCGGCCGAGCGCGCCGGCGACGGCTTCGCCCATCATCAGCGCGGTACCCGACGGCGCATCGACCTTGTGGCGGTGATGCGCCTCGATGATCTCGATGTCGTAGCCGTGCGAGAAATGCTTCGCCGCGAATTCGAGCAGCTTCAGCGTGACGTTCACGCCGACGCTCATGTTCGCCGCGAACACGATGCCGATCTTGCCCGCCGCGGCCTGCAACTCGGCCTTCTGCTCGGCGGTGAAGCCGGTCGTGCCGATCACGAGCTTCACGTCGTGGCGCAGCGCGGCCTCGATATGGGCCATCGTGCCTTCCGGACGCGTGAAGTCGATCAGGTAGTCGGCCTGCGCGAACACGGCGTCGAGGTCGGCGGTCAGCTTGACCCCGGTATCCTTGCCGAGGAACGCGCCGGCGTCCTGGCCGAGGAACGGCGCGTCGGCACGGTCGAGCGCGCCGACGAGCTGCGCGTCGGAATCGTTGAGAACGGCTTCGATCAGCATCCGGCCCATTCGGCCCGATGCGCCGGCAATCGCAATCTTCATGGCTTTCTACACGACAGGTCTAAAGACGGGCGGCGCATGCCGCCCTGTTTCCACACGCGAACTTACTGCGCCGGCGCGGTGAGCGGCTGGTTCTGCAGCGTGTCGGAGCCTTGCGGGCCGACCGGCGGCGACGCCTCGTTCGACACGTTCGGCTGCGGCGGACGATGGAACTGGAAC
>NZ_CAJNKE010001048.1 GCF_905232215.1 Burkholderia sp. LMG 13014
TGCGCGAACGCCTCGATGCGTTCCGCGCGCTGTACCGCCACGTGCGGCCGCTGTACGAACCGTCGCGCGCACGGCTCGCGTAAGCGCCGGCAGGTCGCGCGCCGGCCGGCGGCCAGGTGCGCGACATGCGGTACAGTGGATGCCGTCATGCGGCCCGCCCAGATCCAAACCGAATCGCTATCGTGTCCAAGTCCTCAGAAAAACTCGATCTCGCCACGCGTGCCGCGTGGCTCTACTACGTCGCGGGCGACACGCAGAACGAAATCGCGGAAAAGCTGCAGGTGTCGCGCCCGGTCGCGCAGCGCCTCGTCGCATTCGCGGTCGAGAAGAACCTGATCCGCGTGCGCGTCGACCACCAGCTCGCCGACTGTCTCGATCTCGGCGCGCAGCTGTCGAAGCGTTACGGCCTCGCGATGTGTGAAGTCGTGCCCGTCGATGCCGATGCACCGGATGCGATCGACCGCAAGCTCGCGGTCGCCGGCGCGCAGGTGATGGAGCGCTACCTGAACGAAACGCGGCCGATGGTGATCGCGGTCAGCAGCGGCCGGACGCTGAAGGCCGCGGTCGCGCAGATCGCGCAGATCGACCGGCCGCAGCACCGGCTCGTGTCGATGGTCGGCGCGATCGCGGCCGACGGTTCGTCGAACCGCTACGACGTCGCGCAGTACATCTCCGAGAAAACCGGCAGCAAGCACTTCCTGCTGCCCGCGCCGCTGTTCGCCGACAGCGACGCCGAGCGCGCGCAGTGGTGCAATCACCGGCTGTACCGGATCGTCGAGGCGCTGTCGGGCAAGGCCGATGTAGCATTCGTCGGGATCGGCAACATCGGCCCGCACTGCCCGCTCTACGAAGACGGCTTCATCACCGAACAGGAACGCGACGAGATGACCGCGCTCGGCGCGGTGGCCGAACTGCTCGGCGTGCCGATCGACGCGCAGGGCACGCAGATCGCCGTATCGACGAGCGCGCGCGTGACGAGCGTCGCGCTCGCCACGCCGCCGAAGCGCCCGACGATCGCGTTCGCCGGCGGCCCGAAGAAACGCGACGCGGTGATCGCCGCATTGCGCGGCGGCTGGCTGTCGGGGCTCGTCACCGACGA
>NZ_CAJNKE010001049.1 GCF_905232215.1 Burkholderia sp. LMG 13014
GTCTTCCTCGGACGTCATTTCGCAGGCCAGCAGCGTCTTGCCCTTCAGCGCCGGGCCCTGGCGGGCCGACACGAGGATCAGCGCACCGCCCGGGCCGCGGACCGTCAGCCGGCGCGAATAGCCGACGGACGACGCGCCCAGCAGGTGGCCCTTCTCGAGGGTGAGCTGATAGCGTTTCGCGAGCTGGTCGGCGACTTCGCCGTCCACGAGCACGCCGATCCCGGTACTGACGAACACGACCTGCTGCGTCGTGAAGCCGTCGCGGTGGATCGGCTCCGGCAGGCGATAGACCGCGGCACCCAGCATCGACTCGTCCGGTTTCGGATCGGCCGCCTTGGCGGTGTTGTAGATCGAGTCCATCAGGTCCGACGTGAACGGCGGCTTGCAAAGCGCGGCGTTGAAGATGTCGGGCTGGGCGGGCGGCGCGGCGAGTGCGGTGAGCGGCGCGCCGGCAATGACAAGGGCGACGGCGCCGACGGCAGCGGCACCAAGCCTGGAAAGGCAATGGGACATGGATGCAGTTCTCTCAGGTTTTATTGTGAGGCTGCATGGTAATGCATTGCCGCGTGTCGAACGATCGACGCGGAGCGGCCGGATCGTGGCAATGCAACAGGCGCGCACGTCCGCGCCCCGCGATCGATTCCGTTGCCGGGTGATCGATGCGCGGGGCGTCGGGGCACGCACGTCATGCAGCCGGTGTGATGCCGGTGCGTGCGCGTGTGTGCGGACGAACCGTTACGGCGCGACCACCGGGTGCTTCAGCGCATGCGCGGTCTCGATCCACTGCGCGTGGAATTCGTCCGCGTCGGGCTTGAGCCCGAGTTCGCCGTTGCGATAGGCCATCGCAAGCGTCTGCACGGCTTCCGGCAGCTCGTGCTCGGCGGCACGGCGATACAGCGCCAGCGCGCGCGCCTCGTCGCGCGGCACGCCGCTGCCTTCGCGGTACGCGTTCGCGAGCATGAAGTCCGCAGCCGGGATGTCCGCGCGCGACGCGATCTCGAACCAGTGCGCGGCCTGCACCGGATCGGCGGCGATGCCGTAGCCGCTGCGATAGATCAGCCCGAGGTAATACGCGGCGGCCGGGTCGCCCTGCGCG
>NZ_CAJNKE010001050.1 GCF_905232215.1 Burkholderia sp. LMG 13014
CGATGCCGCTCCGTGGAGCGGCCCGCCGGCTTACTGCGCCGGTGCCGACGCGGCCTTGGCCGCGCGATGCTGCTCCCAGCGCTCCTTCATCTTCTCGTGGCGCTGTTCCATCTTCGCGAACTGCTGCTTGAGCGCCGTGCTGACCGTGGTCTTCTGCTGGTCGTTCAGCCCGTTGTAGAACGCGAGCCATGCGGCGGACGTCTGCTCGCGCAGTTGCGCGTTCTGCTGCTCGGCCTGCTGGCGGGCGGTGTGCATCGCGTTCAGGTCGAGAATCGGCTGGTTCTGCTGCGCCTTGAACTGCTCGCGCATCTGCTCGTGGCTCTTGCGCATCGCATCACGGTTCTGCTTCATCGTGTTGACGGCCGTCTGCCATTGCTGTTCCTGCGACGCGTTGAGCTTCAGCTGGTCGTGCAGTTTCATGATCACGCCGAACGGGCCGCCGTCGTGCCCGCCGTGCATCTGGTGGGCGCCGGGGCCGCCCGGAGGCGGCATGTTGTTGGGCTGCGCGGCGTGCGCGGTGCCGAATGCGAGAGCGAGCACGGTGGCGGCCGCGATGGCCACGCGGGAAGTCTTCTTATACATTTCAGAAACTCCTTGTATCCAAAGGGTCCGGCGATGCGGTGCCGGGAAAGCCGGGTACCGCATCCGGTAAGACGCAGGTTAGCGATGCAGGCCCCGGCCGGTGTTACGTGGGGCGGTGGCTGGTTTACCGCGCATTACAGTTCCCTTGCGCCGTAACCCGCAGTAACCCTTTCGTCCCTTTGTTTCGTTCTTTGACTCCGCCCTCGCGCGGTAAACTTCGAGCCATGACTACCCAGATCCTCATCGTCGACGACGACCAAGAACTCCGAGACCTGCTGCGCGACTACCTCGTGCGCCAGGGGATGGAAGTGTCCGTGCTGCACGACGCGGCCACGCTCGAGAAGCGCCTCGAGCGCGAGCGGCCCGACCTGATCGTGCTGGACCTGATGATGCCGGGCGTCGACGGCCTGACCGCGCTGCGCCAGTTGCGCGCGGCCGGCGACGACATCCCCGTGATCATGCTGACCGCGCGTGCGGACGACGTCGACCGCATCGTCGGGCTCGAGCT
>NZ_CAJNKE010001051.1 GCF_905232215.1 Burkholderia sp. LMG 13014
GCCGGCCTCGGGCTGACGGTGCGCTCGCATTACGGGCTGCCCGCGTCGGTGCGCGTGCTCGATGCGGCGTCGTGCGGGCTGCCGGCACTGCCGAGCCTGCCGCTGATCCTGCTGCGGCGCGCGTCGTCGGCGACGCCGACCGTCGATCGGCTCGCGCGGATCGTGAAGCAGGCGGTGGGGGAGGCGACGGAGGGGGTGGCGCTGGCGGCGTGACGAAACGCTCGATTGCCGTCGCAGGGCGCGGTTCGGTAATCCCTCTGCCGATCGGTCGAATGGATCGATCGGGGGAACCTGACTACAGTGATGATCACTTGAAACGGAGGTCATCATGCAGAACGCGAATACGCCGCGCGCCAGCGCGGTCGATCCGGCCCAAAGGGCCGATGCCACGATCCCCGGTGACGGGGCGTCAGCCGATCGACTGGTGCCTGCCGGTCCGCCCGTTCGGTTTGGTGTCCTGCAAGGGCAGGCGTGGATCGCGGACGACTTCGATGCTCCATTGCCCGATTACCTGCTGGACGCTTTCGAAGGGCGCTGATGCGGCTGTTGCTCGATACGCACATCTTTTTGTGGATCGTAACCAATGACCCCAAGCTCAACGCACGGGCGCGCAGGCTGATCTCGGCCGCAGACGAACGTTTCGTCAGCAGCGCGAGTATCTGGGAGGCCGCCATCAAGGCCGGCTTGGGGAAGCTCGATATCGACGTCGGCAAGCTGATCGACTCGATCGGCTCAAGCGGGATTCGCGAGCTACCGGTTCTGGCCGTGCATGGGGCCGCGGTCCGCGATCTGCCGCATCACCATCGTGATCCATTTGATCGCTTGCTGGTCGCGCAGGCCCGTCACGAGCCGCTTCAGCTCGTGACGGCCGATGCCCATCTTGCACAGTACGATCTGTCTCTCGTTCTGACAGTTTGAAGCAATCTGTCGGGGCGAAATCCATCGGTGGCCTGCGCGCCATGTGGCGTCGCGGTTCATGCCGCGGCGACGTCCGGCTCGATTTCGTCCAGTTCCGCACAAATGGCTGCCAGCCGCACCTTCAACCCTTCACTCGCCGGCACGAACGGCAGCCGCAACCCGTCCTCGCACC
>NZ_CAJNKE010001052.1 GCF_905232215.1 Burkholderia sp. LMG 13014
CAGCAAAAAGGCCGGCTTCAAGCCGGCCTTTTGCCTTTCATCGGATACCGCCCTGCCCCGTCACGACACCCAGACGGCGAGCGTCAGCATCAAGAGCAGAATCATCCACAGGATCACCGCGCGCCACACAAGGCCAACCGCGGATTGCAGTGTACGCGGCGTGCAATCGTCGCCGACCGTCAACGGGCCGCTGTCACCGACCGCCAGCGCATCGAGGCTCGACGGTTCCGCGAGCGGCCCCGCAAGACGGGCACCGAGCGCACCACTGCCTGCTGCCAGCAGGACGCCATCGTTCGGATCGGGCCACTGGCGCGTGTGATTGCGCCACGCGTAGATCGCGTCCTCGAAATTGCCGACGATCGCGAAGCCGAGCGCGGTCAATCGCGCGGGAATCCAGTCGATCACGAAGAATGCGCGCTGCGCGAACGTCGAGAAGGCCGCCGTGCGGTCGTCACCCGGCGTCGACCAGCTGCGCGCGAGGTATTCGGAAATCCGGTACAGCACGGCACCGGCCGGGCCGATCGGCAGCACATACCAGAAGAACACGCCGAACACGTGGCGATGGGACGCGACGACCGCATGAATCAGCGTATGGCGGACGATTTCGCCGACCGGCATGTCGACCGTGTCGATGCCGGTCCACTCGTGCAGGATTTCGCGCGCACGCGGCACGTCGTCATTGTTGAGCGCGAGGTGGATGTCGGTGAAGTAGTGGCTGAACTGGCGGAAGCCGAGCGTGAAGTACACGACGACGACGTTCCAGATGAATGCGAGCACGAAGCTCACCTTGTACAGCAGGAAATAGATCAGCGCGACGATCAGCACCCATGGCAGCACGACCGCGAGCCATGCGAGGATGCCATGCTTCTGCTTGCCTGCGTCGAGACCATGCGCGACGGTTTCCGCGTGAAACTGGAACAGCGCGAACACCGGATTGTTCGGCGACAACGCGCGGACCTGTTCGATGATGAGAGCGAGGAGAACCGAGAAGAAAGTCATGCGTGTGCCGTCTTCGGAGTTATGTCATTTTTTGCATAACGATAGCACAGCGTCAGCCCGGCATGATTGCCGGTGCGGTCGCC
>NZ_CAJNKE010001053.1 GCF_905232215.1 Burkholderia sp. LMG 13014
GGGAACGGACATCGGCATACCTTCGGGACGGGGTCCGACGCGCCGCGCGGGCGCGGTCGGCAAGGCCGGTGCGGCAGGTGGGTGAACCGACGATCATACGCCGCGGCGCGCCGGCGTGCAGCGCGCGCGGGGTGTTAGCAGCAGACGCGCGCGGCTGCTTGCTTGCGCGGGGATGCGGGATCGCTACACTGAAATCGTAAGGGTCTGATGGTCGTGTGACAGCAAGCGGCAGCGAGGTTGGTATGACGACGGCGATGGTGAAACAGGAACTGGCGGTGGCGTCCTTCAGCACGGTGTACGACCTCGAGCAGGTCGAGACGGCGCTGAGTGACCTGAACGAGAGCGCGAGCGACGCACTGCGCGCCACCTACGAGAGGATGCTCAAGACAGGCAATCTGCGCTTCTGCGTGAAGCCGAACCGGATGCCGTCGTTCGACGCGCTCGGCGAGGCATTGCCCAATTTCGCCGAGCCGCTCGACGACGTGCGCAAGCAGGTCGCGCTGTGCCTCGAAACGGACGACCGGCTCGAACTGATGCCGATCCTGCTGCTCGGGCCCCCGGGCATCGGCAAGACGCACTTTGCGAAGGCGCTCGCGCAACTGCTCGGCACCGCGTACCACTACGTGCCGATGAGTTCGCTGACGGCCGGCTGGATCCTGTCGGGCGCGTCGTCGCAATGGAAGAACGCGAAGCCGGGCAAGGTGTTCGATGCGCTCGTGAACGGCAGCTACGCGAACCCGGTGATCGCGGTCGACGAGATCGACAAGGCCGGCAGCGACGCGCAATACGATCCGCTCGGCGCGCTGTACGCGTTGCTCGAACACGACACCGCGCGCGCGTTCATCGACGAATTCGCGGAAGTGCCGATCGATGCGGGCAACGTGATCTGGATCGCGACCGCGAACGAGGCGCACGCGATTCCGGAGCCGCTGCTCAACCGGATGAACGTGTACGAGATCGAGCCGCCCGATGCGGCCGGCGCGCGCCGGATTGCGCAGACGATCTACGACGAGATCCGCACGTCGCATGCGTGGGGGCGGCGCTTCCCCGATACCCTCGGCGACGACGCGCTCGACG
>NZ_CAJNKE010001054.1 GCF_905232215.1 Burkholderia sp. LMG 13014
ACGCGTCCTCGATCTGCCGCGACCACGGATAGCTGTAGTTGAGCCGGATGAAATGCCGGTAATCGGTGCCGGCCGAAAACATGTGCCCGGGCCCCACCGTGATCCGCTGCGCGAGGGCCAGCGAATACAGCTTCATCGCATCGACCTGCGGCGGCAGCTCGACCCACAGCACGTACCCGCCCTGCGGCTGCGACAGCCGCGTGCCTTCGGGAAAGAAACGCCGCACCATCGCGCTCATCAGGCTCGCCTGCTGCGCGTACTGCTTGCGCATGCGCCGCAGGTGGAAATCGTAGCCGTCGTATTTCAGGTATTCGGCGATCGCGAGCTGCTCGATCGCGGGCGTGGCCAGCGTGTTCAGGAATTTCAGCTTCTCGACCTGGTCGCGGTAGCGGCCCGGCATCGCCCAGCCGATCCGGTAGCGCGGCGACAGGCTCTTCGTGAACGACGCGCAATGCAGCACGAGCCCGTCGCGGTCGAACGACTTCAGCGCGCTCGGCGTCGCTTCGCCGTAGTGCAGCTCGTGATACACGTCGCTCTCGATCGCCGGCACGCCGTGTTTCGCGAGGAGTTCGACGAGCGCGCGCTTGCGCGCATCCGGCATCTGGAAGCCGAGCGGATTCTGGAAGTTCGGCATCACCATGCACGCGGCGATCCGTTCGCGTTCGAGCAGCCGTTCGAGTGCGTCGAGATCGATGCCGTCGACCGGATGCGTCGCGACCTCGAGCGCACGCATGCCCATGCGCTCGATCGCGTGCAGCATCGCGTAGAACGTCGGCGATTCGACGGCGATCGTGTCGCCGGGCCGCGCCACCGCCTGCAGGCACAGGTTGATCGCCTCGGTCGCGCCGATCGTCATCACGATCTCGTCCGGTTCGACCGGAATTCCGCGCTCCGCATAGCGTCGCGCGATCTGGCGGATCAGCTCCTGGTTGCCGGGCGGCAGATCGTCGATCACGCCCCAGCGCGTGCGGCGCCGCCCGATCGTCTGCGCGTAGCGCGCGAGCTTCTGTACCGGAAACTGCGACGCATCGGGGTACGGCGAGCCGAGCGGCACCGCGTCGTCACGCGCG
>NZ_CAJNKE010001055.1 GCF_905232215.1 Burkholderia sp. LMG 13014
GCGATCGTCCACGACTGGCTCGTCACGTATGCGGGCGCCGAACGCGTGCTCGAACAGATCGTCGCGTGCTTTCCCGACGCGGACCTGTTCAGCCTCGTCGATTTCCTCGACGATCGCGCGTTCGTGCGCGGCAAGCCGGTGACGACGTCGTTCATCCAGAAGCTGCCGTTCGCGCGCACCAAGTACCGCAGCTACCTGCCGCTGATGCCGCTCGCGATCGAGCAGCTCGACGTATCGGAGTACGACCTGGTGATCTCGAGCAGCCACGCGGTCGCGAAGGGCGTGCTGACGGGGCCGGACCAGGTGCACATCAGCTACGTGCATTCGCCGATCCGCTATGCGTGGGATCTGCAGCACCAATACCTGGAACAGTCGAACCTCACGCACGGGCCGAAATCGCTGCTCGCGCGGATGATCCTGCATTACATCCGCAACTGGGACACGCGCACCGCGAATGCGGTGGACGGTTTCGTCGCGAACTCCGCGTTCATCGCGCGGCGCATCAAGAAGGTTTATCACCGCGATGCGGCGGTGATCTTCCCGCCGGTCGACGTCGACGCGTTTTCGCTGAATGCGGAGAAGGAGGACTTCTACCTGACCGCGTCGCGGATGGTGCCGTACAAGAAGATCGACCTGATCGTCGACGCGTTCTCGCGCACGCCCGAGCGCAAGCTCGTCGTGATCGGCGATGGCCCCGAGATGCAGAAGATCCGCGCGAAGGCCGGCCCGAACGTCGAGATCATGGGCTACCAGCCGTTCGCGGTGCTGCACGACCGGATGCGGCGCGCGAAAGCGTTCGTGTTCGCGGCCGAGGAGGATTTCGGGATCTCGGTGGTCGAGGCGCAGGCGTGCGGTACGCCGGTGATCGCGTACGGCAAGGGCGGCGCGCTCGAAACCGTGCTCGACCCGCAATCGAACCTGAACCCGACCGGGCTCTTTTTCGACGAACAGACGCCGCACGCGATCGTTGCGGCCGTCGACGATTTCGAGCGTGCGCCGCAGCGCTTCACGCCGAATGCCTGCCGTACGAATGCGGAGCGGTTTTCCGCCGATAAATTCCGCCGCCGCT
>NZ_CAJNKE010001056.1 GCF_905232215.1 Burkholderia sp. LMG 13014
CATCGCCGCCGCGCTCGAACGGGCGCGCAAGAAGAAGGAAGAACTGTCCGGGCAAGGCGCCGGGCCGAAGAATACCGAAGGCGTGAGCGCAGCCGTCCAGGCGCAGATCGACGCGGCCGAGGCGCGCCGCCAACGGCTCGCCGAACAGCAGGCCCAACGCGACGCCGAAGCGGCGGCCGCGAGCGGCGACGACGAGAACGATGCAGGCAACGACGGCCCCGGCGGCCCGTCCGCACCCGACCAGAACGCTCCATGAACGCCACCAAACGACGCGCGATCTACGAAACGCTGCAGAGCCTCAATCCGCATCCGACCACCGAGCTCGAATACTCGACGCCGTTCGAGTTGCTGATCGCGGTGATGCTGTCCGCGCAGGCGACCGACGTATCGGTCAACAAGGCGATGCGGAAGATGTTTCCGGTCGCGAACACCCCGCGACAAATCGTCGCACTCGGTGAAGAAGGCGTCACCGAGTACATCAAGACGATCGGCCTCTACCGGACCAAGGCGAAGAACGTGGTCGCGACGTGCCAAATCCTGCTCGACCGCTACGACGGCGAGGTGCCGGCCGATCGCGAAGCGCTCGAAGGGCTGCCGGGCGTCGGCCGCAAGACCGCGAACGTCGTGCTGAACACCGCGTTCGGCCAGCCGACGATCGCGGTCGACACGCATATCTTCCGCGTCGCGAACCGCACGGGGCTCGCGCCGGGCAAGGACGTGCGGGCCGTCGAGGCCGCGCTCGAGAAGTTCACGCCGAAGGAATTCCTGCAGGACGCGCACCACTGGCTGATCCTGCACGGGCGCTACGTGTGCAAGGCCCGCAAGCCCGAATGCTGGCACTGTGTGATCGAGCCTCTGTGCGAATTCAGGCCGAAGACGCCGCCGCCGAACGAGTGACGCGCAGCCGCGTCTGACGTGCCGCAGCCCGCCCGGCGCCATGTGGCCGGACGCTCGATGCACGCCCCGTCGGTGGTGGTTCCGCCTGCAAGCCGCAGCCGCGACCGCGCGTAGTCACCCGCGCCGCCGCCTCGCCTTCCCCCTTCCCGACTACGCGTTGGATGT
>NZ_CAJNKE010001057.1 GCF_905232215.1 Burkholderia sp. LMG 13014
TTCGCGATCGAGCGCGCGAGGCGGTCCGTATCGGATGCCACCGTGTCGTGCTTCACTTCCGACACACCGTGCAGGCCGGCGCCCACCGCTGCCGACGTCGCAAGGCGGCCGGCCGCCGCGCCGACTCCGGCGGTTTCCACCATGCCCGGCAGGTGGCCGCTGTTCGCGCTGGACGAGAACGTGCCGAGCGGCTGCGGCGTGCCATGCGCCGGCTGGAACAGCACGGTGACCGATGCCTTCACTTCGCTCTTGCCCGCGCCGAGCCCGATCAGCGTGCGGCGGCGGCGGTTGCCGGCGTCGATCGACTCGAACCGGCCTTCGACGACCAGCGCGTCGCGGCCGTCGGGCACCGGGCCGCGCAGTGCGGGGATGCCTTGCGACCGGAGTTCACGCACGAGGGCGTCGGCGAGCTGGTCGCGGGTTTTCAGCGCGCTTTGCTGGCGCTGCGCGTCGGCGGACGATCCGCTCGCGAGGGTCGCAATCTTGCTAATCATCCCGCCGTCGACCTTGACGTCGGTCGTGGCCACGTCGAACGCGGACACATAGACGACGTCCGCACGAACCTGCGGCTGCGTATGGGCTGTCGGCGCGACTGTCATGGACGTGGTCGCGGTCGATGCGCAGCCGGTCATCGCGAGTGTGCCGGCGATCAGCGCGACGCTGGTCAGACGTTTGGTGTGGGCAGCAAGTGCGTGAAGGGAAGAAAACATGTCGATCTCCGGGGCCTGGATGAAGTTGCCGATACTGTCGCGGCATTCAGGAACGCGAACGATCGGAAGCGGGGCGTGATCGCTGGCGGGGGAGAGGTTTCATGCCGTTGCGCAACACGCAGGCGCAAGTATGGGGAGGTCGGGCGGGATGCGCCACGCAGGAATTATGTCGGCGGATGTCACGAGTTGCTGCGCGTGGATACGTGCGGCAGGCAGGTCGTCATGCAGACGAACGGACGAACGGACGAACGGACGAACGGACGAACGGACGAACGGACGAACCGGCGAACCGGCGAACCGGCGAACCGGCGAACAGGCGAACAGGCGAACAGGCGAACAGGC
>NZ_CAJNKE010001058.1 GCF_905232215.1 Burkholderia sp. LMG 13014
GCAGCGAGGGGGCCGGCCATGAACGACACGCTGATCGCCATCGCGACGATCTTCAGCCAGTTGTCGCTGCTCGCGTTCGGCGGCGGCAACACGATCCTGCCGGAGATGCAGCGGGAGGTCGTCGATGTCCATCACTGGATGAGCGCGCACGAGTTCACCGCGCTGTTCGCGCTGGCCCAGGCGGCGCCCGGGCCGAACATGATGATCGTGTCGCTGGTCGGCTGGCACGTGGCCGGCTGGAGCGGGTTGCTGGTCGCGTCGCTCGCGAAGTTCGGGCCGTCGTCGATCGTCACCGTGCTCGCGCTGCATGCGTGGGAGCGCTTTCGCGACCGGCCGTGGCGCCGCTACGTGCAGCAGGGGATGATGCCCGTCACGGCCGGGCTGGTCGCGGCGAGCGCGGTGCTGATCTCCGAGGCGTCGAACCGCACGGCGATCCAGTGGGGCATCACGGCCGCGTGCGCGGTGCTCGCGTGGCGCACGCGCATCCATCCGCTGTGGCTGCTCGCGGGCGGCGCGCTGATCGGGCTCACGGGCATCGGGCAGTGAGCGGTCCTTCACGCAGCCGGCCGTTGCCGGGTGCGGCCGCCCGCTACTGCGACGCCGGCAGGTCGCCGTTCACGATCCCGAGCAGCCGGCCCCGCTCGCTGCCGACGTCGTCCGTCGCAGCGGGCCAGTCGACCACGTAACCGGCCTCGAGCGCATCGCGCATGATCGTGCCGTAGTCGGCCTTCGCGACCTTGCCGCCGCGCAACGCGTCGGCCACCTCGTGTTTCAGCTTCGGCGTGAACGACGGATAGGCGGCCACCAGCGCCGCGTACTGGCGCGCATCGATCTCGCCCGATTCGCGGTTGAACGCCCAGACGGCCACCAGCACGATCGCGGCGAACGGGATCACGGTGAAGCGCAGGAAGAACTTCGCGAGTGTCATTCGAAGGCTCGGTGAGGCGGCACGGGCGGCGATCGGGGTGCAACCGCGCTCAGGCCGCCCGGTATACTCGGCCGGCGCCGCGGCGGCGAAACCTGCGCGATGGACACGTTCCGACCGGCGACG
>NZ_CAJNKE010001059.1 GCF_905232215.1 Burkholderia sp. LMG 13014
TGCGGGCCGTACCGGGTGCGCCGGATCCGGCGCCTGGGCAGAGCACGCACTGCCGGCACGCGGCACGCCCGCGAGCATCACGTCTGGATCGACGAGCGGCTCGATCGAGGCCAGTCCGGCCAGCAGCGAGGAATGTCGAGTCATCGTGAGCGTCCTTCAGTCGTTCGTTCGGATGGGAACCGCGGCACGCTGCGCGCATGACGATCGGTCACCGCGGTGCGCCGCCTCGGCGTCAGCCGTACCGCGAGCAGATCGGCGACGAGATTGATCGCGACGACCGCGGTCGCGATCAGCAGCACGAGCGCCTGGATCACCGGCACGTCGCGCACGTTGATCGCCGCGTTCAGCGCGGTGCCGAGGCCCGGATACGTGAACACGACCTCGACGACGAGCGAGCCGCCCGCGAGCACGCCGAACGTCAGCGCGACACCGTGAATCATCGGCAGCAGCGCGTTCGGCAGCGCATGCCGCCACAGAATCCGCCGCTCGGGAATGCCGCGCAGTCGTGCGGCGGCCACATAGTCGGAATCGAGCGCGTCGATCGTCGCGCCGCGCACGAGCCTGACGAGATACGGCGCGCTCGCGATCGCGAGCGTCGCCACCGGCAGCACGAGGTAGTCGAGCTGCGCGAGCCGCGCATGCGCCGGATCGAGCAGCGACACGGCCGGCAGCCACTGGAATACGGTCGTCGCGAACAGCATCACGAGGACGATGCCGATCGCGAACTCCGGCGTCGCCTTGACCAGCACCAGCGCGGGCAACGCAACGCGATCGGCGAGCGAGTCGCGCTTGACCGCGAGTGCCGTGCCCGCGACGAGTGCGAACGGAATCACGACGAGCGCGGTCAGCGCGAGCAGCAGCAGCGAATTGCCGAGCCGCTCGCCGACCAGGCGCGCGACCGGCACGCCGGAATCGAGCGACACGCCGAAACGGCCGTGCGTGGCGGCTGCGAGCCACGACAGGTACTGGTCCGCAAGCGGCCGGTCGAGCCCGAGCTGCGCGCGCAACGTGCGCACCGACGATTCGGGCGCGTCCGGCCCGAGCACCGC
>NZ_CAJNKE010001060.1 GCF_905232215.1 Burkholderia sp. LMG 13014
GCTGGCGACACTCGGCGAGGTCGTGCGGACCATCGCGCAGGCGGACCCGTCGATCGGCCAGTTGCCGAAGAATCATTTCCACGCGCTCGACGTGATCCGGCTGACCGGCGACGACGCGCAGCGTCGCAAGTTCTTCGGCCTCGCGCTCGACGGCGCGCGCATCGGTCACGCGGCATCGGAGCGCGGCACCAGGAACGCGCTCGAGATCGCCACGCGGCTGACGCGGCGCAACGGACGCCTGGTGCTCGACGGCCAGAAGTTCTACTCGACGGGCGCGCTATTCGCCGACTGGATCGCGGTGCTCGCGCTCGACGATGACGGCCGTTACGTGCAGGCGCTCGTCGAACGCGATCGGCCGGGCCTCGAGATCGTCGACGACTGGAGCGGCTTCGGGCAGCGCACGACGGCGAGCGGCACGCTCACGCTCGCCGGCGTCGAGGTCGACGCGGGCGACGTCGTCTCGATCCAGGCCGCGTTCGAGCGGCCGACGCTCGCGGGCCCGGTATCGCAGTATCTGCACGCGAACATCGACGTCGGCATCGCGCGCGCGGCGCTCGCCGACACGATCGACTTCGTGCGCACGCGCAGCCGCCCGTGGGGCGACAGCGGTATCGCGCGCGCGTCCGACGACCCTTATGTGATTCGCGACGTCGCGGACGTGCAGATCCGCCTGCTCGCGACCGAAGCGCTGCTCGACCGCGCGGCCGCGCAGCTCGACGCACTGCCCGCCGAGCTCGACGATGCGCAGGTGGCGCAGGCGTCGGTGCAGGTTGCGGCGGCGAAGGTGCTCAGTACCGAACTCGCGATCCAGGCGACCAACAAGCTGTTCGAGCTGTCGGGCACGCGCTCGGTGCTGAGCGAGTACAACCTCGACCGTCACTGGCGCAACGCGCGCACTCACACGCTGCACGATCCGGTCCGCTGGAAATACCACGCGATCGGCAACTACGTGCTCAACCACGTCAATCCGCCGCGCCACGGGTACCTGTGATGGACGACACGCTTTCGACGCCGTCGCCGCTCGCGTTGCCGGACCCCGCGCGCCGCC
>NZ_CAJNKE010001061.1 GCF_905232215.1 Burkholderia sp. LMG 13014
CCGCCGAATCCGGCCTACCTGTTCACCGCGCGTGCGACGAACGTGCTGGAAGACATCGTCGAGAACCGGCGCATCCTGTTGATCGGTCACACCGGCACCGGCAAGACGAGCCTCATCGAGCAGGCCGCCGCGCTGGCCGGCCACGGCGTGCTGCGCTCGAACATGAACGGGCAGACGACGGTCGGCGACTTCGTCGGGTTCTGGACCGTCAAGGGCGGCGAAACGATCTGGGTCGACGGCGTGCTGCCGACCGCGATGCGCGAAGGGCTGTGGCTCATCGTCGACGAGATCGACTTCGCGGAACCGGCGATCCTCGCGGTGCTGACCGCCGTGCTCGAACCGGCCGGACGCCTGTTGCTGAAGGAGAAAGGCAACGAGATCGTCGTCCCGCATCCGTCGTTCCGGCTGTTCGCGACCGCCAATGCGGTGGGCGCGATGGGACAGTTCCGCCATCTGTACCAGGGTGCCAACGTGATGAACGAGGCGTTTCTCGACCGCTGGCGCGTGTATCGCCTCGACTATCTGCCACCGCCCGACGAGGCGCGCGTGCTGCAGCGCACGTTCGGCGCGGCCATGACCGCGGCGATGGCCGACACGCTTGCAGCGATCGCGGCCGACTGCCGCGCCGCGTTCGTCCGCGAGGATCTGGCCAGCGCATTCTCGACACGGCGCCTGATCGACTGGGCCGAGCTGATGCTGCGCACCGGCGATCCCGAATCGGCCGCCGGCCCGACGATCTATGCGAAGGTCGGCGCGGAAGACGCCGACCTGATCCGCAGCATCATTCGCCACTACATCGACGTCGAGGCCTGACGCGATGGACCGGGACGACGACGCGCGGTCGCTCCACCTGACCCGGCTGGCCCGCACGCTCGCGCAACGGCACGGCATCGAGGTGCGGTTCGCGCGCCACGGGCCGGTCGTGCAGCGCGACCTGCTGGTGCTGCCCGACACGCTGCTCGCGGGCGACATCGACGACGACGCGATCGTCGGCCTCGTCGACCTCTACGCGGCGCGCACCCGCTTCGGC
>NZ_CAJNKE010001062.1 GCF_905232215.1 Burkholderia sp. LMG 13014
CCGGCCGGCCGCCCGATCACCTAGAATTCGATCAACACGGCGACACGACCGCCGCCGCGTACTCGATACCGCGCGCGCCACCCCTGCGGGCGGTACACGGAGATCGTCATGACCGAACTGTCGATACCGGCGGAACCCGTCGATTACGAAGGCTTCGAGATCCATGTCGTGCCGGCCGCCGTGCCCGGCAGCGACACACGCTACACCTACACCGGCTACGTCTGCCATCCGGGCGCGAATCCTGCGTTGCCCGGCCACGCAGTGCCATTCCATGCGGACGGCGAGGAAAGCTTCGCGAGCCTCGACGAAGCCGTCCACGAAGCCGTGCACATCGGCAAGAGCATCATCGACGGCACGCACCCCGACCTGTCGATCCTGTCACTCGTCACGCACGGCTTCTGAAGCGGGCGGCACGGGTCGCTGAAGATTGCGCGGGCGTCGGCAGCGGTGCTGCTTGCGGCGATCGCTGCGCCTGGCCGAATCATCGCCCGATGCGTGCGTGCCACTCGCACGCCGTGCCTTTCTTTCAACCTTGCAACATGCACGCCGGGATGCGCACGTGCGGCAGCCGCGCGAGCGCGCTGTCACATGGCACGTCACATCGCGACGCGCGAGCGCATACCCCTTTCGTCATCAGCGATCGCAACACCCGGCATCGCCCGTTATGCGTTTCTCCCGATATCGGCTCGCGTTCGTGCGCCTATCATTTTTTTATAGTCACTTCTGGCTAGCCTCCCATGCGCCCCCTTCCCCGTCCGCGCGTCAACCGGCTGCGTGCAGTTGCGCTGGCCGTCGTCGCCATGCTCGCGGCATGCACGATCACGCCGCCTCCGTCGCTGCACTCGATCCTGACGATTCCGTCGATCACCCGCAGTGGCAGCCTCGACCAGTACCGCGTCGAAGTCGCGCAGCGTGTCGCCGAACGCAATCCGTCCGGCATGCTGCACGGCACGCCGCAGGCGATGCTCCGCTCGCTCGTCGTCGTGGCCTTCACCGTCGATGGCAGCGGCCGGCTCGTCAAC
>NZ_CAJNKE010001063.1 GCF_905232215.1 Burkholderia sp. LMG 13014
CTCGTCGAACGGGCAGTCGTGCGTGCTGCGCATCGACGCGGGCGATACGTCGGCGCTGTTGACGGGCGACGTCGAAGCGCCCGGCGAACGCCGGCTCGTGGACACCGCGCGCGACGCGCTGGCCGCGCAGATCCTGGTCGTTCCGCACCACGGCAGCCGCACGTCGTCGGTCGAGCCTTTCCTCGATTCGGTCGGGCCGCGCGTCGCGGTATTTCCTGTAGGCTATCGCAATCGTTTCGGACATCCGCACCGGACGGTTCTCGCCCGTTACGAGGCGCGCGGGATTCCGCTGCCGCGCACCGATCGCGATGGCGCCGTGCGGTTCGACGTCGCGCCGGCCGACGGCGGGTTTGCGTTCGAGCGTCATCGCGACGTTCGGCGACGGTACTGGATGGATCGGTGATCGCGGCGCGGGCCGGCGTATCAGGAAAGAAGGCCCGGGACCTGCGCATCGTGCCGAAGCATGGGCCCGGCAGAACACGAAGCAGGGGACCGGAGCAGACTCCGGTCGACCGCGAAGCATGGGACGGGGGTAAGCGCCAAAGCGCTAACTCCGGTCGACCGCGAAGCATGGGACCGGAGCAAGCGCTAAAGCACTAACTCTGGTCGACCGCGAAGCATGGGACGAGAGCAAGTGCTAAAGCACTAACTCTGGTCGACCGCGAAGCATGGGACGAGAGTAAGTGCTAAAGCACTAACTCTCGTCGACAAAGGAGACATCGGCGTTTGAAGGACATCCTCCATTTCTCGCACGCGAACGGCTTCCCGGCGTCGACGTACCGGACGATCTTCGCCGAACTGGCCGACGACTACGAGCTGCGCTACATCGAACGTATCGGCCACGACCGCCGCTACCCGGTGACGCGCGACTGGCCGCATCTCGTCGAGCAACTGCTCGACGATATCGGCAGCCGCTACGAGCGTCCCGTCTGGCTCGTCGGCCATTCGCTCGGCGGCTACCTGTCGCTGATGGCCGCGCTGAAGAAGCCGCATTGGGTGCGCGGTGTCGT
>NZ_CAJNKE010001064.1 GCF_905232215.1 Burkholderia sp. LMG 13014
CCAACGGCGGCGACGCGGCCGCCCGGCTGCCGGACGAGGAATCACCGTCCGGCGGGCCGGTTTCCCGCGTAAAATTAGAGTCTTGGCTGCAAAAAGCGCGCTCGGGCGTGCTTGCGCGGCAACAGTCACGTTTAGAGAAGTCGCATTGCGCAGAACAGGGGTGGGACCATCATGAACACGATGCTTTATCCGGAACTTTACCGATCGCTCGAAGCCGTCCGCTGGGACATGGAGAAGGACATTCCGTGGGACAAGTTCGACGCTTCGCTGCTCACCGACGAGCAGGCGAAGACGATCAAGATGAACGCGATCACCGAATGGTCGGCGCTGCCCGCGACGGAAATGTTCCTGCGCGACAACCAGCACGACAGCGACTTTTCCGCGTTCATGAGCGTGTGGTTCTTTGAAGAGCAGAAGCATTCGCTCGTGCTGATGGAATACCTGCGCCGCTTCAAGCCGGAAATGGTGCCGACCGAAGAGGAACTGCACGCGGTGCGCTTCCAGTTCGATCCGGCGCCGCCGCTCGAGACGCTGATGCTGCACTTCTGCGGCGAGATCCGCCTGAACCACTGGTACCGCTGCGCGGCCGACTGGCACACCGAGCCGGTCATCAAGCAGATCTATGAAACGATCTCGCGCGATGAAGCGCGCCACGGCGGCGCGTACCTGCGCTACATGAAGAAGGCGCTGAACAACTGCGGCGACGTCGCACGTGCCGCGTTCGCGAAGATCGGCGTGCTGATGGCGTCGGCGCGCCGCACCGAGAAGCCGCTGCACCCGACCAACCTGCACGTGAACCAGGCGCTGTTCCCGCGCGACACCGTGCAGTCGCGCCTGCCCGATCCGGAATGGCTCGAGCGCTGGCTCGACGAGCAGATCCGTTTCGACGGCGAATGGGAAAAGAAGGTCGTCGAGCGGATCCTGCACAACCTGTCGATCCTGTTCGAGCGCACGTTCGCGACCGCACAGGAACTGAACCGCTACCGCAAGGAAGTCACCGGCCGCCTGC
>NZ_CAJNKE010001065.1 GCF_905232215.1 Burkholderia sp. LMG 13014
GGCGGCCCTGTTCGCGGATCTGTTCGAGTGTCGCGGCCGGCGTGCTGGCGTCCTGCGGGATGCGGATCTCGATCAGCGCGGGCAGCCCGCAGGTCAGTGCGCGTTCGAGCGCGGGCGCGAAATCGGCGGTGCGCTCGACGGTCTCGCCATGCGCGCCGAACGCGCGCGCATAGGCGGCGAAATCGGGGTTCGTGAGCCCCGTGCCATGCACGCGCCCCGGATAGTTGCGCTCCTGATGCATGCGGATCGTACCGAAATGACCGTTGTTGACGACGATCACGACGATGTTCAGCCCGTACTGCATCGCGGTCGCGAGTTCGTTGCCGGCCATCATGAAGCAGCCGTCGCCTGCGAGCGCGACGACGGCACGCGACGGGTACAGCGACTTCGCGGCGAGCGCGGCCGGCACGCCGTAGCCCATCGCGCCGCTGGTCGGCGCGAGCTGCGAGCGGAAGTGCCGGTACGCGAAGTGGCGATGCAGCCAGATCGCATAGTTGCCGGCGCCGTTGGTGAGGATCGCGTCGTGCGGCAGGCGCTCGCGCAACTGCACCATCACGTCGCCGAGCTGGACATCGCCGGGCATCGGCAGCGGCGCATGCCATTCGCGATACGCGCGGTGCGCGTCGGCGGCCGTGCCGGCCCAGGCGGGGTGCTCGGGCGCCTCGAGGGCGGCGAGCGGCGCGGCGATCTCGGGCATCCCGGACACGATAGGCAGGTCGGCCGCATACACGCGGCCGAGCTCGTCCGCGCCCTGGTGCACGTGGATCAGCGTCTGGCGGGTCTTCGGGATGTCGAGCAGCGTATAGCCGGCGGTCGTCGCTTCGCCGAGACGCGGCCCGATCACGAGCAGCAGGTCGGCGTCGCGGATGCGCTTCGCGAGCGCGGGGTTGATCCCGAGCCCGACGTCGCCCGCGTAGTTCGGGTGCGCGTTGTCGATCGTGTCCTGGTAACGGAACGCGCACGCGACCGGCAACTGCCAGCGCTCGACGAAGGTGCGCAGGTTCGCGCA
>NZ_CAJNKE010001066.1 GCF_905232215.1 Burkholderia sp. LMG 13014
GATCGGCGACGAAGCGATCGGCGGCCTGACGCATCGCCTGCGCGTCGAACGCCGGCACATAGGCGGCCGTATCGTGCGGGAAGTAATCGCTGAGCCCGCCGACGTCGGACACGATCATCGGCTTGCCGACGGCCGCCGCCTCGAGCATCACGGTGATGCCCGACGCATGGAAGTTCGGCCGCAGCGGCACGACGATCACGTCGGCCCACGCGTACAGCTCGTGCTGCTTCGCGAGCCCCGATGCCGAGCCGATCTTCACATTCGGCGCATGCCACTCGCGCGGCACACGGCGGCGCGTCGCGAGCCGCACGTCGTAGCGCTCGTCGCCGCCGAATGCGGCCAGGAAGGTGCGCCAGTCACGGTCGCGGTCGTTGCCGATCGCCGCGATCCGCAGCGGCCGGTTCGGCTGCCATTGCCGCGGCTCGGTGATCGGGAAGTCCTGCGTGTTCAGCCCGTAGTAGACGAACTCGGCGTCGCGACCGAGATAGCGGCGGCACAGGTCCGCGTTGTCGCGCGCCAGCGTGGTCAGCGCGTCGGCGCGCGCGATCAGCTTGCGGTACAGCCAGCGACGCGGGCCGCCGAAGCTGCCCCACTTGTCGAACAGCCAGACGCTTTGTGCGAGCAGCAGCGGGCGCTTGCCCTGCGCACCGGCGAGCTTCAGGATCAGCGAAGCGGCAAGATGCTCCTGCTCCGTGTGCGTCCAGATCACGTCGGTGTTCAGCAGCGCCGCGCGGTTGCGCCACGCATGCACGACGTCGAAGCCGAGCGCCGCCTTCAGCGCACGGCGCGCTAGGCTGGCGACGCGGTTCTCGCCGCCGTCCTGCGAATAGGTCAGCCGGAATTCGTCGGATTCGGCATGGTGATAGCCGTACAGGCAGCCGATGTTCTCGCCTTTCCGGTAGGTACGCGGATCGGCGCCGTAAAACAGGTGAACGTGGACGTTCGTTGCAGCTTTCGTTGCAGTCATGCGAGCCCTCCGTGGGTGGCCGCGCGCGAGGCGCGCAGGCC
>NZ_CAJNKE010001067.1 GCF_905232215.1 Burkholderia sp. LMG 13014
GCGCCTGGATCAGCTGCAGCGTCTTCAGGCCCGCGGCGACCGCGATCGGGTTGCCCGACAGCGTGCCGGCCTGGTAGACGCCGCCGAGCGGCGCGAGGTGGGCCATGATGTCGCGGCGGCCGCCGAATGCGGCAGCCGGCATCCCGCCGCCGATCACCTTGCCGAGGCAGGTGAGGTCGGCCGTGATCCCGTAGTACGCCTGCGCGCCGCCGAGCGCGACGCGGAATCCGCACATCACTTCGTCGAAGATCAGCACGGCGCCGTGCTTCGTGCACAGCGCGCGCAGCGCGTTCAGGAATTCCGGCGTGCCGCGCACGAGGTTCATGTTGCCCGCGACCGGCTCGACGATCACCGCGGCGATCTCGTCGCCGAACGCACCGAACGCTTCTTCGAGCGCGGCGACGTTGTTGTATGCGAGGACGGTCGTGTGCTTCGCGATGTCGGCAGGCACGCCGGCCGACGTCGGGTTGCCGAACGTCAGCAGGCCCGAGCCGGCCTTCACGAGCAGGCTGTCCGCGTGGCCGTGGTAGCAGCCTTCGAACTTGACGATGCGGCTGCGGCCCGTGAAGCCGCGCGCGAGACGCAGCGCGCTCATCGTGGCCTCGGTGCCGCTCGACACCATCCGCACCTGTTCGATCGACGGCACGAGCTTGCAGATTTCCTCGGCGATCACGATCTCGGCTTCGGTCGGCGCGCCGAACGAGAAGCCGTCGGCGAGCACGTTCTGCACGGCCGACAGCACTTCCGGATGGACGTGGCCGACGATCATCGGGCCCCAGGAGCCGATGTAGTCGATGTACTGCTTGCCGTCGGCATCCCAGAAATACGGGCCTTGTGCGCGCGCGACGAAGCGCGGCGTGCCGCCGACCGAGCGGAATGCGCGCACCGGCGAGTTGACGCCGCCGGGAATGGTCTTCTGGGCGCGTTCGAAGAGGATCTGATTGTTGGACATGGGCGAAACCTGCGAGAGAAGGGCGCGGGGGCCTGTGCACGGGCCGCGGCGCCTG
>NZ_CAJNKE010001068.1 GCF_905232215.1 Burkholderia sp. LMG 13014
TGCACGACGCTGATCTCGACGCCGACGGCCGTCGCGCCGAGCCCCGTCACCGGCTGCGCGTCGCGATAGTCGAGGCCGACCGCGATGCGCACGTAGCGCTCGTCCGGGCAGCGATTCATGAACGGATCGAACCCGACCCAGCCGAGCCCTTCGACATAGGCCTCGGCCCATGCATGTCCGGCCGGCTGCTGCATCAGCCCGGCCGCTTGCGGCTGTGCGCCGAGCGCCGGCTGCGGCAGCCCCTGCGACTGCGCGGCATGCGACGCGCCGAGCACCTGCTGCATGCCCTCGCCGCTCTGCAGCGCGAGCGCTTCCTCCTCCTCGACGTCGCCCGCGTTCTGCTTCGCGTCGGCGATGCGCTGCATCGCGCTGTCGGCCAGCACGTAGCCCGAGATATAGCGCGCGGGGATCTTCAGCACGCGCGCGGCCGCGATGAACGCATGCGCATGGTCGCGGCTCGTACCCTCGCCGCTTTGCAACGCGGTTTCCGCATCGACGGGCGCTTCAGCGGCCAGGTTCGGCGCATACGCGATGCGGTCGTGCACTTCCGTCATCAGCCAGTGCAGCGCATCGAGGCTGCGCGGCTCGATCGGCAACGCCTGCGTGAGCGCACGCACGGTGTCGCCCGCCTTCGTGAGCGCGGTTTCGCGCTCGAAGATCCACGGCGGCGCATAGCCTTCAGGATTGCCGATAATGCCCGAGCGGTCCTGCGTCTCGACGACGCCGGCCGCGATGACGACGATCTCGGCCTTCGCGCCGCGGTCGTGCCGCACGAGGTCGATCCGGTTGCCGAGCCCGTCGGCATAAGACAGCGTCGGCTC
>NZ_CAJNKE010001069.1 GCF_905232215.1 Burkholderia sp. LMG 13014
ATACTGGGACGAGCAGGGGCGCGATATCGTGTTTCCGGCGGTGCCGCCGGGTGAGAGCCATTTCAGCGTGCCTGAAGGCATTTACCTGATCTGCACTGAGGGTGGCCACTATGTGGTCGAAACGGTCGATGGCGTGTATCGCGATTTCGGCCGTGCTCGTACCGATGCGGATCGTGAAGCGCTCAAGCTGTGGCGCCTCGAGGATCGGAACGGCAACTGGATCGAGGTGGAGCGAGAAGCTCACGATGAGGTTGTGCGGCCCGTGCGACTGCACGATAGCGCCGGTCGCTTGCTGACACTGTCCTACGACAAGTTGCATCCGCAACGTATTTCCGCGATCGAGCTGACCCGTGGTGTTGACGGTGAACAACCCGACACGTTGGTGCGGTACGCGTACAACCATGCCGGCGAACTGGTGGCCGTTACGGATCGTAGCGGCCATGTCGGTCGGCGCTTTGCGTATGAGCATGGACTGATGGTCCAGCACACGCTGCGTGGTGGCCTGCAGTGTTTCTATGAGTGGCAGGGTGTCGGCCGTGATGCACGTGTCGTGCGCCACTGGACCAATGACGGCGAAGCGTACAAGTTCAACGCGGATCTCGCTCAGCGTTCGGTGACGATTACCGATCAGATCGGTCGCGTTACGCGCTGGACGTGGAACGAGGATCAGCAGCCGACGAGCCATACGGATGCCGAGGGCCATGTATGGAAGCTCGAGTGGAACGCGATGCGGCAGTTGGTCAGTACGACCGATCCGGCAGGGAACACGACTCGCTTCGAATATGACGAGCGCGGCCGTCAGACT
>NZ_CAJNKE010001070.1 GCF_905232215.1 Burkholderia sp. LMG 13014
GTACTGGGACGAGCAGGGGCGCGATATCGTGTTTCCGGCGGTGCCGCCGGGTGAGAGCCATTTCAGCGTGCCTGAAGGCATTTACCTGATCTGCACCGAGGGTGGCCACTATGTGGTCGAAACGGTCGACGGTGTGTATCGCGATTTCGGCCGTGCTCGTACCGATGCGGGTAGCGAAGCGCTCAAGCTGAGGCGTCTCGAGGATCGTAACGGTAACTGGATCGAGGTGGAGCAAGAAGCTCACGATGACGTCGTGCGGCCCGTTCGGTTGCACGATAGCGCCGGTCGCTTGCTGACACTGTCCTACGACAAGTTGCATCCGCAACGTATTGCCTCGATCGAGCTGACCCGTGGTGTTGACGGTGAACAACCCGACACGCTGGTGCGGTACACGTACAGCCATACCGGCGAACTGGTGGCCGTTACCGATCGTAGCGGCCATATCGGGCGACGCTTTGCATACGAGCACGGACTGATGGTCCAGCACACGCTGCGTGGCGGCCTGCAATGTTTCTATGCGTGGCAGGGTGTTGGTCGCGATGCGCGCGTCGTGCGCCACTGGACCAACGACGGCGAAGCGTACACATTCGATGCGGACCTCGCGCAGCGTTCGGTGACGATTACCGATCAGATCGGTCGCGTTACGCGCTGGACGTGGAACGAGGATCAGCAGCCGACGAGCCATACGGATGCCGAAGGCCATGTATGGCAGTTGGAGTGGAACGCAAAGCGGCAGTTGGTCAGCACGACCGACCCGGCCGGGAGCACGACGCGCTTCGAATACGATGAGCGTGGGCGTCAGACG
>NZ_CAJNKE010001071.1 GCF_905232215.1 Burkholderia sp. LMG 13014
GACGTATACAGGATGAACAGCGGATGCTCGGCGCCGACCCATTCCGGCTCGCACTGGTCGGATTCGCCGGCCGTCAGTTCGTGCATCCACAGGTCGCGCTCGGCATGCCAGTCGACCTTGCCGCCGGTGCGGCGATAGACGATCACGCTCTTCACGGCCTCGCAGCCGCCCAGCGCGATCGCTTCGTCCGCGATGCTCTTCAGCGGCAGCGTCTTGCCGCCGCGCGCCTGCTCGTCGGCCGTGACGAGCGCCGTCGCGCCGACGTCGACGAGCCGCTCGTTCAACGACTTCGCGGAGAAGCCGCCGAACACGACCGAGTGCGTCGCGCCGATGCGCGCGCAGGCCTGCATCGCGACGATGCCTTCGATCGACATCGGGATATAGATCACGACGCGGTCGCCCTTGCCGATCCCGCGCTTCTTCAGTGCATTCGCGAAACGCGACACGCGGGCGAGGAGATCCGCATAGGTGACGCGCGTGACGGTACCGTCGTCGGCTTCGAAGATCACCGCGACGCGCTCGCCGTTGCCGGCTTCGACGTGACGGTCGAGACAGTTGTACGACGCGTTCAGCTCACCGTCGTCGAACCACTTGTAGAACGGCGCGTTCGACTCGTCGAGCACTTTCGTGAACGGCTTGTGCCACGCAAGGCCTTCGCGCGCGAGCCGCGCCCAGAAGCCTTCGTAATCGTTCTCGGCTTCCGCGGCGAGCGCACGGTAGGCCGGCATGCCGGAAATGGCCGCCGCCTGCTCGAGCGCCGCGGGCGGCGCAAACTGGCGGGTTTCGTGAAGAACCGATTCAATC
>NZ_CAJNKE010001072.1 GCF_905232215.1 Burkholderia sp. LMG 13014
AGAACCCCCGCCCGAAAGGCGGGGGGTTTTTGCATTTCGGCGGCGCAAATGTGCGCGAAGTACTCGGCATGGCTACATGTCGTGCTGCACGCATTGATGCATCGCGATGCCGTCGGATGCGGAAAGGATGGAACGCAACTTTCCGTTTGTTGTGACGGTTGTTGACGTTGCTTGCAGCGCTGCCGAGGACCATTTGCGTCAAGGCGTGCGCCGAAGGGCTGCGTGCCGAGCCATCACCAGGCAGTAGAGCCGCGCAAAGCGGCCAGCGCTGCGTATTCCTCCTCCCTATCCTCTTCTTGGGCAGCTGCACCATAGGGCTGCTCGCGCCAGTTCAGCGCGCTGTAGTCGGGCGTGATGATGACCCTTCGGGAGGCAAAGCTGAACCGAAGATAGACGCGATCACCCGGCTTGAATCCGAACATCTCGAAATGCGCGTCGATGGCGCGCATCCATGGCATGTACGGTTGGCCATCCTGGGGAAGGTCCGGCTTGTTGCCGAGGGTCAGCTCAACCTCGGGATACTGTTTGAGCTTCTTGGGACGTGACTTACTATAGGCGTTAGCCATCTTCCGACTCCTCTACTGAGTTGGTGGTGGTCAGCGGGTCGTATGGGTGGCAGCCCATGCGGCCCGCGCTTTTTGCGGTGATGCCGTTTGAGTCTACCTAACTGGGCATCTCGAAATATGGAAAATTGGAGGAGTGGCCAAACGGCATAGCTTCCTGAGACTGCGAAGCAATCAAACGCGTTGACGGTGAGCCTTGTAAGCCTGTTTGTGGGCACCAGG
>NZ_CAJNKE010001073.1 GCF_905232215.1 Burkholderia sp. LMG 13014
GCGACGTCCTGTACCGTCGTGAACACGCCGTCGACCGTGTTGCCGAGCATCACCTTCTTGATCACTTCCTCTTCGCTGATCCCGAGCTCCTTCGCCTGCTCCGGAATCTGCTTGTCGACCAGCGGCGTGCGCACGAAGCCCGGACACACGACGTGCGAGCGCACGTTGTGCTTCGCGCCTTCCTTCGCCAGCACGCGGGCCAGGCCGAGCAAGCCGTGCTTGGCTGTCACGTAGGCCGACTTCAGCGGCGACGCTTCGTGCGAGTGCACCGAACCCATGTAGATCACGACACCGCCGCGATCATCCTTGTACATGTGCTTGAGCGCGGCCTTGGTGGTCAGGAATGCGCCGTCGACGTGGATCGCCTGCATCTTCTTCCAGTCGGAGAACGAGTAGTTCTCGATCGGGTTGACGATCTGGATGCCTGCGTTCGACACGAGGATGTCGATCGAACCGAACGCTTCGGCCACCTTGTCGATCCCGCTGTTCACGGCTTCCTCGTTCGTCACGTCCATCGCGACGCCGATCGCCTTGCCGCCCGCCTTGACGATCTCGTCGGCAACGGCGTTCGCGCCGTCCTGGTTCAGGTCGGCGATCGCGACGGCCGCACCCGCCTTCGCGAGCTCGAGTGCGATTTCCTTGCCGATGCCGCTCGCGGCGCCCGTGACGACTGCGGTCTTGCC
>NZ_CAJNKE010001074.1 GCF_905232215.1 Burkholderia sp. LMG 13014
CCTCTACAAGATCGACCCGGCGCCGTACGTCGCCGCGCTGAATAGTGCAAAGGCGACGCTTGCGCGGGCGCAGGCGAACCTCGTCACGCAGAACGCGCTGGTCGCGCGCTACAAGGTGCTGGTGGCCGCGAACGCGGTCAGCAAGCAGGACTACGACAACGCGGTGGCCACGCAAGGCCAGGCCGCGGCGGACGTCGCGGCCGGCAAGGCGGCGGTCGATACCGCGCAGATCAACCTCGGCTACACCGATGTCGTGTCGCCGGTTTCGGGCCGCGTCGGCATTTCGCAGGTGACGCCGGGCGCGTACGTGCAGGCAAGCCAGGCAACGTTGATGTCGACGGTGCAGCAGCTCGACCCGGTGTATGTCGACCTCACGCAATCGAGCCTCGACGGGCTGAAGCTGCGCCAGGACGTACAGAGCGGCAAGCTGAAGACGAGCGGCCCGGGCGCGGCAAAAGTGTCGCTGATCCTGGAAGACGGCAAGACCTATTCGGAGCCCGGCAAGCTGCAATTCTCGGACGTGACGGTGGACCAGACCACCGGCTCGGTGACGATTCGCGCGATCTTCCCGAACCCGGGCCGCGTGCTGTTGCCGGGGATGTTCGTGCGCGCACGGATCGAGGAA
>NZ_CAJNKE010001075.1 GCF_905232215.1 Burkholderia sp. LMG 13014
TCTCTACAAGATCGACCCGGCGCCGTACGTCGCTGCGCTGAATAGTGCAAAGGCGACGCTTGCGCGGGCGCAGGCGAACCTCGTCACGCAGAACGCGCTGGTCGCACGCTACAAGGTGCTGGTGGCCGCGAACGCGGTCAGCAAGCAGGACTACGACAACGCGGTGGCCACGCAAGGCCAGGCTGCGGCAGACGTCGCGGCCGGCAAGGCAGCGGTCGATACCGCACAGATCAACCTCGGCTACACCGATGTCGTGTCGCCGGTTTCGGGCCGCGTCGGCATTTCGCAGGTGACGCCGGGTGCGTACGTGCAGGCGAGCCAGGCAACGCTGATGTCGACGGTGCAGCAACTCGACCCGGTGTATGTCGACCTCACGCAGTCGAGCCTCGACGGCTTGAAGCTGCGCCAGGACGTACAGAGCGGCAAGCTGAAGACGAGCGGCCCGGGCGCGGCAAAAGTGTCGCTGATCCTGGAAGACGGCAAGACCTATTCGGAGCCCGGCAAGCTGCAGTTCTCGGACGTGACGGTCGACCAGACCACCGGCTCGGTGACGATTCGCGCGATCTTCCCGAACCCGGGCCGCGTGCTGTTGCCGGGGATGTTCGTGCGCGCACGGATCGAGGAG
>NZ_CAJNKE010001076.1 GCF_905232215.1 Burkholderia sp. LMG 13014
ACGCGTGCGTTCTCGACCACCTTCTCCTGGTACGCCTTGAACTCCGGCGACAGCGCTTCCTTGAACGCCACCGCCTTGCCCGCGATCACGTGCATCAGCGGGCCGCCCTGGATGCCCGGGAAGATTGCCGAGTTGATCGGCTTCTCGTACTCGGCCTTCATCAGGATCACGCCGCCGCGCGGGCCGCGCAGGCTCTTGTGCGTCGTCGTCGTCACGAAGTCCGCGTGCGGCACCGGGTTCGGGTACACGCCCGCTGCGATCAGGCCCGCATAGTGAGCCATGTCGACCATCAGGTATGCGCCGACCGACTTCGCGATCTTCGCCAGACGTTCGAAATCGATCTTCAGCGAGAACGCCGATGCGCCCGCGACGATCAGCTTCGGCTTGTGTTCCTGCGCGAGCTTCTCGGCTGCTTCGTAGTCGATGTCTTCGTTTTCGTTCAGGCCGTAGCTCACCACGTTGAACCACTTGCCCGACATGTTCACGGGCGAACCGTGCGTCAGGTGGCCGCCGTGCGCGAGGCTCATGCCCATGATCGTGTCGCCCGGCTTGAGCATCGCGAAGAACACGCCCTGGTTCGCCTGCGAACCCGAGTTCGGCTGCACGTTCGC
>NZ_CAJNKE010001077.1 GCF_905232215.1 Burkholderia sp. LMG 13014
TCGATGCGCGGGTGCGGCAACGGCTCAGCGCGCCATTCGGCATCGTCCGGCACCAGTACCGCTTCGTAGCCGTAGTACGTGCCGTGTTGTGCGTCGGCACTCTCCTCGGCCTGACTGGTGTACTGCTTGCCGTGATGCACCAGGCTCACCGGACGCCAACTACGGTTCATATCCTCGCGCGGGTGGCCCGTGAGCGCGAAGGCGATACCCGGTTGCAAGCGCGCGTCATCGCCACTGACGACCGCCACACGTGCATCGCGCCGGTGGCCGCGCAGCCGATCGTGAGTGAACGCCTTGCCGCTGGCTTCGTGTTTATATCGGCCCGGATAGTCGTAGCGGGCGTAGCCGCGGCCCTGATGATCGAGATCGGTGCCGTCGCGTGGGTACTCGTGGTTGAAGCGCGGATTCTTGAACGTGTAGTCGCGCTGCACCTGGCGCGCAGTACGCACGTTCTCGGTATAAGCGAAGGTCCGTAGGCTGGGTTGTGGCTGA
>NZ_CAJNKE010001078.1 GCF_905232215.1 Burkholderia sp. LMG 13014
GGCGACAAGACGACGTGCGACGGGACGATTGCCGAAGGCTCGGACAACGTCTTCATCGGCGGTGGGACGCAGCGGGTGCGGGATGTGAAGTCGGCTACGCGGCTCGGGTGGCTGGGGGCGGCGCTCGGTATCGCGCTCGCGGTGTGTGGCCGCGGGAAGATGAGTTGGGGCGACTTTCTGAAGAGCAAGGTGCCGTGTCTTGCGGTCAATTTTGCGGCGAGTGCGTTCGGTACCTGGCTGGGTAGTCTGGCGCGGCCTTCGGCGGGGCATCCGGTTAACGTCATCACCGGCAGCAAGGTTCTCGATGGCACGGACGATACCGACTTCGTGCTGCCCGGGCCGCTGCCGATCGTTTGGCAGCGCTTCTATAGCAGCCTCGATGATCGTGCCGACAGCCTGTTCGGGACGGGATGGAGCGTGCCGATCAGCGTCGAGTTGCGGCTCGCGCGCGAACATGACGAAGTTGCATCGATCAC
>NZ_CAJNKE010001079.1 GCF_905232215.1 Burkholderia sp. LMG 13014
ACAGTCGCTGTTCTATATCTTTTACGGCTGGGCGTCCGACAAGTTCGGCCGCAAGCCGGTGATCGCCACGGGCCTCGTGATCTTCGCGATCGGCAGCTTCGTCGCCGCGTCCGCGCACGACATCACGTGGATCATCGTCGGCCGGGTGATCCAGGGGATGGGCGCGGTGTCGTCCGCGGTGCTCGCGTTCATCGCCGACCTGACCTCCGAGCAGAACCGCACGAAGGCGATGGCGATGGTCGGCGGGTCGATCGGCGTATCGTTCGCGGTCGCGATCGTCGGTGCGCCGATCGTGTTCCACTGGGTCGGGATGAGCGGGCTGTTCGCGATCGTCGGCGTGCTGTCGATCCTCGCGATCGGCGTCGTGCTGTGGATCGTGCCC
>NZ_CAJNKE010001080.1 GCF_905232215.1 Burkholderia sp. LMG 13014
GCAGTCGCTGTTCTACATCTTCTACGGCTGGGCGTCCGACAAGTTCGGCCGCAAGCCGGTGATCGCCACGGGCCTCGTGATCTTCGCGATCGGCAGCTTCGTCGCCGCATCCGCGCACGACATCACGTGGATCATCGTCGGCCGCGTGATCCAGGGGATGGGCGCGGTGTCGTCCGCGGTGCTCGCGTTCATCGCCGACCTGACCTCCGAGCAGAACCGCACGAAGGCGATGGCGATGGTCGGCGGCTCGATCGGCGTGTCGTTCGCGGTCGCGATCGTCGGCGCGCCGATCGTGTTCCACTGGGTCGGGATGAGCGGGCTGTTCGCGATCGTCGGCGTGCTGTCGATCCTCGCGATCGGCGTCGTGCTGTGGATCGTGCCT
>NZ_CAJNKE010001081.1 GCF_905232215.1 Burkholderia sp. LMG 13014
AGACAGCGAGATCAACATCGGTGCGACTGGATTGGACTACGCCGCCCCACTGCGGGAAAGAATATTCAAGCTCCACTCGGGCGGTGATATTTCAGGTAGTGGAGACTTTAAGGAAATTCCCTCGACGTTCAAGCGATGGGTGGCTCGTATGGATAACAATCGCGATGTATGGAAAGCGGGTAAGGCGCCTCTGAAAGGATTTCTCCTGCCTTTTGAGGATCACCGTGCTACAGGCACGATGCACGCCCAGGTGACCGTTCCGTCGACGTCCGGCACATCAGCCGTCGTCTGAGATGAATCGACCCGACATGAAATTTATCGACCTTGCTCTGCGACTTCTATTCGCCAGTCTCTGCGTGTTGGCAACTGCGTC
>NZ_CAJNKE010001082.1 GCF_905232215.1 Burkholderia sp. LMG 13014
GTGGTCGAGCCGCGTCTGGCACGCCTCAAGCTCTCGTCGGACTGGCGGATCTTCCAGACCCTGAGCGTGACCGAGATCGCGACTGCCGTGTTCAAGGCACATGGCCTGACGATGAACTACGAGCAACGCGCCACCAACGAACACCTCGCCCGCGAGTATTGCGTGCAGGCCGGCGACACCGATTACGACTTCGTCGAACGCATCCTGCGCGAGGAAGGCTTCTTCTACGCTTTCCAGCACCGCAAAGAGGGGCACCGGCTGATTCACTGCGATCGGCTGTTCATCTTCGGTCGCCTCGACGGCGAGCCAGTGATCTACAACCCGACGCCGGGCGGTGA
>NZ_CAJNKE010001083.1 GCF_905232215.1 Burkholderia sp. LMG 13014
CGTACGTCGAAAACCCGTATCGCCCTGAACGAACGAAGAAACCGCGCCGTGTACATACCGCACGGGCTGGCCGCTCTGCCAGATGGTCAGCAGGCCATTACGATCAAGAACCTGTCTAAAGTCGATGGCCGGATTGGCACTGGCCAGTTCGACCGCCAGGCGGAAGGTTTCGGACAACCCTTCATGCAGCGCGAACTCGACGACCTCAAATGACTCGTCGCCAGCAGTGAAGGTAAAACGCAGATCGGATGACGTCACCATAAGTATTCCTTAACGGCCCATGATCGGGCCGTCGATCTACACATGCCCCGAGCGACCGGCGCACGCACCGAT
>NZ_CAJNKE010001084.1 GCF_905232215.1 Burkholderia sp. LMG 13014
GCTGGTGCGTGCGTCGGTCGCTCGGGGCATGTGTAGATCGACGGCCCGATCATGGGCCGTTAAGGAATACTTATGGTGACGTCATCCGATCTGCGTTTTACCTTCACTGCCGGCGACGAGTCATTTGAGGTCGTCGAGTTCGCGCTGCATGAGGGATTGTCCGAAACCTTCCGCCTGGCGGTCGAACTGGCCAGTGCCAATCCGGCCATCGACTTTGGTCAGATACTCGATCGTAATGGCCTGCTGACCATCTGGCAGAGCGGCCAGCCCGTGCGGTATGTGCACGGCGCGGTCTCGTCGTTCGTTCAGGGCGACACTGGCTTTCGACGCACT
>NZ_CAJNKE010001085.1 GCF_905232215.1 Burkholderia sp. LMG 13014
ACCGGCGGTAGTCGTGGGCCCGGAGGGCGAAGAGATCTACACCGACGAGTACGGCCGAGTGAAGGTGCAGTTCCCGTGGGATCGTCAGGGTCAGCACAATGAGCACAGCTCGTGCTGGATCCGGGTCGCGCAGAACTGGGCGGGAGCGCTGTGGGGGCACATGGCGATTCCTCGCATCGGGCAGGAGGTCATCGTCGACTTTTTTGACGGCGATCCAGACCAACCGGTCATCACCGGCCGCACCTACAACTGCCTGCAGCTACCGCCGTACGAACTGCCGCGACATAAGACGCGGATGACGATCAAGAGT
>NZ_CAJNKE010001086.1 GCF_905232215.1 Burkholderia sp. LMG 13014
CAGACGCACAAGGGCGAAGGCTTCAACGAGCTGCGCTTTGAAGATGAGGCCGGGCAGGAGGAAATCTACGTTCACGCGCAGCGCGATCAGAACATCCACGTCAACCACGATGAAACCACCTTCGTGGGCAATGACCGCAGTGAGCAGGTCGAGCACGACGAGACGATTGCGATCGGTAACGACCGCAAGGAGACGGTGGGGCATGACGAGCAGGTCACGATCGGGCGGGATCGCCGGCACGACATCGGGCAGGACG
>NZ_CAJNKE010001087.1 GCF_905232215.1 Burkholderia sp. LMG 13014
CGAGGGGCGCCTTTTTCATTTCATCGAACCGTCGTCGTGCCGGTCAGGGGCTTGATAGCTCATGAGGTGTCTCCCTCTTCCCCCTTCTGTCGATGGCGAAAAAAAGGGGCGCTCGTCGCGCCCCTCTTCTCGTGTGCTTACCGAAGCATCACACTGCGTCAGCCGAGCTCGGCCACGAGTTCCGGCACGAGCGCGAACAGATCGCCGACGAGACCGTAGTCAGCCACGCTGAAGATCGGC
>NZ_CAJNKE010001088.1 GCF_905232215.1 Burkholderia sp. LMG 13014
TGATAAAGACAGAAAGACTGTCTGTTAGCGGTTTAATCGGTTATAATGCCGGCCGCTTTCGATAATCATCAATGATAAACATTCGAATGAAGTTTGGTTCGAGTTTTTCTCATTGGCGATTGAGCCAGTCAGAGCGGTACGAAAGTATCGGCTGTCGTTCTTTAACAATCTGGAAGAAGTAAGTAATTTGGATAGCGGAAGCGTCTTGAGATGGGCGTGA
>NZ_CAJNKE010001089.1 GCF_905232215.1 Burkholderia sp. LMG 13014
GGCACGACGAGCACAGCTCGTGCTGGATCCGTGTTGCGCAGAACTGGGCGGGGGCGCTGTGGGGACACATGGCGATTCCGCGCATCGGTCAGGAGGTCATCGTCGACTTTTTTGACGGCGATCCAGACCAACCGGTCATCACCGGTCGCACCTACAACCGCCTGCAGCTACCGCCGTACGAACTGCCGCGACACAAGACGCGGATGACGATCAAGAGC
>NZ_CAJNKE010001090.1 GCF_905232215.1 Burkholderia sp. LMG 13014
GATTGGTGGAGGCAGACGGGATCGAACCGACGACCCCCTGCTTGCAAAGCAGGTGCTCTCCCAGCTGAGCTATGCCCCCATGTACAGATATTCCTCAGGTGTGTACCGCCACACAAGACGGTGGTGGGTCTGGTTGGATTCGAACCAACGACCCCCGCCTTATCAAGACGGTGCTCTAACCGACTGAGCTACAGACCCCTGAGTCTGTCTTTAATTT
>NZ_CAJNKE010001091.1 GCF_905232215.1 Burkholderia sp. LMG 13014
AGCACCGACAGCACCATCGCCGACACGATCGTCAGCGAGAACTGACGATAGATCGCGCCGACCGAGCCGCCGGAGAACGCCACCGGCACGAACACCGCCGACAGCACGAGCGCCACGCCGACGAGTGCGCCGGTGATCTGGCCCATCGCCTTGCGGGTCGCCTCCTT
>NZ_CAJNKE010001092.1 GCF_905232215.1 Burkholderia sp. LMG 13014
ACCAACGCTAAGGGCTTGGTTCATACCATTGAACCGAGAATTTTGCATTGGCGATTGAGCCAGTCAGATTGATATGTGTAAAACCATATCGGCTGTCGTTCTTTAACAATCTGGAAGAAGTAAGTAATTTGGATAGCGGAAGCGTCTATGAGATGGACGTGA
>NZ_CAJNKE010001093.1 GCF_905232215.1 Burkholderia sp. LMG 13014
ATCTGATCCGAGGATCAGCTCGCTTCCATCAAGCGCCCACACTTATCGGCTGTTAATTTTTAAAGAGCATTTCTGCGAGGAACTTCGTGTTTCTCAGCAGCGCTGCGTTTTCAGCAGCAGAGAAGCGAGATTATGAACCGTGTTTCGCATTTCGTCAACAA
>NZ_CAJNKE010001094.1 GCF_905232215.1 Burkholderia sp. LMG 13014
CCACGTCCATCTCAAGACGCTTCCGCTATCCAAATTACTTACTTCTTCCAGATTGTTAAAGAACGACAGCCGATATGGTTTTACTCATATCAATCTGACTGGCTCAATCGCCAATGACAAAGATTCGACCCAAGTCGAACGCTTGTCATTGAA
>NZ_CAJNKE010001095.1 GCF_905232215.1 Burkholderia sp. LMG 13014
TGCGCGCGACCACGTCGCTCGCGGCGATCTTCGCGCTGCGCATGCTCGGCCTGTTCATGATCATGCCGGTGTTCTCGGTCTACGCGAAAACCATCCCGGGCGGCGACAACGTGCTGCTCGTCGGCATCGCGCTCGGGGCCTACGGCGTCAC
>NZ_CAJNKE010001096.1 GCF_905232215.1 Burkholderia sp. LMG 13014
TTTGCCTGATGACCATAGCGAGTCGGTCCCACCCCTTCCCATCCCGAACAGGACCGTGAAACGACTCTACGCCGATGATAGTGCGGATTCCCGTGTGAAAGTAGGTAATCGTCAGGCTCCCTAAGCCA